>DIAV01000110.1:0-16707 GCA_002415895.1 Anaerolineales bacterium UBA5069 | reverse complement strand
GCGCGGGCGGTGTGGTGGTGGACGTGCAGGCCGAAGGCAACGCCGCCGGCACCGAGTCCGAAGCGGCCGCCCCCGTAGATGCGCCGCCGCCTACCCCTACGCCCTTTGTCTTTACTGTGGGGACGGTTGTCACGGCCACCACACCGCTCTCTATGTACGCCTCTGCTGCTTCTGCATCCAACGTGCTTGAAGTCTATAGCAGCGGCACCCCCTTCACTGTACTTGAGCCAAACGATCAATTTACCGCCTACCCTGTCGCAAATGGCGGGGCATCGTGGGTGCGCCTGCGCGCCGCCGATGGGTTGGCAGGATGGGCGAAGGCCGACGCGCTGCCAAACTGAAGGTGATCAAACAGTGAGCCGGGGCTTCCTCCTTTGCGAAGGCCTGGCTCACTATTTTGGTGGCGCAAATGAGGTAAAATAAGGCTCCCAATTCCGTCGCGCCTCGCGGCGCCGCGCAGGAGCTTGCCATCATGGCGAATCGCAATACCGAAGCAAGCACTCTCTCCGACTCTACAACCGGCTTCTCAACCGCACCCGCAAATGTGGCAGCACGTGCCACAGATTTGCGCGCGCTGCTACGCCACCACCAGTATCAGTATTATGTGCTGGACGCGCCCGAGATTAGCGACGCCGCGTTTGACTCGCTCTTCCGCGAACTCCAAGCGCTGGAGGCGGCGCACCCTGCGCTGCGCACGGCCGACAGCCCCACCCTGCGCGTGGGGGGTGTTGTGGCCGACAAGTTTGAGAAGGTGGAGCATCCTGCGCCCATGCTCAGCCTTGCCAACGCGTTTGGCAGTGAAGACCTGTATGCCTGGCGCGAGCGCCTCAAACGCTTTTTGCCTGCCGAGAGGCACGGCGAACTCTCCTACGTGGTTGAGCCGAAATTTGACGGGCTGACTGTGGTGCTGCGCTATGACCACGGCGATTTTGTGCTGGGCGCAACGCGTGGCGATGGTCAGTTTGGCGAGAAGATCACCGATAACCTGCGCACCGTGCGGCGGCTCCCGCTGGTGATTCCCGCCGGCGGCGCAACGACGTCGATGCACGCACCCCTGCAGCTGATTGTGCGCGGCGAGGCCTACGTTGACAAGGCCGACTTTGAGGCATTCAACGCACGCCAGAGCGAGGCGGGCGAGCGACTCTATGCCAATCCGCGCAACTTTGCCGCAGGCAGCCTGCGCCAGCTCGACAGTGCGATTTCGGCGCAGCGGCCTGTCAAACTTTGGATCTACCAGGCGCTCGTTCTGGAGACCGAAGACAACGCGCCGGAAACGCACTCGGCCATGCTCGCCTACCTTGCGCAACTGGGCCTGCCCGTTTGCCCCAATCTGCGCCACTTTGGCGACGATGACTTCGACGCGCTGGCGGCGTATCTGGCCGAGTACGGCGCGCTGCGCGCAACGCTCCCCTATGAGGTGGATGGCGCGGTCATCAAGGTGGATTCGCTTGAACTGCAGGAATTGCTCGGCTTCACGGGCAAGGACCCGCGCTGGGCGCTTGCGTACAAGTATGCAGGTGAAGAGGCCGTAACGCGCCTCAATGCCATTGTGGTCAATATTGGGCGCACGGGCGTTGCCACCCCCAATGCTGTGCTGGAGCCGGTGGCAGTGGGTGGCGTCATCGTTAAGGCAGCCACGTTGCACAACGAGGACTATGTGCGCGACCTGGATGTGCGCGTGGGTGATCAGGTGGTCATCAAGCGCGCGGGGGAAGTCATTCCCAAGGTGCTGCGTGCGCTGCCCGAACTGCGCAACGGCAGCGAGGCGCCGTGGCAAATGCCCTCCGTTTGCCCCATCTGCGGCGAACCGCTTGTGCGGCCTCCCGATGAGGCGGCAACTTACTGTGTGAACAGCGCGTGCCCCGAGCAGCTTGTGCGCAAGGTGGAGTACTTTGTCGGGCGCGGCGCCATGGACATTGAAGGTTTCGGCATCAAGCAGGCCGAGGCCTTTGTGGAACTCGGCTATATCAAGTCGTTGGCGGATATCTACAACCTGCCGTGGGAGAAGATCGCTGCGCTGGAAGGCTACAAGGAGAAACGGCTCGACAATCTGCGCGCGGGGATTGAGGCGGGCAAGCAGCGGCCTGTTGCACGCCTGCTGACGGCGCTTGGGATTCGCTTTGTGGGCGAAACGGTGGCCGAGTTGCTCATGCAGCACTTTAGCAGCCTGCAGGCGCTCATGGACGCGCCGCAGGAGGAATTCAGCGCGATCCATGGCATTGGCCCGCGCATTGCCGAGAGCGTCCATGAATTTTTCCTGCTCGAGCCAAACCGCGCGCTCGTCCACCAGTTGGCGGCCTATGGCGTACGCACTGCCGAAGCGAGGGCGCCTGTAGGCGCGCAGCCGCTGGCCGGAAAAACCTTCGTTGTCACCGGCACGTTGCCCACCCTCAGCCGCGAAGAGGCACAAGCCCTGATTAAGGCCAATGGTGGCAAGGTGGCCGGCAGCGTGAGCAAGGCAACTGCGTATGTGGTGCTGGGCGAGAACGCGGGCAGCAAGCTCGACAAGGCGCGTGAACTGGGCATCCCCACCATCTCGGAGGAGGAATTGCGCGCGTTGGTGGCATAGCGGTGGCTTGGCCGCGCGCGTAGGGATGGCGGCGGGCGAGCGCCATCTGCTGCCCGTTCAATGGAGACTGGAACTGCTGTATACTGCGCGCATTGTGCGACTGTCCGTCTGCGCCTCATTGCTGCCACCCTGTGTGGTGGAATTGTACGGGACACATGGCCAACGTACCCCGCGCCCGCCTCGGTGAATACCGCGAACAGTCGGGCGCTATCAGCTTCAGAATCACCAGCGCGCCGGATTTTAGCGCGACCATTGGCGAACTCAAGCGGCGCATTCCGCAATGGGGCCGCCAGTATAACGCGCGCACAAGCGAATGGAAGATCAAGACCGAATTTCGCGATGTCCTGGAAGAGCTATTCCTGAATGTGCCTTCGCTGTATGTGTCGGGTGGGGCGGGGGGCAGCCGTGGCGATGGCTTCGAAGTTGAGGGGCCGCGTGGGCAGTGGTTGTGGATGGCGCTGATTGTCCTGATTGTGGTGACGGTGGGCGCACTGCTTTGGGCGCAGGATAACGAGACAACCGATGCCACCGCGGCGCTCACGGCGGAGGCCGCGCCGCAGGTCGCAAGCACGCCGGCGCCGGTCGCCTTCCGCCCGCAGCCGGGTAAGGTGACGACGATTGTCAATTTGCGCGCAGGCCCGGGAACTGACTTTGGCGTAAAGTCCAAGCTCAACGCGGGCGAACCTGTCACGGTGATTGGCCGTCAGGAAGCAAGCGATGGCTATTGGTGGCTTTTGCTTGAGGGCGGGGCGTGGGTGCGCTCCGATCTTGTGGTGAGCAGCGAAGCCGGCGAATTGCCAATTGATTTGACGCTGCTCCCCGACACGCAGAACGCCGGTGCGGGATCTTTTGAGGCACAGGCAGTTGCGCAAAGCGATCAGCCGGCCGCCGTGCAAACCGCCCAGGCCGCAACTGTGCGCATTGAGGCCACCGTGACGTGGGTGTCGGATGGCGATACGGTGCACGTGCAGATTGCGGGGCGCGAGTACCGCGTGCGCTATATCGGTGTGAATGCGCCCGATCGCGATGAACCTGGATATCAGGCCGCCACTGATGCCAACAGCGCGCTGGTGGCGGGCAAAAAGGTGCTCCTTGCCAAAGATATGAGCGAAAGTGACAGCAATGGTCGCTTGCTGCGCTACATCTATTTGCCCGACGGTACGCTGGTAAATGAACAGCTTGTGCGTGAAGGCTGGGCGGCGGCCGAACCCGTGCAGCCCGACGTTGCCCAGGCGACTCTGCTCCAGGAGGCCGAGCAAGCCGCGCGCAGCAAGGGCGTGGGCATTTGGGCATTGCAGTAGCCGACGTTGAAGTTGGGGCGCGCTGCCGCGAAACCTGAGTTGTCATGCGTGACACTGGTCAAAAATAGAGGTGTGTAGGCAGAAGCCTACACACCTCTATTTTTGTCGTAACCACAACAATTTACTTGCGGCGCGCGGCGCGTGTAAGCCAGAACGCGCCCAATGTGGCCGTTGCCGCTGTGGCCAGCATCCACACCGGCGACAAGCCTTGTGATTGCGAGACACCCTTGGACATGACAGGGATTGCGGCCAGCTTGGTTGCGGCTTCAGCCTGCATCTTGGCAAAGCGCGCGGGGTCGGCGCGCAACTCGTCGGCCAGCTTGCGCTTGGCGGCAACAACCTCGGGCGTTACATACTCGCCAAAGGAGCGCAACCCTGCCAGGCGGAAGCCATGCTTGCGCGAGAGGCGATAAATTTCCTTGACCCGCTCCATCTCGATGTTGCGGCCCAGTGTGTAATCCTCGAAGCGCCCTTCCATGGCCAGCAAACAGGTCTCTGCCAAGCAAGCGTATGAAGTCTTGGGCGGCAGGCCAATGTCATAGCCGATCTCCACGTCGCCCGGAATTGCCACTTCGCCGCTCTCAATGGCGAGGATGTCGGGGCGCAGCGCGGCCTCAGCCGGGTTAATGTCAGGCGGTCGCGCCACGTCACAAATTACTGCGCCCGGCTTGCACTTCGTCAGGTCAATTACACGCTGGCCAAAGGCCGATGTGGCTGTGACGATGAGATCGCAATCAGCCACGAGATCACCCGTCTTGGTGGCGATAGTGACGTTGGCGCCCGGTGTCTCGCGCTGGATTGTGCGCTTGAGCTCGAGCAGCTTCTCGGGCTCAATGGAGACGAGCACCACGTTGTGAATGGCCTGCGCAAGGAGGCGCGAGCAGACCGAAGCAATGGAGCCGGTTGCGCCGACGATCATGGCCTTGCCTTTGGACAGGTCCTCGGCCCCCATCATCTTGACGGCTTCCTTGGCCGCTTCCAGTGTCATGGAAACCGTAAGGCTGTTGCCGCTGGTGACGGCAATGTCCGATTCGTGCGCCACGCTGATGCCGGCATCGCCAACCACCGATGTAAACGCGCCGAGGCCGAGGATGCGCGCACCGCGCCGTTCTGCCATGCGCGCCGCCTTGTTAATGCGTTGGTAGGTGAAGTTGGCGTCGCGCTTGACCATCTGCCGGGGGGTTGCGCCCAATGTGTAGAGGTAACCTTCGACGCGCTGGCCTGTACTCTCGGAGACTGCGCCGCGGATGGTGCTGACGAGAAAGGGCTGCGTGTAGGCGGCAATGGGTTCCAGGATGCTTTCGGGCACAAAGCGCGTCCAGCGCATGGAGGGGTCTTTGCGCACAAAGCCAATGTTGAGCGGGTGGATCACAAAGGCAAATCGGTTAATGCCTGCCTCATTAGGCTGCAGGTAGCGGACGGCAGGGGTCCACTGAATATCGGCCATGAGGTCGAGATAGGTGTCTTCGGTGAGGGGCGCATTGGTGTCGGTGCGCAGCGAGACAAGCACCGCCTCGATGATTGCTGCCGACCAGCGGCCAAGGTTGTCTGCCGGATTGAGCGACGGCATGAGCGTGGCAACGATGCTAACGCCACGCGCGCGCAGGTCGTCCAGGTCGGCGCCGGTGGCGCACTCGACGACAACCGTCTTGTGAGTGAGCGCGTCGGGCGCATAACGGCGAATGGCCCCAATGTCCCCGGCAATGACATCTGCCCACTTGAACGGGGTTGCGGCGCGCCGGCGGCGCGCTTCGCCCGACTGGGCCTTGAGGCGGCGGAAGGGGGCATCGGCAAGGCGCGCAAGCGTTGGCGCGCCGAACTGCTCGAGCGTGTTGCGGCGGCCCACGCCAATTGTGGCGGGCAAATCGAAGTAAATGAAGGGGTCGGCGTAGCGAATGGTGGAGCCGCGCCGTTCGAGTGACTGCGCGAGGCCGTTGTGATTGAGGCCGGGCGCCATGAGGATGCGCTTTTCCTCAAAGATGCCCGGTTCGGCGCGATCGGCCAGAATGACGGCCCAGCGCTCGAGGCCGGCGCGAATGCCTGCGCCATCGACAACAGGCGTTTGTTTGGCAACAGCGCGCAAACCGGCGCCCACAGTGTGAGGCCGATGCGCGCCACCCAGTTGTAGCTCAGCCGGCAGGCCGTCGAGCGCAATCGCGTCAACTTTGCCGTCGTATTCAGCAAGCAGCGCCGCGGCGCGTGCGCCGTCGCCAAGCGTGCCCTTGTAGATCAATTGGATCTGCTGGCCCAGGAACTCTACCTGTTCCTCGGTCTCTGTGTCATTCAGGTGAATGACCAACACCTTCTTCATGGACGCAGCGCTTTCGTAGCATTGGGGTTGGAACGAGCTATGGTGGCCCCGGGAGGATACACAATGTCAGGTGGCGCGCGCGCGCTGCTTGAGGGGGGCAGTGCGAAGCGCACGGCCGCGTCGCGCGCGCCACCTGACCGCCCCAGCATAGAGATTTGATTGTGCAATTGCTAGTGACAGATGACCGCGATTGGTGTTCCGTTTGTCCCAAGTGAGTATGTGTCAGGCGGGTATTGGCTTCATGAATAGGCTAAGGCAATCAAGCGCAATTGCCTCGCGCCAGTCAATGACGCGCTGGTCAACGATTTCCAATCCGGCCGTACGACACAACTCTGCAAAGCGTGCACGCGACATTTGATTGCGCCAGTGGATATTCTGCTTGAAGTCGCTGCCGGGCTTGTCGTTTGAATTCGAGTGATGGCAGAAGCCCATGCCTCCGGGTTGCAGAACGCGGCGGAATTCGTGGAGGTATGATGCAATCACGTCGGGATCAAAATGCACCATTGAGTCGAAGCTGTAGAGAAACGAGATTGTGTTGTCCCCAATCTCGGCCAGGCTGATGCCATCGTTTACAAGGTAGCGAATCCGTGCATCGTTGCCAAAGCGTGTTTGGCAGAACTCAATGCTACTCTGATTGATGTCTATAATGGTGAGGTGCGCTGACTTGCGCAGCAGGTAAACGCTGTTGCGTCCATGACCCGCAGCGAAATCGGCCACCGCACTGTAATCAACCTGGTGGGGCGCAAGGAATGGTTCGATGATGTCAGTCCACTCCCATGCGATATCCAGCTCGGAGCTTGTGAAGTATGGTGAAACAGTAAATGGGTCGCCCGAGAGGCGTGCGCGCTCAAGGAGACTTAGCGGCTGTGGGTCGTCGACCGGCTTCCCGACGGGCACGTTGGCAATAGGCGTCAACGGCGCAGCAGCGGGCTCGGACACGGGCTGCGCAGCTTTGCTCCTGCGGCGGAAGAGGTGCATATGGCGGACTCCTCAAGAGTGGTTGTTGTGCAGCGCGACATCGGCTTGCGCCGCCCACGCCAGCAACTCCTCATCAGCCCCAAAGCGGGCGATGAGTTGCAGCCCCAGCGGCAGTCCATTGGCCGCGATGCCTGCGGGCAGGGTAATCTCGGGCATACCGGCATGCGTCCACGGCAGATTCATGTTGGGGTCACCCGTGGCGTGCAGGCCGACGGGTGCAGGCCCAGTGGCTGCCGGTGCAATCCAGGCGTCAATGCCCTCTCTCTGCATCAACTCTGTCAAGGTGGTGCGCAGGTACAGGCAGCTTGCGCGCAGGCTTGGCAGTTCTTCGTCCGGCACAGCCGCGCCAATGTGGATAATCTCGGTGGTGCGAGGCCGGTAGTGAGAGGCGTATTGCGCATAGCGGTCGGCCTGGCCGCGCGCAAACTCGGCAAAGGCGAGCCGCCTGTGCAGCGCATTCAGGTCCACAATCTCGCTCGATTCAGCAAAGAGCGGAATGCGGCGCACGGTCCAGCCATGCGCCATGAGGCGAGCGACCTGCTGTTCAAATGCGGCCAGCGCCTCGGGCTCGGTTTGCGCCAGGTAGGCGCCCGTGGGCACGGCGACCACAGGGGGCTCCGACGGCGCAGGCACGCTGCGCCATTGCGCGAGCAGCGCTGATGCGGCCAGTGCCATGCCCGCGACATCCTGCGTGAAGAGCCCTGTGTGGTCCACGGTGGGTGAAAAGTAGATAACGCCCTGTGTGGGCAGCCGATCATAGCTCGGCTTGAAGCCCACAATGCCGCAGAAGGCCGCCGGTCGAATGACGGAGCCAATGGTTTGAGTGCCTACGGCAAGTGGGCAGAAGCCTGCCGCGACCGCCGCCGCCGACCCGCTGGATGAGCCGCCTGGCGTGTGGGCCGGGTTGTGCGGGTTCGCTGTTGGTCCCGGTTCAAAATAGGCGAATTCGGTTGTGACTGTCTTGCCCAGAAGCAGCGCACCGGCAGCGCGCAGGTCATCTACAATGCGCGCCTGCGCGCCCGCAAAAGTGGCGGGTGGCACGGTTGTGCCTGCGCGCGTCACGAAGCCATCTACATGAAAGATATCCTTGATGCCCACCAGCACGCCGAAGAGCGGTGGGCGTGCGTTGGGCAAGGGGAATTGCGCAAGCAAAAGGTCGGCTTCGGCCAACAGCCGTGTGCGTCGCCCCTCTTCGGGCAGCAGACTCTGCACCATGCCCTCATTGTGGTCAATGCGGTCGCACGCGTCGTGAATGGCGCTGTGGAGGTCAAGGCCGCCCGTGCGCAAGTCATGCGCCAGCGTGGCCAGGGGTGCAGGCTGAACGAACCCTTCGAGGTCGTTGTCGGTTGACATACAGTGTGTCCTGTCTTGCGTAAATGGAGCGTGCGTGCAGCATGGCGGGGCTACAATTGTGTGGCCACCACGAGCTAATACCACGTAAGCACAGGCCAGCCGTGGCGGGTGGCGGCTGCGTGTAGTCCCTTGGATGGGTTGACCACGGCGGGGTGGCGTACGACTTGCAGCAGCGGCATGTCGGAGAGATCATCGCTGTAGAAATAGCTGTCGGCAAGGCGCAGGCCCAGTTGCGCGGCAAGGCGACGCAGCCAGTAGATCTTGCCCGCACCATAGGCGATGGGCAGCCGCTCACCGCCCGTCATCACGTGGCCGTCATCCTCCCACTCTGAAAAGACGGCGTGCGGAATGCCGAGGTGCTGTGCCACGGGCAGCGCGCTGAACTGGCTGCTGGCGGTGCATATGATCGGCACATGCCCCTGTCCAACATGCCAATCAAGTCGTTCAAGCGCGCCCGGAGCTAGTTTGTGGCGCACCTGATCGTCAAACCAATGGTCCACCATTTGCCACATGGTGGCGACTGGGATGCCGCGCACCAGCTTTGCGGTTGTCTGCATGATGCGCGTGGCGTCCCATGCGCCCGACTTGTACAGCAGCGTGGCCACAGCAGCACGCGCAATGCCCCTGCGCTCAAGGTATTGCTCAAGTATGCCGGTTTCGCGCATGTAGCGCAGCACAAGCGTACCCGTGCTGCCGGCGACGAGCGTATGGTCCAGATCAAAAATAGCGGCAATCGGGGATTCAGCCACGGGTGGCATCACTTCTTGAGGAGTTTGGGCGAGACCAGCATGCGCAACTCACCACAGCCCCAGCGCAATTGATCCCAGCGCGCGATTTCCAGCTCAATGTAGGCGACGGCGCCCGTAGGCAGGCGAAAATTGAGGTTGAGTGCGCCACCCGCGCAGAGCCCGGCAACAAGTTCCTCCAGCCCGGGATTGTGTCCGACAATTGCAATGTGCTCGGCATTGGCAGGCGCAATAGCCAGGATGGCGAGCAGACGCTCCGGGGGTGCGAGATATATATTGTCATCAAAATGCACCTCGTGCTCAAGATCAAGTGCAGTGAGGACAATGTGGCTGGTTTCGCGGGCACGCAGCGCAGTCGACGACATCCACCAGTCAATGGGCGGTTGCAGGTTGCCCAGCACGCGCGCAGTTGCGCGCGCGTCCTTGCGGCCCTTTTCCGTCAGCGGACGCAGTGCATCGTCGGCAAAGTTGGCCGGGTCTTCGGCTTTGGCATGGCGAACGATTGTCAGGAATTTCATGAGCAACTCCTCAAATGGCGCTGCCATGCAGCCAACGAGAATGCAACGCAGGGACGCATTGTGCGCCCGGACACCGAGATCTTCCGGCCTCGATTGCGTTGAACACACGTTCGTTGTATGGCAGTGGGTGTTGAGCACGACAGGTTGAATGCGCCTATCATACCCTCATTGCCAGCAGGCAGCGAAGCGCTCTTGCGACAATTTGCGCTTTGACGCAAAGTGGCCGGCACTTTGCATTGGCGGCGGTGACTGCTATACTGCCAGCCGTTGAGAAACAGACGCACGCGTCGTGGCAAATACAACTGGAAGGAGCATACTGGTGTAGACGAAAACGCATGGGAGACGAGCGCATGGCCCGCAGTGGGCTGCCCGGTGTGGCAGCGCTGCGGGTGACGAGGATGGGGTTCCCGGCCACGCAGCCGGGCTAACGGCGCAGCACGTGCTGGCGCCGGAAAATCGAACGATCAGCGGATGCCCCACGGGCCATATCCACGGCCCGCACCCAATCTCCCCTCTACCCAGATAACGCGCGCGGCGCAAAGACGGCGGGCAACCGCCGAGACAAAGCTGCACGCAGTGGATTTCAATCTATCACCAATCGACATTTTGGCGGCACGGTCACTGCAAGGCTGCCGGCGGCGCGTTCAACCTGAACCGCGCTGCCGTTTGCTATGGCATTGCCGCCTTCACGCAGGGGGGAGACGTGCATCATGTGTGGAATTGTTGGCTATGTGGGCTCGCAACAGGCGGCCCCGATCATTCTAAATGGGCTGCGCCAGCTTGAGTATCGCGGCTATGACTCCGCCGGGCTGGCTGTCATGGACGACGCTGGCTGTATTCAGGTGCGGCGCGAGCAAGGCAAACTGGGCAACTTAGTCACCACAGTTGAGATAGACCCTGTGCAGGGGCGCGCAGGCGTGGGCCACACGCGCTGGGCCACGCACGGCGCGCCCAGCCAGCGCAACGCGCATCCCCACAGCAGCCCCGATGGCGAGATTGTGGTAGTGCAAAACGGGATCGTTGAGAATTTCCTTGAACTGCGCGCAGCGTTGCAGGCACGCGGCTATCACTTTCGCAGTGATACGGACACTGAGGTCATTGTCCACCTTGTGCACAGCCACCTGCACAACGGCAGCGCCGGAGACCTTGCGGCTGCCGTGCGGACCGCGCTGGGTGAACTCAAGGGGCCCAGCGCGATCGTCGTGCTGAGCCAGCAGCATCCCGGCATGGTGATTGCCGCGCGCCTGGGCAATGCCGGCGGCGTGGTGATTGGCGAGGGTGAAGGCGAAATGTTCATCGCCAGCGACATCCCCGCGATTCTGCGCCACACGCGCAACCTTGTCTTCCTTGAAACGCAGGAGCTTGCGGTCGTGCGCAGCACCGGTGCTGAATACTGTGATTTGCAGGGTGCGCCGATTCAGAAGGCATCGGTGGCGATTGACTGGAATCCCACGGCGGCTGAGAAGGGCGAGTTTCGCCACTTCATGCAGAAGGAAATCTTCGAGCAGGGGCGCAGCCTCACCGATACACTGCGCAGCCGCCTTGACTTCGAGGCAGCGCGCGTCGAACTGCCTTCGCTGAACCTGAACACAAGCCAGGCGCAGGCGTTGCGGCGCATCACCATTGTCGCGTGTGGCACAAGCTACTATGCGGCGCTGGCGGGCAAGCACTACATCGAGCGGCTGGCGCAGGTGCCCGTCGAGGTGGATTATGCCAGCGAATTTCGCTATCGCGAGCCGCTGATTGAGCCTCATCACATGGTGCTGGCGCTGACGCAAAGCGGCGAAACAGTTGACACGCTGGCCGCGCTGGAGGAAGCGCGCGCCAAAGGCGCGTTTACAGCGGCGATTGTGAATGCAATCGGCAGCCAGGCGCAGCGGGTGACGGATGGCCACATCCTCATGCAGGCCGGGCCGGAAATTGGCGTTGCCAGCACCAAGGCCTTTACGGCCTCGCTTACCGATCAACTGCTGCTTGCGCTCTACCTTGGGCAACAGCGCGGCGTGCTGGACGATACCGCCATGCGTACACACATCCGCATGTTGGCGACGCTGCCCGGGCTGGCCGGCGAGTTGCTCGACGCCGCATGGCACGGGCAACACTATCGCAATCTGGCCGAGCGCTTTCACACCTATCACAATTTTATGTATCTGGGACGCGGGCTGCATTACCCGATCGCGCGCGAGGGGGCGCTCAAGCTCAAGGAGATCAGCTACATTCATGCCGAGGGCTACCCGGCGGGCGAGATGAAGCACGGGCCGATCGCGTTGATTGACGCGCAAATGCCCACCATGGTGATTGCGCCCCACGATGGCGTCTATGACAAGATGATCAGCCAGGTGGAACAGGTGAAGGCGCGTGGCGGCCTTGTACTGGCCGTGGCACATGCTGATGATGAAATCTTGCGCGCGAAGGCTGATGCCATTCTGCCTGTGCCCCATGCGCCCGAGTGGCTGCTACCCATTCTATGCGTGATCCCACTCCAGGTCTTTGCCTACGAAATGGCGCTGCGGCGCGGCTGCGATGTTGATCAGCCGCGCAATCTGGCGAAGAGCGTGACTGTCGAATAGTGTTCATGCGCGCGAGATGGCCGCCGCACACGCGCCGCTTGTCAGGCGAGGAGGGGCAGGCGTGAGGTGGCTGTCTTGTGTGCACGGGGTTGCCACGGCTGCGTAGTTGGGATACGATGCAGCACAGTCAAGAGTTGCGACCCGGACGCAGATTGAATGCAGCCATGTTGACGCCCACTCACCTCATCACCGTGCATCGGTGCAGACGTACGGCCCTGCCATTTGCCTGCGCGCTGGTGGCTATCCTGATGTTGGCCGGTTGCGGGGACGCCGGCGGGCGCGTGACGCGCACCCCTGTCCCCACATGGACACCGACGGTAGGTGCTCCACCCGACCCAGCGCTGGCGCAGCCGCTCGTTGAGATTCCACAAGCCGCACCGGATGCCGCACAGCCTGCGCCGCCTGTCGCCGCGCCGGTTGAGGCCGCGCCGCAGCCTGTTGTCACGGACACCCCGCCGCCTACCCTCGTGCCACCTACACCCGAGCCGCCGACGCCGCTGCCCACAGTGCCGCCTACCGAAACGCCAACACCTCTGCCCACGGTGCCGCCCACTGAAACGCCGACACCCGTTCCTACTGCAACGCCCAATTATGCCTTCGCGCTGGAGGCCGCCGAGAAGTTTCCCACAGCGGCGCTCGCGCCCAATGTGGTGCGCGTGTGGATGTACGTTTACTCGCCGGCAGCCCTGGGCCTTGGCGATTACTCGCTGCAGGTAACGCACAATGGCGCGCCGCTGGTGGTGGATGAAATATCGGCCGAGGGGCTGCCCGGCGCAACCTTTGACGCCCCCGGCCCCTATACACGCTTTGCCAATTTCGATGTACTCTTTGTCGAGGCCCAGGCCGGTACGTGGGATGTGCAACTGGTTGATGCGGCGGGCGCGCCTGCCGGTCCCGCCGCGCAATTTGTCCTATCTGCAGATGAGGCAACACGCGAACTCTACGTGCGCTACAAGCAGACAGGCGCGCTGCCCTGATGGGCGCTGATACGGGCATGCCCACGCCCTCTGGACCTGAGCCGCTGCCCGGTGACGATGGCATATGGCGCACACTCGCCATTGTCGCACTCAAGGCCCTGCACACGTTCATCTATTTCTTCGAGTCGCTCTGCGTCTTTGCGGTGCTCTATGGCGCGATTCGCAACCGCATTCACAAATGGACCGTGGCCGCCATCGTTGTGATTGTGCTTGAAGGGGTCGTGCTCTTCTTCAATCAGATGCAGTGCCCGCTACGCATTTGGACCGAGCGTTTGGGCGCAGCGCGTGGCTCTGTGACAGACCTCTTCCTGCCCCGCTGGCTGGCCGACCGTATTTTTCAGATCTACACACCGCTCTTTTTGATTGGCTGCCTGGGTGTTGTGTGGCGCAAGCTGCGGTCGTGACGCGCACTTCTGTTTTGCACAGACCGGTCGCATAGAAATTGCTGCTGTGCAACTGATAAGTAACGGGTGGGGAGGCCATGGCCTCCCCACCCGTTTTGATTTGCCCGCGATTATGCTGGATTAGTCACGCCGCGTTAGCTTGGGGCAAGGTACCATTTCTCGTCCACTTCATCGTAGTAGAAGACGAGGTAGATGCCGCGCGTTTCACCTTCGGCCACGGTGATTGATTGGTTGCCGGAGAGCCCTTGCCACGGGCTGCTGGCCGTAAAGGGGATTTGTCCGGCGAAGACAGTAATATTGACTGATTCACCAGGCAGCAGGTCAAACTCGCTGGCTCCGGCCTCAAGGCGGTAGCGCTGGTCGAGCGTAAAGCGCATTTCACGGTCGAACACATTGTTGACTGTGAGCATTGCGGTACCCGGCGGCAACGGCGCCGCAACCACGGCGCCGTTGTCGGTGGCTGTCGTGGTGGCCGTTGCAGAGACGTCTGCGCCCTCAACATTCGCAGCATCACCCACGGCGGGTATGTCGGTTGATTGGCCTGCGTCGGCGGGTGCGCTGACGTCGGCGGGTGCAAGTGCGACGGGCAGCGGCGTGGGTGTGGCGGGGAGTTCGCTTTCTGCGATTGCGGGCAGCGCATTGGCGTCTCCCTCGCAAAGCAGGTATTCGCTGCCTGCAATTACCCAGCCGCCGGGGGCAATCGTCTCGTCCACGCGCAACCAGTCACCGGCCGCGGTGCGGCCTGTGACGATAATTGTGGCGACTTCGGTTTCGGTGCTGCGCACCTTTTTGACAATATCAAAGCCAAGGCCTGGCCCAGAGCGCACGTTCAGCGCGGGTACGGCCAGCTTGCAAATTGTCTGCGGCGCGTTCGCTACGGTTGCTGGCACGCTTGCACCTTCGGCTGTAGGGGCGGCTGCACCAAGCACTGCCTGGAGTGAAAGGCTGCTGATGGTGGTACCGGCGACGCCACCGGCGCGCGTTTGATCAACCAGGGCGTAGTAACCGCCCGGTTCGGCGCTGTGGGAGGACCATTCGCATACGGAGTCGCCGTTCTCCGCCGTAACGCAACTGCGCAGATAAAAGACGCCTACGCCTCCCGCTTCAACGCTGAATTGCTCAAGCGCACCTTCGGGTACGCTGCGCATTTGCGTGCCGTAATAAACTTCCTCATCGCGCCCAGCGCGATTCTGTATCCACACCTGGTTTTCGGGCGGCGCGCCTGCTTCGCGCAGGATCAGGCTTTGTGCCGCACCGGCGTCCCTGCCCGCCACAATTTCATAGAAGCCATCGCGCTGGAGCAGGTAGGGATCCCAGAAACAGCCCGCTTGGTTCACGCCCTTGGCAGCGTCGCAATTATAGAGGTTGAGCACGTTGGAGGGGCGGCTCAGCGCCAGCCCGGTGGAGCGCAATCCCGCCAGATCGTACGTATTGCCTTCGGTGAAGAAGCGCACCAGCAGTCCCGTGCGATTGGCAATGACAGTGCCCGCAACCACGCCCTCGGGCGCAGGCGCAGCATTGGCCGGCGACGTATCGGTGAGGCTTGTCGCCAACGTGGTTGCAACCGTGCCGGTGAGCGCGTTTGGCACCGTAATGGGCAAAGTAAAGTTGGGTGCAGCCGTGGCATTTGCGGCAACCGTCGGTGTAACCGTTGGCAATGCAGAGGTGGCAGGCGTCACCCGGGCCGTGGCGGTGGCAGCGGCTGCATTGGGCGTGGCGGTGGGTGTCCCCCCCGCGAGCGTGTCAGTCAGGCCACCTGCTTGTTCGATTGCGTTTGATGTCGCTTCATTGGCGTAGGCAACTGTGGCCGTGGAGGCGGCCATCAACACAAAGATGCCGGATGCCAACAGCATGTGCATTTGACGCATTAAGGCTCTCTTCTCTCTAGTGCCCGATGTTGACGGCGATGTACAAGACCATTGTACACCGAGTTGCGCATGTGCTTTCGGCGTCATGCCGACGGCTTGCGTACGATGCGACAACGTGTCAATGTTGGACATTGGCTCTCAACGTGAGGACCTTGCAGCTGGTTCCGTTGAGCCAGTCGATGCTGCCAATGCCGGCCAAGCCAGTGGGCAATTGTCCCTGCGCAGTGGCGCAGGGTGACAGGCACGAAAAAAGGCGCAAGGCGGTTACGCCCTTGCGCCAGATTTCGGTTCACACAAAAAGCGTTTGGCCCACGAAGGCCCGCTCAACGTCATCACGCAATGGGGCCATCAGGCCAGGCGCGATGCTCGCGTACTACTTTGATTCGCGGTAGATTACGTGCCGGCGCAGCGTCGGATCATACTTCTTGAGTTCGAGCCGGTTCGGATCGTTGCGGCGGTTCTTGACTGAGATGTACATGTGTGAACTCTCAGTGCTGCGCAGCTTGACCAACTGCCGCGGTCCCTTTTTTGCCATGATTCACTCCCTGTAAACGTTGCGCTCAACAGGTGCGCAACAAGCGGGAATTGTAGCGCATCCGTTCGCACAGTGCAAATTCAGTGCCCAGCGGGAAGATCGCACTCCTGCGGCGCGCTTTGCTGTGTGCGCAGCGCGGCGGGCGCCACCGCGGCTCAAGTGGCCGCGCACGAAGGCGATGCAGCCCCTACGCGTGTTCCGGGAAGTACTTGACAAGCAACTCGTTCAGGTTGCGTACAACGTTGCCGGGCACGCGCGCATGGTTGGTAATGATTGCGTCGCGCAATGCCTGCGCGTGCGGGCTTGGCCCCGCATCGGCCAGCAGCGCAATCGCGTTGGCCACGGCCTGCTTGGCCACCTCTGTGTTGTGGAGGAGCGTTTGCACCACCATGTCGACCGTCACCGATTCTTCGCTCTCGCGCCAGCAGTCATAATCTGTGACGTGGGCCATGACGGCATAGCTCATCTCCGCCTCACGCGCGAGTTGCGCCTCGGGCGTGGTTGTCATGCCGATGATGTCCATGCCCCAACTGCGATAGACGTTGCTTTCGGCTTTGGTGCTGAAGCGCGGCCCCTC
>DIAV01000067.1 GCA_002415895.1 Anaerolineales bacterium UBA5069 | reverse complement strand
AGCAGCAGGTTTCGTCCGCTGTGGAAGACATTTGGAAGGGCTACGACGAGTTGAGCGTCAAGGACATCGCCGCCGGGCTTGAGAAGAAGTCGATGAAGCAGCTTGAAGCACTGCGCGATTATGAAGTGGGCAACAAGAACCGCGTCACCGTTTTGCGCGAGATCGACGCCCGCATGCAGGCAATGACTTCCTGAGCATACACGTCAGGGTGATTGCATAAACCAACAGTCCACAACCTTTGCAACTCGGCAATCCCGCGGCCGTTCATGTTTGCAGGGTTATAATCCTCTATTACCTCTTGGTTAGAACAGGGAGCGCCCACAAGGCGCTCCCTGCTTCTATTCTGGAGTCCGCGCGCCAATCGCCCCGATTGCAAGGCCTTCTGAAAACTCGCTGGATCAGCGCGCGCGCATTGCTGACGTTTGTGAGGCCCTGCCGATTGTAACTTATCATCTGTGGTGCGCGCCCGGCTATGCTATACTTGACGCCTGACGCATTCCACGCGCACAGCAGGAACCCACACGAGGAAGGATTTTTCCATGGAACAGCCATCACTACGCACAGACGCCCCATCGTCGTCGGCGGCCACCGATTTGGGCGGAGGCGTTCTTTCCACCGAGCAACTGCTCACCATGTACCGCATGATGGTGCTCATTCGCCGCGTCGAAGAGTCGCTGCTGGAGCTGGCCGAATCGGGCAAAATTGGCGGTGCAATGCACACGGCCATCGGCCACGAGGGAAGTGCCGTGGGCATGGCCGCTGCCTTGCGCCCTGATGACTATCTAACCTGCACCTATCGCGGCCATCACCACTCGCTGGCGCGCGGCATGGATCCCAAGCGCGCGATTGCCGAAGTGCTGGGTCGCTCCGACGGCTTTGCCGGCGGCAAAGGCGGCTCCATGCACTTTGTAGACCCGTCGCTGGGTCTTATGGGGGCAAACGGCATTGTGGGCGCACAGGTGCCCCACGCCGCGGGCATGGCGCTCTCCAGCAAGTTGCAGAATCAGGAGCGCATTGCCATCACCTTCTTTGGCGACGGCGCAATCTATCAGGGCGTCATGCACGAGACCTTCAACATTGCCTCCAAGTGGAAGCTGCCCATGATCTTCTACTGCGAAAACAATCGCTATTCCGAGATGACGCCGATTGCGCGCACTTCCTCGGTCAGCGAGATTTACCTCTTCGCGCGCGCCTATGGCATGGAGAGCGTGCAGATTGACGGCAACGATGTGGAAGAGGTTTACCTCGCCGTCACCAGGGCGGCCGAGCGTGCACGCGCCGGCGAGGGGCCCACCTTCATCGAGGGGTTGACCTATCGCCTCTCGGGCCACATGGCGGGCGATCTGGAAACCTACCGCACCAGCGAAGAGATTGAGATGCAGCGCCAGTATGAGCCGCTTGTGGCGCTCACCAAGCGGTTGCAGGCGCACGGCGTGGCCGACGCCGACCTCGAGGCCATTCGTGCCGAAGTCGAGAAGGAAGTGGAAGAGGCCGTCGACTTTGCCCAGAACAGCCCCTGGCCCGACAAGGCGCAGGCGTATACGGATGTGTATGCGTTATAAGGATGAACAAGTAATTGGTAAGCGGTAAGTGGCAATTCCTGCTGCGCGACGTGAGGCGTTCGATGGCTCACCTGGCACTTGATGACCTGCAAATCTATCGCGACGCCGCGCGTTATTGTGACCGCGTATATACACTTGTGCGCACATGGAACAGCTTTGATTCCGAAACGTTAGGGGCACAACTCGTACGTGCATCCGACAGCGTGGGGGCGAACATTGCCGAAAGCTACGGACGTTATCACTACGCCGAGCGCGTTCACTTCCTTTACTATGCACGTGGCAGCGCTTATGAAACGATCTACTGGCTGAAACGGGCTGGCAAACGCGGGCTTCTATCCGACGAGACCGCGACAGGCGCGGTCAACGCATATATGAACTTGAACGCGTTAATCAATGGTGTGATCAAGTCGACAAACCAGAGACGAACGCACGACCAGCGTCGCGGCCCAAAAGTTAATGCACTCGCTGAAAGCGGGACGGACTATCGCCTGGATGAGATAGACGAAGCGGTTCTGCCTTTTTAGCCTCTCCAGAGACAGGCCTGGCGCGCGGGCTCGCACTTACCACTTCACCAATTACCAATTATTGTCACATCACATTACTTGCACAGTCAGGACACTCCATGCGCAAGACAACCTACATTCAGGCAGTGAATGAAGCCATGCGTGACGAGATGCGGCGCGACCCCTCCGTCTTCGTCATGGGCGAGGACGTAGGCTACTACGGCGGCCTCTTCCGTGTGACACGCAACCTGATGGACGAGTTTGGCCCCACGCGTGTGCTGGACACGCCCATTAGCGAACAGGGCTTCATGGGCATGGCGATTGGCGCCGCCATGACAGGGCTGCGCCCCGTGGTCGAGCTGATGTATATGGACTTCTTTATGGTGGCCGCCGATCAGATCTTTAACCAGGCTGCCAAGATGCACTACATGACGGGCGGCCTGCTCAACGTGCCGCTCACAATCCGCGGCCAGCATGGCGGCGGCAAGCGCTACGGCTCGCAGCACAGCCAGTCGGTGGAAAGCAGCTTCGCGCAGTTCCCCGGCATCAAGGTGGTGGCTGCGGCCACGCCCTATGATGCCAAGGGGCTGCTCACAGCGGCCATTCGCGACCCCAACCCCGTGCTCTTCCTGGAGCACAAAATGCTCTACTTCACACGTGGCGACCTGCCCGAGGCCGATGTGGATTACGTGGTGCCCTTTGGCCAGGCCGATGTCAAGCGCGAGGGCAAGGATCTGACGCTGGCCACCTTCTCCTTCACCGTGTTGCAGGCGCTGGAGGCGGCGGAGGAGCTCAAGGCCGAACAGGGCATTGACATCGAAGTCATTGACCTGCGCAGCATTGTGCCGCTGGACACGGAGACGGTGTGGGCATCGGTGGCCAAAACGGGCCGCCTGTTGGCCGTGCACGAATCGCAATCGAACTGCGGCATTGGCGCCGAGCTTGTGGCGCGTATCTATGAAGAGGCCCCCGATTTGCTCAAGGCGCCCGCACGCCGCCTGGGCATGGCCCCCGTCTCCATTCCGGTCTCCAAGCCGCTGGAGGAAGAGGTGCTGCCGTGGAAGGACAACATCAAAGCCGCCGTGCTGGAGATGCTGCGCTAGGCAGCCCGGGTCATTGCACAGGGGCGCACGTGCGCAGAGACGCGAAGCAACGCAAGGCAACCAGGACGAGGGATCCCTATGGCTACCGAAGTAAGACTCCCTGATATGGGAGAAGGCATTGAGGATGTAACAGTCAGCCGCTGGCGCGTCAAGGTGGGCGACAGCGTCAACGCAGGCGACGTGATTGTGGAAGTAGCCACCGACAAGGTGGACAGTGAAGTGCCCGCGCCCGCCGCCGGCACAGTGCTCAAAATTCTGGCCGAAGAGGGATCGCTCGTGTCGGTGCGTGCCGCGCTGGCCGTGATCGGCGAGGCCGGCGAGAGCGTAGACAGCGCCCCCAGCGCCGAAAGTGCAGACAGCGGTGCCGAAGGTGCTGTACCGGTTGGGGCGCATGGCGAGCAGCCTGCACCCGTCGCCCAGGCAGCCGCGGCCCCGGCAGAGGGCGCAGGCAGCAACGGCGCTGATGTCAACGCCACCCCCGTCGCGCGGCGCGTGGCCGCCGACAAGGGCGTCGCGCTGGACGCAGTCACCGGCACAGGGCCGGGCGGCCGCATTACCAAAGAAGACGTCCTCTCCACCGCCGAAAAGCCTGCCGCACAAGCCAAAGAGTCCGCTGCACTGCCCGGCGACCTGGCCGACAACGCCCCGCTCGCGGTGCGCCGCGTGGCGGCACAGCACAACATTAATCTGCACGAAGTGGCCCAGGGCCGCGCGTGGAGCAGCCTCAACCGCTACGACGTCCTCAACGCCGTCGCCAGCCGCGACGCGGGCAAAGCCGTAACGGTAGAGCCGCGCTTTCTGCCTGGCGTTGCCCAGGCGCCCGCCGC
>DIAV01000170.1 GCA_002415895.1 Anaerolineales bacterium UBA5069 | reverse complement strand
TCTTTGCGTCTTTGCGTTGAGTAGTTGTTCTTGTGAAGGGGCGGCGGGCGGGCATGTGTGCGGCCATGCGCGCGGCGTCGCCCCTTCACTGCCTACCACTACGCACGCAGGCCGGCGCGGTTGCACCTGTACACCAATCAAAAACGGGCGGGGGAATCGATTTCCCCGCCCGTTTTCACGCCTGTATACAGCGCGTTACTTTCTGTCCACCAGCAGCAAGCCCGCGTTGGTGTTAACCAGCCGCTGCTCCAGCCGCTCCACGTCGCCAAAGAAGGCGCGCTCGTAATTCTGCCCTTCATATTCGCCCGTAAAGAGCCAGCGCTTGATGTAGTTCATGTAGGCCAGCATACCCGTGTTGCGGTCGTGGCAGGTCACACCCTCATAAACACTCGTCCAGCCGTCGCCCTCTTCAATTTCAACCGTGTCGGGGCCCTGGCAGGTAACGACAATGCCCTGATCTTCGCCAAAGGGCAGCACGCCGCTGGGGTTGCCCGTATTCGCCCCAGCCCAGTAAGCATAGAGGAAATTGTCGGCATACTCGCCTGTGCGTTCCTTGCCCGTGAAGGGGTCCACTTCAAAGACCCACGAGTCGGTGTTGAAGCACTCGTCAGACCACTTCACCTCGTACTCAACTGGCAGGAAGGAGCCGTCGGTGGCACGATTGACCGCGGCGTTGACGGTGGCCGTACACGCATCCACGCTGCAACGCCCTTCGGTTGACTCGCAGCTCCATTGAATATCCCATGAGGCGGTGTAGTCGCTGTTGACGACAGGCTCATTGCTGGTTTCGGAGGTGACGGCGACCGTCTCGCCCTCGCCAGCCACACGCACCACTGAATCGGCAACCCAGCCATCGGCGCCGCCAATTGTAATTTGCCACCACGCCCCGTCTTCGCTCTTGCCCACAACAGGGTAGGCGGAACCGGGATCAGCTTTGTCAATGATCGGAGCGTCCAGCCCGGGCCCGCTGCGGATGTTGGCGCGCGAGCCGGCGGTGTTGATGATCACCTGGAGCTGATCGTTAGGCTCGGGCGTGGCTGTGGGCGCGGCCACCACGGGCATCTGGAAGCCAAGCACGCTTTCAATCGCGCCGCCATAGGTTTGATCAGCCGAAGGCGTGCCGACGGCGATTTGCAGTGGTCCGGCGGCCGTGCAGCCTGCCACAAGCAGCGTGAGCAGCGCCGCGGCAAGGATGAGCGGCAGGGGGCGCCAGGTCGCGCGCTGGTCGCGCCGGCCGGATGCAGTGGTTACGATTTGTCTCATATCGGGCACAGGAAATTGGTCCATGAGTGGCTCGCGTTTCGGTTGACTCTGTTGCAGTGAGGGCGATGAGCGCGGCGGCGGTGGCGTGAGAGCTGCGTCAGCGAGAGTTGGGTGGGCGAAATAAAGCGCATTGCGCAATTGGGTCATGCGGCGAAAAGTATAGCACGGGGCAAAGGCGATTTGCCAAACGCCTGCAGCAGGGCGGCGTGTGTAGAAGCTGAGGCACGGTTCAGGGTGCGCCTCGGTTGCCTTGACCAAAGTCGCAGCGATCAGGGCATGAGGAGCACATTCTCCAGCAGCCCCAGGTCGTCCAGCGCCTCGTAGCAGTAGTTGTGGACGAGATGGTTGTGGTCGTTAAGAAAGCGGAAGAGGAGCGGCGCGGCGCTTTCGTTGCGCAGTGCGCGCAGTGCGCAGGCGGCGCGTGTGCGTGCACCTTCGTGCTCGCTGTGCATCAGCACATCGGCCAGGGCGGGCAACGCGGCAGGGCCGCAGAGCGAGAATCCATCCACAGCCGCCTTGCGCACAAAGCCGTCGTCATCGGCAAGGTGGGGTGCAAGCAGCGGGAGCACCGCGGCCACGGCTTCGGGCTGGCGCACGCCCAGGTGGCCCAGTGCCAGCGCCGCGGCGGCGCGCTGCGCGGGATCGGCATCAGTCAGTGTGGCGGCAATCACGGGGGCGGCGGCCGCGTCGCCCACATGGGCAAGCGCACGCACAGACCACCAGCGCAGCTCACCCGAGCCGGCTTGTGCAGATTCAATGAGTGCGGTTTCGTCCTCTGGCCGCAGCGCGAGCGCGGCTGCTTCGCTTTGCAGGTCATCACCTGCGGCCACGACCCTGCAGAATGTATCAAATCGGTGACTGGTGTGTGTGTTGCTGTTCATTCGTCTGCCTTGTGGGGGGTTGGGGGGCAACGCAGTGAATTACGGCAAGCGTGCAGGGTAAGGGTTCAGGGCAAAGGTTCAAGCAATACTGCATCAAAGTTGGCCTCGGCCACGGCGGCATCGAGCGAGCCGGCCATAACGCCGGCGTCGCCTGCGGGCAGCGTTGTGGCCGGTGCTGTAAAGATCACGGCGCCATTGGCAGAGACAGCAATGCCGTCCTCGCTGTCGATCAACTCAAGGTGGTTGGCCTCGCCCGCCTGGCGCAGCACGCCGCTCGCTGTCCAATCCTGCAGCGTGCTCCAGTCACCTGCCTGGCGCAATTGAATCCGGAAGCGCCCTGCGCCATCCACCTGCACAAGGTAGAAGTTGGCCTCGTCCGAGAAGCGCGCAATCAGCCCGCCATAGCCCCAGGGGGTTTCGGGCAAAATCGTCACATCGGTGGCAAGGCGGAAGTTGGCAGCGTTGCCGGCCCCCAGCGTACTCCAGGCAACAACGCCGGGCCACATGCGAATCCGATAGACACCTTCGGCGGGCACAGCGCCCATGGACCAGCGGCGCGGCTGGAAGTCGCGCACGAGCGGGCCGCCGGCAGCCGAAAAATCATCCTGAATTGTAAGGAAGGCAGCGCCGCGCACCAGGGAGGTCATCGCACCCGTGGGCGTTTGCGCCTGCGTAACGGCGCGCCCGCGCCCTGCCGCCAAAAGCACAATGAAAAGCAGCGCCACAGCCACCGCGCCGCCAATCAGCCACGTACGCGCAGGCAGTTGCTTGCTCTGGAGTGGCGGGCGCAGGACAGCTTCCTGCGCCGTTGCGCGCCGCGGCGACAGCCCAATCTCCTGTCGCTTGCGCGCCGCATCGTCTGTGTCCACGCGGCTCTCGGCGGTTGGGTTCTGGCCATGTCTGGATTGTATTGATGAGCGCAGCGATGCGGGCAGCGAGGCAGGCATGGATGTGCGCGATGACGGCACGGAGTGCAGTGAAGGTGTCATTGGCGAACCGTAATCCTTGAGTCTGCGCAAATGCGCCTACGCGAGGAGAGCGCTGGAGTTGGATGTGCGAGCGCAACCCGAAATGGGTGCGCGTAGTATAGCACAAAGCCTGTGCGCTGCGAAGTGCGATTTCGGCGCGGCAGGGCCTCTCAAAAGTCAGCAATGCGCTCAATCCTGCGCGTTGCTCCAACGACTCTTGAGAAGCCCCGAAGCAGCGCGCCGCTCCCTTGACATCTCCAACGCGCAGAGATATAGTCAGGGCAGACAATCTCCGGTAACCATAATTACACGATATACACGCAGCGCACCACCAACGGTCAGGTGTGTTCTTTTCGATCGTGAGGCGCAGCGCCCCCACTGCTTTACCGCGCGTGCGCCACCACAACAGCGCAGCGCAGATCGCAACCGCTTGCCATCACGGCCCGAAAAGCTTATGGCTGCTGCAATCCTGCAATTCAAATCCATCTCCAAGTCATTTCCGGGCGTGCGTGCCCTGCACAACGTCTCCTTCGATATCGAAGCAGGCGAGGTCCACGCGCTCATGGGCGAAAACGGTGCGGGCAAATCCACGCTCATGAATGTGCTGAGTGGCGTGATCACCGACTATACGGGCGAAATGCTGCTGGATGGCGCGCCGCTGATCCTGCACCACCCGCGCGATGCCCAAAGGGCGGGCGTCGCAATTATTCATCAAGAGCTGCAACTGGTTCCCGAGTTGAGCATTGCCGAGAATATCTATCTGGGCCGTGAATTGCACACGCCGGCGCGCCTGCTCGACAAGCGGCGCATGATCAACGAAGCGCGCGCCTACCTGCAGCGGCTGCATCTGGACGTGGACCCCGAGCGCTCCATCAAGGGGCTGCGCGTGGGCGAACAGCAACTGGTTGAAATTGCCAAAGCCATTGCCCTCAATGCGCGTGTGTTGATTCTTGACGAGCCGACCTCGGCGCTCAACCAAACTGAAATCCGCTTCCTCTTTGAGGTGATTGGCCTGCTCAAAGCGGCGGGCGTCACCATGATCTACATCTCCCACAAATTTGACGAGACCTTCGCGATTGCCGATCGCGTCACCATCCTGCGCGATGGCGAGTACATTGGCACGCGCATGGTGCGCGAGGTGAGTGAGGACGAACTCATCCGCATGATGGTGGGCCGCAGCATTGAGGACCTCTTCCCCAAAGAGCATATTGAGCCGGGCGCAGAAATTTTGCGCGTGGAGGGGCTTACCCTGCGCGCGCAGGAGAAACGGGGCGAGCGCGGCCTCTATGACATCTCCTTCAACCTGCGCGCTGGCGAGATTGTGGGCGTGGCGGGCCTGCTGGGGGCGGGCCGCACCGAACTGCTGCAAACGCTCTTTGGCGTGCATGCGCGCAAGCGCGTGCAGGGAACCATCCTGCTGAACGGTGTTGCGCAACACTACAACTCCCCGCTGGATGCGATTGCGGCAGGCATGGCCTTTGTGACTGAGGATCGCAAGAACCAAAGCCTGATCATGCAAAGCTCTGTGGCGCACAACATTTCGCTGGCGGCGCTGCGCGATTTTCTGCGCTTTGGGGTGCTGCGCAAGCAGCAGGAAAAACAGGCCGTCGCGCGCTCCATCACGCAATTGCGCATCAAGACGCCCATGCCCGCCACGCTGGTCGCGACGCTCTCGGGCGGCAACCAGCAGAAGGTGGTGCTGGCCAAGGGGCTGCTCACAGCGCCACGCGTGCTGCTGCTGGATGAACCCACGCGCGGGATTGACGTGGGAGCCAAGGCGGAGATCTATACGTTGATCACACAGCTTGCCAAAAGTGGCGCCGCCATCCTGCTGGCCTCGTCCGAAATGGCCGAAATCATCGCCATGTGTGATCGCGTGCTTGTGCTTTCGGAGGGGCGGCTGACCGCCGAGCTGGCCCACGACGAAGTCACGCAGGAACGCATTATGAAGGCCGCCATGCAGTGGCATGAGAAAGCGGCCACACAATCCACCAATGGGAGTGCAGCCGCGTGATGAACGAAGCCGCTGTCAAGCAACAACGCACTGTAGGCTCAATGCTTGAGTCTCTGGGGCACTTTGTGCTGCGCTTTCAGAGCTATTTCGGTTTGATTGGCATCATCATCATTTCGGCCATGCTCTCGCCCACGCGCAACGGCGTCAATATCTTCCTGACGCCGACCAACCTGCTCAACATTGTGCGCTTCGCCTCGGAGAACGGCATTATCGCCGTGGGCATGACCTTCGTTATTTTGATCGCGGGCATCGATCTTTCGGTGGGCGCGGTGCTGGCCTTGTGCGCCGTAGCGGCCGCCTCGTCCATGATGCGCATGGGGTTG
Organism: Anaerolineales bacterium UBA5069; assembly: GCA_002415895.1. Lineage (GTDB taxonomy): Bacteria > Chloroflexota > Anaerolineae > Caldilineales > Caldilineaceae > UBA5069. The sequence continues at coordinate 287 of DIAV01000170.1, read as the reverse complement.
GGCACCCTGGAGACCATTCTGCTCACGCTGAGCATTGGCTTGAGCGCAGGGCTTGTCAACGGCCTGGTGACAACGCGCTTGAACCTGCAGTCGTTCATCACCACGCTGGCCATGCTGAGCGTGGCGCGCGGCGTGGCTTCGCTCTGGTCAGATGGTTATGCGATTCCGCTTGCCTTTGGCGATGGCCCGGGCATGGCGCCGCCTCTCTTCAAGGCGCTCTTTGGCGGCCAGGTTGTCATCCTTGGGATTGGCATCCCCGCGCAAATCTTCTACCTGCTGGGCGTGGG
>DIAV01000353.1:4445-10122 GCA_002415895.1 Anaerolineales bacterium UBA5069 | reverse complement strand
GTTTCCGTTCTTGCATGTTTCCAAAGGAGAAAGACATGTTGAAGAAGCTGACACCCATTTTCGCTTTGCTGCTTGTCCTGGGGCTGCTGGCCGGCTGCGCCGTGCCTGCTGCCGCACCCGCCGCGCCGGCTGCCGATGAAGCCGCCGCTGCGCCCGCCGCCGAAGATGCTGCCGCCGCGCCTGCCGACAAGGGCGAAATCGTCTTCATTCCCAAGTCCACATCGGCCACCTTCTATCTCTTCCTCGTCAAGGGCGCACAGGACCGCGCCAAGGAACTGGGCTATACAGTTGACTATCAGGGCCCTGCCACAGAGGCCGACATCGCCTCGCAGGTGGACCTGGTGCGCAACATCACCAAGAAGCAGCCGGCTGGCATTCTGCTCGCCGCGCTGGACTCCGAAGCGTTGATTCCGCCGATTGAAGAGGCGATGGCGGCGGGCGTGCCCGTGGCCATGGCCGACTCGGGCGTGAATGGTGATGCGCCGATTGCCAGCATCATCACAGACCAGTACAAGGGCGGATTCATGGCGGGCGAGGAGATGGCGCGTCTGCTCGACGGCAAGGGCAAGGTTGCCAATCTGGGCATCCAGGCCGGTTCTGTGAGCGCGGGCCGCAGCGTTGGCTTTGCCGATGCGATTGCACAGTACCCCGATATGGAAGTGCTTGAGACACAGTGGACCGACGCCGATGCAGCCAAGTCGCTCAATATTGCGACTGACCTCATCACCGGCAACCCGGACATTGCAGGCTTCTTCTCGGCGGCAGCGCCGATTGCTTCGGGCATTGCCCAGGCCGCGATTGCCAAGGGTATGGAGAAGACACTGAAGATCATCACCTTCGACCCCAGCCCCGAGATTCTGCCCCTCTTCGATGACGGCACAATCCAGGCCATCATCGCCCAGGACCCCTATCAGATGGGCTACCAGGGCGTGACTGCGATTGATGACTTCATCAATGGCAAGACGATTGACCCCAAGAGCATTGAGCTGGCCCCAGTGCTGATTACCCCCGAGAATGTCGACTCGGCCGAGGTGCAGGCGCTGCTCCAGACTCCTGACAAGTTCGAGAAGTAGTCTCACAGCTGCGGCGGAGGCTCGGGCAATCGCGCCCGAGCCTCCGCCGTCATGTTTTGCACCTTCACAACTGAATCCAACGCCGCAATGACAGCGCGCTTGTTGCGCCATTCGCGCAGAGCGCCGCGCAGGTGTGCGTGCCGGCGGTGCCAAATTCGTTCACACGTGCGTGTAGAAACGGGTTATACTTATACAATGCGGAAGCAACGCAGCTTCCGTATAAATCCAGTCGACTGATTGCAATGTTTGAGTTCGTCCACTCCCCCGAGAGGAGCTCCAACAGTGTCATGTCGTATTGCGGTAATCAAGTGGAACGACTGCGATGAGATTGCAGAGGCGCTTGGATCGGGAATTGACGCGGCCGGGCACGACCCGATCCTTTTTCGCGCAGATCAGGTACTGCCGCATGGCTGTGATGCCGTCCTCACGTTTGCACCCTACGGGCGATTGCAGCAGGTAGGCCGCCAATTGGCAGCCATGCGCCCATGTGAACGCCCTGCATGGGTGCATTGGAACACAGAAAACCCGCCTATGCTGGACATACCATGGACATGTCTGCGGCCAATCTGCGCCGCTCGTTCATGGATGGACCGACTATGCGACGCCGAGTCGCCCTGGGTCCACAGCATCACCGCAAGCAAGCCCTTCGCAACCGCCAATCGTCGCGCTGCGCGGCTGCGATACACAGGTGATTATCACCATGCATTTCGCGCCGGGCTACTGCACACACTCATTGAATCCTCAGAGATTTATACCCAGTGGAACCGTGCCCACGGCCTGCCTGCGCAGTTTGTCCCCTGGGGCACGCTACCGGCAAGTTACGCGGAGTTGAATTTACCGCGCTCGATTGATGTTCTTTGGATGGGCCAGCGGCGCACTGAACGCAGAAGTGACGTGATTGAGTACATTCGGCGTGAGGTTACACGCAAGGGCTACTGCATGCACGTCGCTGACGGATGCGAGCATCCCTTCGTATGGGGCATGGAACGCACGCGCTTGCTGAATCAATCCAGAATCGTGATCAATATCCGCGCGCATGCCCTGTATGACAACATTTTCCCGTATCGCTTCCATATTGCCGCAGCCAACCGGGCGCTCGTCGTGTCGGAGCCTGAGTTGGCGCACAACCGCGTGTACGTGCCGGGCAAGCACTACGTGGTGGCCGAAATGCCATCTCTGGTTGACGCACTGCTGTACCATTTATCGGACGAGCGCACGTACACACAGATTGTGAACAATGCGTATTGTCTTGTTACCGAAGAAATGACTTTCTGTCGAAGCGTGATGTGCGTGGTGGCTGAGATAGAGAGGATTGTCAGCGCTTTGGCGCGGTAAACTGGCCAGGTGCAATGGCGACAATCACCACACAGTCATTGGGCAACGATAGTCAATCCGCCTGACCAACGAGTGTGCCGGCTTGTGCAACACATGGCCTCGAATCAAAGCACATTGATGAACGGAGCGCACTTGTGAAACAACTCAACATTGGCCTCATCGGCACGGGCTTCATGGGGCGCACGCATGCCAACGCTTATCGCCAGGTCAATACCTTCTTTCCCCATGCCATTGAGCCTGTGTGCAAGGTTGTTTGCGGGCGCAGCGTAACCACAACGCGCGACTTTGGCGCGCGCTGGGGCTGGCAGGAGACAACCACCGACTGGCGGAGCCTGATTGCGCGCCCCGACATCGACGTGGTTGACATCTGCACGCCGAATGACTCCCATGCCGAAATCGCCATTGCCGCGCTCGAAGCAGGCAAGATGGTCATGTGCGAGAAACCGCTGGCCATGAATGGCGGCGAGGCGCAGCGCATGGTTGATGCCGCCGCACGCAGTGGCCGTCCTACCATGGTCTCATTCAACTACCGGCGCGTGCCTGCTGTGGCGCTGGCCAAGCAGCTGGTGGACGAGGGGCGGCTCGGGCGCATCTTTCATTACCGCGCGCGCTATTTGCAGGATTGGACTATCAATCCCAATTTGCCGCAGGGGGGCAACACCCTCTGGAGGCTGGACGCCGATACTGCCGGCAGCGGTGTGACGGGCGACCTGCTTGCGCACGCGATTGACCTTGCACTCTGGCTGGCCGGCCCCATGCGCGAAGTGACTGCCATGACCGAAACCTTCATCCGCGAACGCCACCTGCAGGATGACCCGGCCACGCTCAAGCCCGTGCGTATTGATGACGCCTGCGCCTTTCTGGCGCGCTTTGCGAATGGCGCGCTGGGCACCTTTGAATCCACCCGCTACGCGTGCGGGCGCAAGAATCACAACACCTTTGAGATTAACGGCGAGAAGGCTTCGATTGCCTTCGATCTGGAAGACGCGCACCAGTTGCAGTTCTACCAGCACAGTGACGACTCGCTGGTGCGCGGCTTTCGCACAATCGGCGTGTGGGATGGCGACCACCCGTACATGAAGAATTGGTGGGTGCCCGGTTGCGCGATTGGCTACGAGCACACCTTTATTCACCAGGTGGCCGACTTTTTGGATGGGCTGGAGGCAGGGGAGAAGCGCGTGCCCGACTTTGCCGACGGTCTTGCCACGCAGCTTGTGTGTGATGCCGTGCTGGAATCGGCGCGCACGCGTATGTGGCAACAAGCGACATAAAGCGGACGACCTGGAACCTGCACCAAAAGGCAAGAGAAGCGAGGCTTCCAGTTGCGGAAGCCTCGCTTCTCTTGCTCCATCTGTGTGTGATGCGCTCTATGCCAGCATTTGCGCGGCAGCACTCCGCCGCATGGCATCCGCCGCAGCGAGCCGATTCTGCGCCGATTCAAGCCAGTGTTCGTCAACCGCAAGCACTTGTGCAGTCGCATCCAGCACGGCGCTGGTGGCGGTGGGCGCCACGCCGCCAAGACCGTTGCGCACCGCAACGAAATGCTGCGCATCCAGCGCGCGGGTGAACTGTGCTTCGCTGAAATCCAGGGTGTAGCCCACGGCAGTTTGCGCTGCGGCTTGCAGGCGCTCCAGCGTTAACTGATCGCTGGGCAGGCCGTCGGCCACGGCATTGCGCACCATCGTGGCCGCCACCTTGTGCGCCAGGCGGAAGGGCAACCCCGTTTCGCGCACGAGTGAATCGGCCAGCTCGGTGGCCGTGGTAAAGCCCTGCGCCGCCTGTGCGCGCAAGTGCTCCTTGTTGAGGGTGAGTGTGGCAAAGACAGATGTGTAGAGGGTGATGCACTCGCGCATCGCCGCAATCGCCGCAACGAGCGGCGGCATGATCTCGTCTTCAATGTCCTGCGTGTCGCCGTAGGGGATGCTGTGGCACAGCAGCACGACCGTTTGCGCATAGCCAAGTGTGCGGCTCAGGCGGGCGCGCAGGTGCTCCAGCACGACCGGATTGCGCTTCTGCGGCATGATGGAAGAAATCTGGATGAAGGAATCATCAATGCGCAGCGCGTTGGTTTCCTTGGTGGCACGCACAAGCAGGTCATGCGTGATACGGCTCAGTTGGATGGCCAGCGACTGTATCGCTGCAGCGCTGTCCGTCAGGTGATCGCCTGCGCCAATGCAGTGCTGCGTGCTGGCAATCACGGTGTCGAAGCCCAGCAGCAAGGCCACGCGCGCCCTGTCAATGGGGAAGCCCGTACCCGTGAGCGCCGCCGCGCCCAGGGGAGACTCGTTCATGTTGGCGTAGGCGGCCTGGATGCGCGCCTGGTCTTTGCCCAGCGCCGTGAGTACGCCCGCCAGGTAGTGTGCGAAGGTGACCGGCTGTGCCGGTTGTGTATGGGTGTAGCCGGGCATGATTGTGTCAATATGCTCGTGCGCGAGCTTCTGCACAGCGCGGCGCAGGTCGAGCAGGTCGGCGTCAAGGCCGAGCAGCATGTGGCGGAAGGCCATGCGCGCCAGTGCGTGGCCGAGGTCGTTGCGGCTGCGCGCCAATTGCAGGTTGCCGCCAAAGTCGGCGCCGGCAAGCTCGATAATACGCCCCTCTACACGGAAGAAGAGATCTTCAATGCCGGGCACATAGCCCATGTTCTCAACGCTCTCGGCGCGGATTTGCGCCACGGCGCGCAGGATGGCCGCGGCGTTTTCCTGGCTGATGATGCCGGCTTCGGCGAGCATGAGCGCGTGCGCCTCATGCGAGGCCAGCATGGGTTCGAAGAGATAACGCGCTGAATCCTCATAGGCGGGGACGAGGACGGTACGGCTGTATGCGGAGTGCGGGAATGATGGCATGGTGCTTTCCAACTGGTTGTGAAGGTTACTGGGTGAATGTGCGCAAGGCAGGGTTGTGGCCCATTGGAGCACCGCAGCGCTGCATCAGTGCTACGCCTTCATCCCCGTGAGTGCGATACCTTTGATGATTTGGCGCTGGAAGATGATGAAGACAATGAGCAGCGGTATGGTAGCGAGGCTGGCCGCCGTCATGATCTTCTCCCATTCCACGGTGGATTCGCCGCGGAAGAAGCTCAGCCCCACGGGCAAGGTGTAAAACTCACGCTGGCTGGCAATAATCAGCGGCCACAAGTAGGCGTTCCAGTTGCCAATGAAGTTAAAGATGCAAAGCGCCGCCACTGCCGACTTGACCAGCGGCATGGCAATGCGCCACCAAATGCCCAATTCGCTCACGCCGTCCATGCGCGCCGCGTCGAGCAACTCGTC
>DIAV01000353.1:0-4220 GCA_002415895.1 Anaerolineales bacterium UBA5069 | reverse complement strand
CCCAGGAAGATGAGATTCTTGCCGGGAAAGCGAAACTTGTTGAGCGTGTAACCCGCCAGCGAATCAAAGATGGCAACGCTGACGGTGGTGAGTGTGGCCACAAGGATGCTGTTGAAATACCAGCGCGGAAAGCTGCTGGTGGTGAGCACACGCACATAGTTGTCGAGCGTGGGATTTTGGGGCAGGAAGGCGAATTGCAGCAGCTCGGGCGCGGGCTTGAGGCTCGTCAACACCATCCACAGGAAAGGGACAACCATGACAACGGCCCCAATCGAGAGCAAAACATAGGCCAGCAACATGCTCCACGAAAGGCGTTTGGAGCCTGGTTCCGGCTGGGAGACGACGCGTTCGGCGCTGGCCAGGGTGCGGGCGGCGTCGGAATCAAGCGTTGTAGCCATAACGGGGGCTCCTAATATTCCACACGGCGTGTGAGCAGCCGCAACTGCACAACCGTAATGATGAGAATGATGACGAAGAGCACCACAGTCAGTGCTGCGGCATAGCCCATGTTGAACTTGGCAAAGCCCTCTTTGTAGACTTCGAGCACAACCGTGGTTGTGCTGTTCAGTGGGCCACCCGCCCCGCGTGGGCTCATGTTTTGCACCAGCGCAAAGAGGCGCAGGAAGGAAATTGTGGACAAAACCGAAAGATAGACAATGATGGGATTCAGAAGCGGCAGTGTAATGCGCCAGAAGATTTGCCAGCCATTGCCGCCGTCAATGCGCGCGGCCTCGTAATAGATTTCGGGTATTTGCTGCAAGCCGGCAAGGAAAATGATGATGGAAAAGCCGAGCCCCTGCCACACGGCCACGACGGTAATGGCCATGAGCGCCTGATTCGGGCTTTGCAGAAAAGGCTGCGTGGGCATCCCCAGCCATGCCAGCACCTGGTTGATGAGGCCGCTTTGGGGTGCATAGAGCCAGTTCCAAACGAAGGCCACGGCCACCGCCGAGGTAACGTAGGGAATGAAGTAGGCAGCGCGGAAGAAGCCGGAGAGGCGGCGAATCTGCATGAGCAGCAGCGCCACACCCAGGCTGACAACCATCTGTAGCGGCACGCCGTACACAACATACTTGATTGTGTTGATGAAGGCGGCGCGTGCTGCACTGCGCGGCTTGAAGAGGTCATCCCAGATATCGCGGTAGTTCTCCAGCCCCACCCAAGGCCCCGCGCCCTTGAGCACGTTCCAATCGCGGAAACTGATGTTGATGGCCAGCAAGGTGGGGTACCAGCGTATGGTGATGAAGAAGATGAGGCTCACGGTGAGAAAGCCGTAGGCCCATAACACGCGGCGCTGGCTGAGCGATATTCTCATGGGCGTCTCCTGGCTGGGAATGGGGATATGAAAATGGGTGCAATGTACAAAGTGCGTGGGGGCGCGCGTCGCGCGCCCCCACGCACTTGAGTGGCAGAATGCAGAGCCACTTACAACGAGAGCCTATTCGTCAGCAGCCCAGAACTCGTCATACAACTCCTGCGAGGTCTGCACGGCGAAATCCAGTTCTTCGGCCGGGTCGGCGCCGTTGAGCTTGACCGCGTCGTAGGCGTCGATGAGCGACTGGCGCACAACCGACTCGTCCACGAGGAAGGTGGAGGCGGCGTAGGGCAGGCCGGCGGCGAAGGGGCCGAGCTTGGGATCTGCAAGCAGGGCCGGGTCGGAGGCGGCTTCAAGCTGTGCGGGCAGTTCGCCGGTTTCGGCAACCCAGAGTGTGCCGGCGGCGGGCGTGGTGATGAACTTGAGGAACTTTTCGGCGGCTTCCATGCGGGCCGGATCAGCAGCGGCCTTGTTGGTAATACCGTGCGTCCAGTAGGAGCCAAAGGTCATCTTGACGCCATTGGCCGTGGGTATTTCGGTGACGCCGAAGTTCAGGTCGGGTGCGTTATTGGCAATTGTGCCCAGGCGGAATGAGCCGTCAAGCTGGAAGCAGGACTGGCCGGCAAGGAAGTAGTTCGGGTCGCCGTCAAAGAGTGTGGCGTCGCCGGTCTTGAGTTCCATCTCGAACTTGAGCAGTTGGTTCCAGGCATCGTAGCCGGCCTGGCTGGCATTCCAGAGAATGGTGCGATTGTCTTCGCTCTGGGGTGCCTGGCCATATTGGCGCAGCAGAATTTCGCGGAACCAGTGGTGTGCCTGGCCGGACATGGCCACGGGGAAGCCCATGATGACGTAGTTGCCCGCGTCGTCAAAGGTGGTGCACTTGACAGCCTGCTCCTCAAGCTCCTCAACGGTTGTCGGCGGCTTCTCGGGATCGAGGCCGGCGGCTGTCATCAGGTCCTTGTTGTAGAGCAATGCCAGTGTGCGCACGGCAGTGGGCAGCGTGTAAAGCTGGCCATCCTGGAAGCTGGCCTGCACAAGCGGGCTGAACTGCGTGTTGACTTCTTCGGGCGGGAAGACGTCGGCTGGCAGCGGTACGATGTAGTCGGCGGCCACCCAGGCGGGTTGCCACGCATAGTAGAGCGTGACGACGTCCGGGCCTACGCCTGCAGGAACGCTGGCCGCAATTTTGTCGCGGAACTGGTCGTAGGGGATGTCGGAGTTGTGGATGACCTTGATGCCCGGGTTTTCGGCTTCGAATTGCTCAATGAGCATATCCATGGCCAGAATGCGGGCCTCAAAGTTGTACTGCCAGTACTCAATTTCAATGACATCGCCGTCGGCGGCGGGTGCTTCGGCGGCAGCCTCCTCAGCGGGCGCTTCGGTGGCCGCGGCTTCGGCGGCGGGTGCTTCAGTGGCAACTGCCTCAGTGGCAGGCGCCTCAGCGGCAGGCGCAGCCGCCGGTGCGGCGCAGGCCGACGCAATCAGCGCAACCATGACAAGCATAGCCATCAATGTGTACATTCGTTTCAACTTCATGCTCTCTTCTCCTGGGTGTGGGTGGCTGCGGGGGCGTGATGCGCCCTCGTGACTGGGACTGCACGGGATAGCTAGAGGGAAATCTTGAGCAAACGCGCGGCATTGCCGGCGAAGATCAACTTGAGATGTTCTTCAGGCATGTTCAAGTCCAGGCAATCGCGCACCTGGTCCTGCAGGTAGCGCAGGGCAAAGCCGCGCGGGAACCAGCTTGAATCCGTGCCGAAGATGATGCGCTCGGGGCCAATTGTCTCGTAATACTTGCGGAAGAGGTACTTGACCGTCACCTCGCCGGGCACCCAGCGAATCCACTGGTTGCTGCCGCAGGTGTCCACGCTCACATTGGGGCAGGCCCACGCCAGTTGCAGCGTCTCCCGCTCCCACGCGCAGCCAAAGTGGGGAATCACAAAATCCACTTCGGGGAAGGACTTGGCCACGTTGTGCAACTTGAGGGGGTTGATGTTTTCGTGCCAGGCGACGCCCCCTGCGCCGCCCTGAATACCAAAGTGAATAAGCACAGGAATGCCCAGTTCGGCGCACTTCTCCCACACGGGGAACGCGCGCGGGTCCTCAATGGGTTCCTCTATGTTGGGCGCAAGCAGCTTGTAGGCGCGCAGACCCAGCGTATTGACCGCATATTCGAGGCGCTCGACGGCGTCGGGCAGGAAGGGCGAATGATGGGCAAAGCCCACAAAGCGATCGGGATACCAACTGCATATTTCGGCAAGGTGCTCGTTGCCGCCACCGGTGACAAAGCCAATCGCACGGATGCCATAATGGTCAAGCTCCGCCACCCAGCGCCGTGCCTGTTCGCGGTCGCCCGGGTGCGCATCCTTGCCTTCAGCTTCGGGGAAGTTCCACATGCGCCGCCATTGTTCCTGATACGGGCGGCTCTTTTCCTGGATGATGCGGCGGCGCGCTTCGCTGACCTGCTCCATGTAGAGCTTCATGGTGTCGCCCATGTCGGGAAACCACGGGCCATCGGTGGGAAAGTGCGCGTGAAAATCAATAACCTCAAGGCCTTCGTACATGGTGCCTCAATTCGGGGATGCGCCGCACCTGCGCCAATGCGCGCAGGCGCTGCCTGTCTGCCGTGGCAGGGGGTAGATATGGAATGGATTGAGCGACGCGTTGGTAGACTGTGCGGATTGCGAGTTGCGAACGACGATCGGGAGGATTCCGTTGCGCTGCGTGAACGTATTTTCAATCGCAAATAAATTGTAACCGCGTTTCCTTTGGATTGTCAACGATGGCGGCCTATTGCGCGACCGTCGTGGCGTGTCGCGCGGGGGCACAATAAATACCTTCACAGGCGGGTGCGCTACGCGGATCAACCGGCTGCTGCTATACTGCAGGGCAGAACTGCAGGGCA
>DIAV01000383.1:5968-19646 GCA_002415895.1 Anaerolineales bacterium UBA5069 | reverse complement strand
CAACCGGCGGCTCCTCCATGCCCAGCCTGAGCGTTCTGGCCGGTGGCCTTGTGCTGCTGGTGATCGTGGCGGCAGCGTTTGTCACCCGCCGCCGCACTGCCTAAGCATGTGCAGTGGGTAACGGGCTGTCGGCATTGCGCCGACAAGCAAGAGCAACAAAAAACGAGGGTCTCCGCAAGGAGACCCTCGTTTTTGATTGACTCTGCATGCAGATTGCAGAGATGCCGTCCGAGTGTTATTTATACGCTGCGATGCGGCGTGAACGCACGATGGCGCCGTCGGAATATTCCACATTCCAGTAGGGCGCCCAAGCCAGCGCAACAAGGTCCACGTTGACATCAGCGCGCCGCGGTGTGACCTCCACCTGCCCAATTTGTTCCAGAATGGCTGCCCAGCGGTCGCGAATTTCCTGCGCATCCGCTTCATTCGCCGCCGCCAGCTCAGGCTCTTTGGCGATCAATTGGTCAAGAATGCGCTTTTTCTCATCGGCCCGGGCCCTGGCCTCGTCGGCGGTGCGATTCTTCGACATGAGCGGGCTCAGCGAACCCATGGACTTGCGCCCGTCAAGAAAGCCCACGATCACGCGAAAGATACGCTCGAAGATGTTTGCATACGATTCATTGCGCAGCGCCTTGGCCTTCAGTTCTGCCTGCTCAGCATCCACCCGGGCCTTTTCAATCTTGTCGCGCAGGTCCTCGAGCGCCTTGACCTGCTTCGGCTCTATCTTTTTTAGCTCGGTCTCAATCCGGGCATCGGCGGCCTTGAGCACGCGCGCACGGAAGTCTGCTTCAGATTCGTCCGGCTTCTGCGACACATCAAGCGCATCATGCACCATGAGTGTGATGCGGCGGGAGTGATAGAGCCAGTCACTGAGTTCGGTTTGGGCTTTCTTGTAATCTGCGGCTGTGCGTGCGCCTTCAGGAATCGCAGCGAAGTAGGGGCCATCTGCGTTCGGCGCTTCCTCAGGTTTCCGCAACAGGTCGCGCATCTCGACCATGAGCGCCTCTGCCCCGTCCCAACTGAAGGTGCCGAGGCCGCCTGGCGCAAAGGCCAGCAGACGATGATCCTCGCTCTCACGCACGCCAAGCCTGGAATCCACAAAATTCACGGCGCCGATGCCCAGCACGGCGGGTGTGTAGACAAGTACAGTGCGCACAATATCAACCCCGCCGGCATCCTGTGCAAGGCGGTTTGCCGCGACACTCGCATTGAAGGCAACGGGCAAATACACCTGCTGCACGTTGTCGCCCAATTGGGTTGCAGTGGCGCTGAAACCGGCAGGGGCGGCTACTGTTTTCTCAGGCTGGGGGGCAGCCTGGGCGGGGGCTCCTTGCGCGCTCAGCGGCACAGTGGGGCCTACAAAGCCTGCAGGTTGCGCCGCTGCAGGGGGCAGCGCCACTTCAACCGGCTTAACCAACGTCTCCCGTTGCGGATCCATCAACAACTTCACCTGCGGCTTGGTGAGAGGGCCGCGCAAATAGCTTTGCGCCCAGCGCGATGTCATGACAACAGGCCCGTCACCGTGTACGTTGTGCATCAGAAAGACGCGATTGCCCAGTTGCGGGATCAGTGTGTCGTAATTGACGGCCTTGCCGCCATCGTCCAACCCTTGCAAGCCCTCAATCAGGCGCGCCTTGTCGCGTTCAGCCTGGAGCTTGCCAATCAGCCACGTGCCCGTATTGGTGAGCGCCTTGTAGTCGAGATCGGCGGGGTTTTGCGTTGCCAGCAGCACGCCAAAACCAAAGGCGCGTGCCTGCTTGAGCAGCGTCATGAGCGGCCGCTTGGATGGGGGCTCGGCGATGGGCGGCAGATAGCCATAAATTTCGTCAAAGTAGAGAATTGCGCGCAGGCTGGTTGTGCCCGACTGTGTGCGCACCCATGTAAGAATATTCTCGAGCAGGAGCGTCACAAAGAACATGCGCTCGCTGTCGCTGAGGTGTGCAATGTAAAAAATGCTGTGGCGTGGTTTGCCCTCGGACGTATAGAGAAAACTCTGGATATCCATGGGCGCGCCTTCCAGCCAGCTTTTGAAGGAGGGCGACGCAATCAGCGTGTTGATCGAGAGCGCCATGCCAAAGCGTTCCTTGGCAGGGAAGAAGGTGTCCACCTCGAAGACGCCAATCTGGCTCATGGGTGGCGTCTGGATGGCCTTGATCAACATCTCCATGGTGATGTCCTGCCCCTTCTGCCAGTAATACTCAATAATGCTGGCAAGGAGCACGCCCTCACGGCTGCGCACGGGGTCGGCATTGTTGCCCATCATGGAAAAGAGCGCGCCCACGGTGCCGGTAATACGCTCGCGGATTGCCTCCCCCTCAAGGTTCCAGTCCAGCTTGGGCGCGGCAAAGCTGCCCACAATGCTGACGGGGATGCCTGCGTCGGAGCCGGGCGTGAAAATAGTGTACTCGACCGCCTCCTGCAGCGTCTTGATGCGGTCACCGGTAATACCCCAGTCGGCCAGCCCCGTCGACCACTTTTGTGCGGTGGAGACGGCGATCTCGTCGATGGAGACCCCTTTGCGCTCGGCCTCGCCGGCGTCAATCCACGGCGCAAAATCCTCCGGCCGCTGCTGGGGAAACTGAAGCATCAGGTTGGCCATATCGCCCTTGGGGTCAATCATGATGACGGGGATTTTGTCCAGCGCGGCCTCTTCGAGCAGGCCAATGCAGAGTCCCGTCTTGCCGCTGCCCGTCATGCCCACGACAACGCCGTGGGTGAGCAGGTCGCGCGCATCGTACTGGATGGGCACATCCAGACGCGTGTTTGTGGCGAGATCGAACTCTGCGCCGATATAGAAGGTGCCCAGTTTTTCAGGTGGCGCTTGCATATGTCTCTCCTTCAACCTTCAGGGGGGATTGTGAAAAGCCGGTGAAGCACCGGCATGATGAACCAAACAGCGCGCGTGAAGCGAGGCTTCCGCTTTTGAAAGCCTCGCTTCAGATGAGCACGCGTGCAAGAGTGAGGCCATGCTACTTGAGCAGGCGCGCCAGTTGCGCCTCAGGCACGGTGCGTGCCTGCTGAATGCGCTTGCGCTGGGCCAGCGCAACGCCAAGACCCAGGAGGCCGGCAATCTGCCCCCGCAGGCGCGCACGTGCGGCTTCTCCCTGGATGGCGCGCAGGGCATCAGCCGCAATGCGCAACTGGCCAAAGACAATGGCCTGCCAGTTGGCGCGCAGCAGAGCGCCGGGCATATTCTTGGCAATGACCCACAGCGCATTGCGCCCCACGTAATAGCTGGCCATTACATCACCGCTGGAGGCGGAAAGATGGTGGTAGACACGTGCGTCGGGCGCATAGACGCTGCCATAGCCCGCCAACTGCGCGCGAAAGCCGTAGTCCACGTCTTCCAAATACATCCAGAAGTGCTCATCGAAGCCGCCCAGCGCCTGCCAGAGATCGCGCCGGTAGGCCGATGCACCCCCACACGCGCTAAAGATGACCGGCGCAGCATCGTATTGCCCCTGGTCGCGCTCCCATGCCCCGCGGTTCTGCGCGAGGCCATCGCGCCCCATGGTGTCGCCTGTGGTGTGCAGGACATTGCGCTTGTCAAAGAGCAGCATTTTGCTGGCCACGGCTGCCGCGCCGGGGTTTTGCACGCAGGCAACAGCGAGCGCTTCCAGCCAGTGGGCATCGGGTTCCGTGTCGCTGTTGAGCATGACGATATAGCGCCCAATTGCGGCGTCGGCCCCCGTGTTGCAGGTCACCGCAAAGCCCATGTTTGTGCGATTGACAATGAGGCGCACGTCTGGATAGGTGCGCTCCACCAGAAACACGGAATCATCGCGGCTGGCGTCATCCACAACAATGACTTCAAAATCGGCAAAGCTTTGCGCACGCAGTGCATTGAGCACAACGGGCAAGTGGCGCTCGCCATTGTGGTTGGCAATCACCACCGAGAAGAAAGGCGGCGTCGCTGCGGCCAGTGCAGGGAAGGCGCGCGTCGCGCGCGCCGCTACAGGCTCGCTGGAGGCGCGGAAGTTGTCAATATTGAGTGCGATGGTGTGGCGCATGACAACGCGGTTATCTTCGCGCAGCGTGCCATAGGTGGGATCATCGACAATGCGGTTGGTGTTGTTTGCACCTTCTGCCGCGCCATGCGCCTCGCCACCCGCTTCGCCATCCGCCGCGGTTTTCTTCTTGCGCGCAATCTTTTTGGGGTGCTTCGGTGTGCGATTCGCGGCGTCGCCCGGCGGCGCTGCCTCGGGATCAACTTCTGGATTCAACGACTCGTCATTCATGAAACCTCAATATGGACTAGGACGCATTGCCAGGCAGGACAGGGTTAGGGGCAGGCAGTGTGGCTGCGTATTCGCGCAGCGCATCCTGCCACGGGCGCAACGTTATGCCCAACGCGGCGGCGGCCTGATTCACGAGTACAGCGTGCAGCGGCGGCGGCGCGGCGCGTTGGTATTCGGCCGCAGCAATCGGCGTCACGGGTACGTAAGCGCGGCCGCTGCCCGCGAGCACCGCCTGTGCGAACGTGTAGCGGCTCGCCATCCCCTCATTGACAAGGTGGAAATTACCGGCGCGGCCAATCTCCAGCAAACGCACCATGGCCGCGGCGGTGTCGGGTGCGTAGGTGGGGTTGCCATACTCGTCATCAATCACGCGCAGCGCACCATGCTTGTCGGCGGCTTCGGCAATCTTGGTGGGGAAGTTGACGCCGCCGGGGCCAAAGAGCCAGGCAATGCGCGCAACAATCAGGCGGCGGCACGCAGCGGCCGCGGCGGCTTCGCCGGCAGCCTTGCTGCGCGCATAGGCGCCACCCGGCTGCATCGGGTCGTTCTCAAAATAGAAGCGCCCCGGCTGCCCCGCGAAGACCTCGTTGGAACTTACCTGCAACATCTGCGCACCCACACGCTCGCAGCCCTCCGCCAGCCAGCGCGGCCCCAGCGCATTGACGGCATAGGTGCTCTGCGGGTTGCTCTCCGCAGCATCGACGTTGGTCCACGCCGCCGCGTTGATGAGCGCGTCGGGCCTGGCGGCAACAACAGCATCGGCAACCGCAGGCAGCGTAATATTGACTTCAGGCATGTCCCACACAACCGCCGAGTGACCGCGCGCGGCCAGCACTGCCATGAGGGCGCGTCCCAACTGGCCGAGTCCGCCAACCACAATCACGTTCATCAGTCGCTATTCCCGTTGTAAACCTTCAGGTGGCGAGAAGGCAAAAGTGTTTCAGAGCAAGGCAATCCGGTTGGCCGGGTCATCAAGCAGGGGTGACAGCAGCGGCACAAAGCGCACCGGCCCCAAATCAGTCAATTCCACCTGCGCGCTATGGCGCTGGATGAGCCACAATTCCTGCTCATCGGGATTCGCCCCCACAGGGATCACGAGGCGGCCTCCAATTGCAAGCTGGTCTACCAGCGTGCGCGGCAGCCACGCGGCCGCGGCAGAGACGACAATCGCATCAAAGGGTGCGGCTTCCGGCCAGCCGGCCACGCCGTCGCCCACTGCCAGTTGCGGCGTGCAGCCGCTTGCTGCAAGCGTTGCGGCAGCCGCCCGCGCAAGCGTCGCCGATCGCTCAATGGAGTATACGCTCTGTGCAGGCGCACCGCCGAGTTGGCGCACGAGCGCGCAGAGAATTGCAGTTTGATAGCCCGAACCCGTGCCAATTTCGAGTACACGCTCTCCGGCCTGCAGCGCAAGCGCCTGCACCATGAGCGCAATCACAAAGGGTTGCGAGATCGTCTGCCCCTCGCCAATGGGCAGTGGTGCGTCATCGTTGGCCTGCGCACGTAGATCGGCAGGCACAAAGCGCGCCCGATCCACCTGGGCGAAAGCTGTGCGCACGCGCACGTCATGGATTTCGGGCCAGCCGCTCTCCCAGGGCAAGCGCCCTTGTCCTGGTTGTGGCTGGTTTGCGGTTTCAGGTGGCGGCGCGTTGTTTGTCACGGTGGCGCCTTGGCGCGTTGTGGGCTGGGCAAGCGCGCGCATTGTAGCACAGGCGGCGGCGCAGCGCACAACAGCACCCCACCCCCGGCCCCTCTCCGCTCTGCACCTGTACATGGAGAGAGGAGCATTTTCACGGCAATGCAGTCAGTGCGGCGCGTTCCCTACAGCGCGCGCTCCAACTCCTCCAGAATGGCGCCTGGCAGCCAGCGCCGGTAGGGGAAGACATCCACGAAGCCCATGTGGCCGCCCGTTTCGGTAATCTGGATGTCGACGTTGGCGCTGGGCGCAAAGGCCTCTATGTCTGCAATGGGAATCACAGCGTCATCGCGCGCAGCAATGATTGTGGTAGGCACGCGCAGCCCCGCCACCATCTGCGGCGAGACGGAATAGTGATCGAAGTACTCCTGTGCGTTCTGCCACTGGCTGTAGTCGCGCACCAGTGCCTCGGTCATGGGCACAATCGCGCGCAAGCGCTCAACAGCAGCAAAGTTGTAGGTCTCTGGAAAGAGCGACTGCTTGGCACGCAGACTTTGCATCCAGCGTGCGCGAAAGTAAAGGCGGTATGCCGTAATGTTGTCAATGGCCCACGCCGCCGCGTCCGGGCGCACAGCCGGGCAAATGGCAACAATACGCCTCAAGTTGGGTATTGGCTCGCGATTGTGTGCATCACCAAGGCGCAGAACGAAGTTGCCGCCGAGCGAGCCGCCCACAAGCGCAAAGGGGCGGTCGCCCGCAAGCGCTGCTACAGTGCGCGTGGCAACTGCCACTTCGTTAAGCAGCGTGCCCAGGAACATGCCCCGGTTGAGCGCGCCCCTTGCGAAGTGGAGGTTGGGGCCGTGGTCGCGCATGTTCAGGCGAAAGACGCTGTAGCCCGCCTTAAGGAGCATGTCGCTAATGTAGAGCACGTCCGACGAGTGGCTGCTGCCATGCCAGCCATGCATGATCTGCACAAGTCCGCGCTGGCGCGTTGGGCGCAGCGCTGGATTGTAGTAACCCAGTAGGGTGACGGGGTGATCAGGGTCAAAGCCGCTTTCATCCGGGCCGGCGTCAAGCAACATGGCTTGCTCGGTGCGCAGGGTAACGCTGTCGGGCGGGCGGCGGCGCGCCAGCAGCGTTTGCACATGCCCCTGACGCACAAAGCGGCGCGGGCCAAAGAGAATCCGCTGCGCGTTGGCGCTGTCGGTCCCAATTCCACCGCTTGCATCGACGTCGCCGGCGTTATTTGGATCAAGCGGAGATGATGAAGCGTCTGTCATGAGTTCGCCGTCCTTCGCGGCGGGTACGCAGGCGCTGAAGCGATTGCGATGCGCTTCATTATAGACAGGCTGCACAGGAGCGCCAGTTTCATTGGGCTGGCGCCGTCTTGTGCGCACATAGACTGCAGACGGTCGCGCTGGCCTGAAGCGCACCGTAGCGGCAAAGCGCGTGCGCTGCGCTGGTGCGAGAGCGGAGCAAGGCGCCGCGGGCGCAGCAGAACTGGGTAGTTTCACCCATCCTTCCTGGGTTGTTTTGCGCATAGTCACCCACGCGCGCTACCCATGCCCTTCTACTGTATGCAGTAGATGACATGGGTAGCGCGCTCCACGCGTGCTGTCTATGCTTCCCCAAAGATGGGTATGGGGATGGGCGACATGCCCGATGTGTGCGCGCGGCTTTTGGACTATTCTGCTTGTAGCAAGAGCAAAGGCCGCCGCACCTGGCCTGTGTTGCTCGCTCAAACAAGGAGAGTCCTCATGGGCGCAAGCGAAGTGCTGATTATTTCCGGTTTCTGTATCTCATGCGTTTTTGTGCGCTTTGGCGTGCCGCTTGCCATTTGCTGGCTCATGGGATGCGCCGAGCGCCGTTTCATTCACCCCGAGGCATAGAACCAGTTTCTACGCCTTCCCGGTTGACGCAGGGCCACTGCTTGCGGGCTGCTGCCCTGCATTTTGGAGGATTCATGTTTACCCCACGTTTTCAGGTTACTCCTTTGTTTTCATCACGCAGGTGGGCCGGGCGCTCTCGCCTGGCCCTTGCGCTGTCCCTGGCGCTGGTCGCGTGCGCGCTCTGGCTGGCATTGCCGGCCACAGCCCATGCCCAGGAGCCAATGACCAACCCCGAGCCCAACACCAAACCCTGCTCCTCTTGCCACAGCGAAGAGTCGGACGCCTGGGCCACATCACCCCATGCCGACCTTGTGGACCCTGACTCCGGCCACGCGCTCGCCACCTGCACAACCTGCCATGGCGATTATGTGCGCGGCCACCCCGATGAAGACAGCGTGCCGCTGGTCGTTGACTCTTCGTCCTGCAAGGAATGCCACGAAGAGACCTGGAGCCAGTGGGAAAACAGCACGCACGGCGAGCAGGGGGTGCAGTGCATTAGCTGCCACCTGGTCCACTCGCTGGAGATGCGTATCTCGGATGATCGCCTGTGTACTTCGTGCCACCGCGAATCGCTGGATGACCCGCTGCATCAGGCGCATTGGGCGGGCACCGCCACCTGCACAGATTGTCACATGGCTTTGGACGACACGCTGGGCGAGGCCATGGCCAGCGCCGGCAACCAGGTCATTGACACGCACGGGCCTTCGCACGACTTTGTCTCCGTGTCGGCCACCAGGTGCCTGGATTGCCATCGCGAAGATGTAAACAAGAGTGTGGACAGCACACTGACCCCGCAAAACATTGCCACAGTCGATGTGACTGCGCCTCAGTTGGCGCAAGCCCAACGCATCAACCGCGATCTCGGCGTGCTCTCGCTGGCCAACCTCGGCTTCGGCATCGGCATTGGCGGCATTCTGGGTATCGTTTTCATGATTGCATACGCTCGCTTCGGCAGCCGGAGAAACTCATGACGGACTCAATCCACCTCGGCGCATTGCCGGAGAACGTCGATATGACCTGCCCGCTCATGTCGCGCCGCACCTTCCTTAAGGGAATTGCAGCCGGCGCAGGGGCCCTGGCCGTCACGGCGGCGGCGGGCGGCGGAGCCATTGCATCGACCGGCCCGGTGGACCCCAATGCCATGGCCATGCTGGTTGACCTGACTCGCTGCACAGGCTGCAACTCATGCGCCCTTGCCTGCAAGAGCACCAACGAACGCGCCGAGCCAACGACAATCCCCACCAAAATCGACGCCAACGCGTACAGTTTCGTCGACGTGCGCGAAGTGAGCGATGTCCATGGCGCACCCCTCAAGGTCTTTGTCAAGCGCCAATGCATGAATTGTGTGGACCCCGCCTGTGTTTCCGCCTGCACGGTGGGCGCGCTGACGAAAGAACCCGGTGGTCCCGTTGTCTACGAATCGTCGAAGTGCATTGGCTGCCGCTATTGCCAGTACGCCTGCCCCTACGGTGTGCCGGCTTACGACTGGGACAACCCGCTGGGCTTGATTCACAAGTGCGAAATGTGCGCCGACCGCCAGGCCGAGGGTGACGAGCCCGCCTGTGCAGAAGCGTGCCCCAACGGCGCAATTCGCTTTGGCAAGCGCAGCATGCTGCTTGCCGAGGCAAAAGCCACCATTGCCTCAAACACCGGCCGCTATGTGAACCACGTCTATGGCGAGCATGAGGCGGGCGGCGCATCTGTGCTCTACATTGGCCCGGTGCCCTTCGCTGCGCTCGGCTTCCCCGTCCTGGGCGATGAGACGATTACCCACCACGGTGAGAGCGTCATGCGCAAGACACCGATCGTTGCCCTGACAATGGCTTCGCTGGCTGCAGCCATGCAGTTTATGACGGGCCGCCGTGCCAAACACGCACACGGCGAGTTTGTTGCCGCTGTGGAGCAGAGCGCAGACGTATCGAACCGCACAGCATCTGGAGACCACTCATGACCGCACAGGGAATTACCCGGCGCCACTATCAGCCTGAGCCTGTGGGCGCAACAAAACTCAATGAGGTGGAAGCGGCTCCCTTTCGCCTGGAGCCCGGCATGGTCGTGGTTGGCATTCTTGGTTTCCTTACGGTGATGGGGGTGGCGGCAGGTCTGGCCCGCCTTCTGATTGGCCTGGGTGGCACCACAGCGCTCTCCGACAGCACCTCCTGGGGCATCTGGATTGGCTTCGACTTCGCCCTGATCGCCTTTTCCGGCGCAGCGTTTACCATGGCGGCGGTGGTGCATATCTTCCACCTGCATCAGTTTCAGCCTGTGTTGCGGCCTGCGCTGCTGGCTGGTTTCCTGGGCTATACGGCGGTGCTCGTTCTGCTCCTGCTTGATCTGGGGCGGCCCGACCGCTTCTACAATTTCCTGCTCTACTGGAATCTCCACTCGCCGCTTTTCGAGATTTGCTGCTGCGTCCTGCTTTATACAACGGTGCTTGTGCTCGAGGTTGCGCCCGATTTCCTGGAGAAATTCGGCTGGACGAAGGTGCGCCGCTTCGTGCTCTGGCTTATGGCCCCCGTCACCGTGTTGGGCGTTACACTTTCCACGCTGCACCAGTCCACGCTGGGCACGCTGTACCTGAACATGCCGCACCGCGTTTCGGCCCTGTGGTGGACGCCCATGCTGCCGATCCTCTTCTTCACCTCGGCGGTTATGGCCGGCCTGGCGATGGCGATTGTGGCCTACCGCACCGCTGTGCGCATTCACCAGTCGCCTGAGGAGACGAAGGTCATTCAGGGGCTGATGGTTGGCATTGGCGGCGTGACGCTTGTTTACCTGGCAGTGCGGGTTGGCGCATTGATCAACAATGGCGAGCTTTTCAATCTTGACTGGAGCGCCATGCGCACGTGGCTGGCGACGATTGAGATTGTGTTGGGTGCGCTTGTGCCCGCCACAATCTGCCTGGTGCCGGCATGGCGACGGCGGCCCACACTGCAATGGGTTGCGCCCCTGCTGATTTTGGCGGGCGTGCTGATGAACCGTTTCAATGCCACGCTGGCATCGCAAACGGCCCCCGTCGCAGGGAGCGCCTACATTCCCAGCATGATGGAGTGGATGTCAACAATCGGCATTCTCGCCATGGCGGCGCTGGCGTGGTACATCTGTGTGCGCTGGCTTGTCCGCTTTGACGGCAGCCATGAGGCGCATTAGGGCGCGGCCGGGTGCATGGCTTGCACACAGGTAGCGTTGTGAATTGACGTGAGGACACCATGAACGGTTGGATCGCAACACTCACACTGGTTGGATACATACTGCTGCGCATGGGCGTGCCGATTGCGGCCATGATCGGCCTGGGGCTGGCGTTGCATCGGCTGGATCGCCGCTGGCAGCGCGAGGCCGCAGCCGAAAGCCTGCAAGCGCTCAGCGCGACGGCACCGGTGACGTTGGCGGTGGCAAATGAAGCGCCCTGTTGGGAGCAGAGGAATTGCCCGCCGGAGATACGCGAGCGTTGCCCTGCGCCGCGCACACCTGCGCTGCCTTGCTGGCTGGTGCGGCGCGATGCGGAAGGTTGTCTGCCCGAAGCCTGCTTTGCCTGTGCGCTCTTCAAGCAGTTTACCCCCGCCGGGTCGGCGCTGGTGGCGGGCGATGACTGAAGTCAAGTAAGCCGCAACTAACAACAGAAACGGGTCACGCCTGGCCAGGCGTGACCCGTTTTGTATTGTCTGCTGGCGGCGCTATTTAGCGATGGGTGTCAATCATGCCGCGCGCGATTGCATACTTCACCAGTTCGACGCGGCTGTGCAGATTGAGCTTGGACATGATATTTTCGCGGTGGCGGTCCACTGTTTTGGGGCTCACCACAAGTTGCTCGCCAATTTCGCGGCTGGTCATGCCCTCGGCAATCAGCGTCAGCACTTCGCGCTCGCGTTCGGTGAGCGGCTCCACCACAGGCGTGGGCTGCGCCGCGCCATGCAGCACATCGTGAATGAGAAAGCGCGCCAGCGACGCATGCAGAAAGACATTGCCCTGGTGTACGACGCGGATGGCAGCGATCAGGTCGTCGGGTGCGGCGCGCTTGGGGATGTAGCCCGCAGCGCCTGCATTGAGCATCTCGAAGAAGTACTGCTCGTCTTCGTGCATCGTGAGCGCAAGCACGGCAGTCTCGGGGTGGAGTTCCTTGATGCGCTGGGTGGCTTCAATGCCCGTCATGCCGGGCATGGCGACATCCATGATGACCACATCGGGGTGAAGTTTATCCACGGCGGCAATCGCCTCGAGGCCGCTGCCTGCCTCGCCAACAATCTGCATGTCCGGCTCGGCGGCAAAGAGCATGCGCAGCCCCGCGCGCAGGATGGAATGGTCATCGACAAGGAGCAGGCGAATCATTACGTTGCCGGCGGCGTCCGGGCTTCCAGGTGCAGCACGCTCATCACTCATAAAAGTCGTTTCCTGTTGTTCTGTTGATCAGGCGCACCCTATGCGCCGTCATCATAGTAGGGCGGGGGCGCGCTGGGCGCCGACTCCAGTGCAAGCGCAGGCTGCGCAGTGGGCACTGAAATGCGCACCAGCGTGCCCTGGCCGGGTGCAGACTTGATCTCGTAGTGGCCATTAAGAAGCACAGTGCGCTCGCGTATGCCCAGCAGCCCCCATGCCGCCGATTGGCCGCGCCCGCTGAGCGCGCGGTTTGGATCAAAGCCGCGGCCATTGTCCTGCACGGTGACCACCACTTCGCTAGGCTTCATTTCCAGCACAATGCCTGCGCGATCCGCACCCGAATGCTTGGCAATGTTGGTGAGCGCCTCCTGCACGACGCGGAAGACGACTGTGTCATAGTGGGGCGGCAAACGTGTTTGATCACCCGCCACGGTGAAGCTCAATTCGATGTGGGGATGGCGTTTGCGGAAGCTCTGCACGTACCAGCGCAGGGCAGGGGCAAGCCCCAGTTCGTCGAGTTGGGGCGGGCGCAGGTCGGCAATAATGCGGCGCAGTTCGCCCAGCGCATCCGTGGCGAAGAGTTGCAGCGACTCCGCCTGACGTGTGAGGTCGCCCGCGGTGTTCTGTGGCGCGGCGGGAAGGGCTGAACCAGCCGGCGCGACTGCGGCGCTGTTGACGCTGTTGGCGAGGCCGCGCAGCCCCAATGCAATCGCCGTGAGCGATTGGCCGGTGGCGTCGTGCAATTCGCGCGCAATGCGCTGGCGTTCGGCCTCCTGCGCGTCCACCACTTGTGCGAGCAACTGTCCCAGCGTTGCCTCGCGTGCCTGCGCCTGGCGATAGAGGCGCGCATTCTCCATGGAGAGCTCGAACTGGCGGGCAATGCCCACCATGAGGTGCAGCTCTTCAAGCGGAAGCGTGCGCGTCTCGCGCCCCGTGCATGCAAAGATGACTGAACCAATGGGAATACGCTGCGCCATCAGCGGCAGCGCCAGCGCCACCGTGGGGCTTGGATAGCTCCAGCACTCTTCACCCAGCAGCACGGCACTCACGTTAAACTCGATCACGGCGCCGTCGGCGTGGCGGCAGGCGGCGCGCCCCGCTGCAATGCTGCGCCGCCCCAATGCAACGCAGTTGGTGAAGGTCGCTTCTGTTACATGGGCGGCCGTGGCGTCCGTTTCGGCCGGCAGGCGCGACATGGACGGCTCAAAACCCGTTTGCGCCTCAACGTCAACCTCATCGCTATTGTTATCTACGCAGAGAATGAGACCCGCGTTGGTGAAGGCGAGGTTCTGAATCACACGCGGCAGCACGGTTGTGAGGCGGCGCGGCATCTCCATGGCAACGCCCAGCAAATTGGAGAGCTCGAGCAGCAGCGCCAGCTCGCGCGCCTTGGCGGCCAGCTCCTGATTGAGCAATTCGCGCTCGCGCCCGCTGCGCCGCTCAAGCTCCAGCGCCTGCAGTTGCGCCTCGTGCTCGCTGCGGGCGCTCTCTTGAAGGCGGCGGCGCGCCTCTTCCTCAAAGACGCGCAGCGCACGCACCATGAA
>DIAV01000383.1:2515-5913 GCA_002415895.1 Anaerolineales bacterium UBA5069 | reverse complement strand
AAGAAGGTGCTGTTGATGACGTTGGAAGGAGGAATTACTGTAGGGCGGACAAAGATCTGCCCCACAACGCCATACAGAAGCAGCGCCGTGGCTGCCGAGACCAGGTCGCGGCCAAAGAGGGGCATGTCGCGCGCACGCAGGGCGCGCTGCTGCGCCATGAGCGCCGCTGCCGCCAGCAGCGCACCAGGGATCGCGATGAAGTAGCGCGCAAGCACGTCGGCAAAGTAAATGCCCTCCAGCCGTGCAGGCTGCCAGTAGCGCAGCGCGGCCACCAGTGCCACGGCCCACACGAAAAAGAGCCCCAATATGTAGAGGCGCTGGCGCGCAGGCGCGGTTGAATTGACGTTTAGCGCGCGCGCGCCAAAGCCCAGCAGGCAGAGGAATGAGGCAACCAGCAGCGCGATGCGCAGCGCTTCCTCCACCAAACCGGGTGTGCGGCCGCTGCCCTGCGCAGCGATGTGTTGGAACATCTCCACCCATTCGTGCGCGCCATGCAGCAGCCCAAACCAGGCCAGCAACGGCAGTGCGCGCATGAGTGGTAACTCGGAGCGCTGTCGGCTGGCCAGCGCCAGCACCACGCCCAGCACAAAAAACGCCAACCCATAAACGAAGTAGACGCCAATCATATTCTCGACCAGCACTTGCGTAATCGGGTTAAGGGTTGGTTCCATGTATGTGGTTGTATTCTCCCCTCTGCGCATGGAGAGAGGCCCGGGGGTAAGGTGCTGCCTTTGTGCTACGGCAATGCGCGCACTGTGTCGTTGCGCAGCAGGTTGTTTGCCGATAGCAGGAGTGTTATCGTTGCGCTCACAGTCAGCGTAATACTTAACCCCCAAATCTCCGAAACGGCGCCGATGGCAAGGTTGCCAAAGGGCGCAATTCCGAAGAAGATGAGCGAGTTGATGGCCATGACGCGGCCACGCCTGTCGTCATCCACACGTGTTTGCAGCAACGTATTGAGCAGCGTGAATTGCCCCAAAAAGCCCAGGCCAAGAAAGAAGGCGAGCAGCAGTGCAACGGCCAGGCTGGGCGCCCAGGCAAAAGCCATGAGCACAAAGGGGAAGGCGAGCGCATAAATCGTAACCCACCAGCCGCGCTTGAGCGTGCTGCTGTGGCGCGCCAGAAAGAGCGCTGAAGTCACCGCGCCGATGCCCGATGCGGCATTGATCATGCCGTAGGCCGCCGGCCCTACATGCAGCACGCGGTCCACATACGCGGGCAGCACAGTGCCGTAGGAGACGCCGAAGACGCCAAAAATAGTTGATTGCAGCAGAATCCTGCGCAGGTCTTCGCGCTTCTGAATATAGACAAGCCCTTCCTTGAGCTGCGCCCAGGGTGATTCGAGGCGCACGCGTCGTACGTACGGTGCGAGCTCCATCATGTAAAGCGCCACAATCACGCCAAGGAAACTGAACCCGTTAATCAGGAAGCACCAGCCCGCACCCAGCCATGCCAGCAGCAGGCCACCGAAGGCGGGGCCCACAATGCGCGCGCCGTTGAAGATCATGGAGTTGATGGCAATGGCATTGGGCAAATCCTCTTTGCCCACCATCTCGACAACGAAAGCCTGGCGCGTGGGGCCGTCAAAGGCATTTACCATGCCAATGCCAACGGCAAGGGCAATAATGTGCCACACCTGCACCAGCCCCGAGAAGGTGAGAAACGCCAGAATCAGCGCAAAGGTCAACGCTGCCAATTGCGTTATGTAAAGAATGGCGCGGCGTGGCGTGTGGTCAATGATCACGCCCGCCCACGGCGAAATGATCAGTGCAGGAATGGCCGCGGCAAAGCCCACCAGCCCGAGTGTCCATTCGGAGCCGCTAATCTGGTAGACAAGCCAGCCCTGGGCGATGATCTGCATCCACGAGCCTGCCATGGAAACAAGCATGCCAATGGCATAGAGGCGAAAATTGCGGTGGCGGAACGCGGCAAAGGTGGATGGAGGATGGGTCTGCGTCGCATCTGTGTCGGCAGCCAGTGTGGCCGCTGCGGAACGGGTTGTGGATTCGCCGTCGCCATCCACAGGCAGCGCGGTGGATATAGATTTCATGGTGCGGTGGCGCCTTCGAGTACAGGTGCAGAGTGTGCGCTGCTTGTCGCGCGCGGTGCAAAGAGCGGGCGCAGCAGCTCCAGCCCCGCGACGACAACTGCACGTTCTTCTTCGCTTAGCACCGCGACAAGGTTGGCCAGGTATGCCTCCGTTTCCTGCCAGGCGTTCTCCAACATGGTACGGCCCGCCTGTGTGACGGTGAGGTGGACGCGACGGCGGTCCGCGCTGTCGGTTGTGCGCGTAACCAGGCTGCGGTCCACCAGTGCATTGACAAGGATGGACATGGACGAAAGCGTTAGCCCAATGAATTCGGCCACTGCCGAAAGCGATGCGCCCGGGTTGCGGTTGAGGAATGTCAGGGTGCGGAATTGAGGCACAGTCAACTCTGCCGAGGAGGTCTTGCGCATGTCGCTGCGGATGGCTTGCAGGATCATGGGCGTTACATCCAGTATTTGATGCGCGCAGGCGCGTGGGGAAGTTGTCATAGCTCTCTCCGTAAAACTATTTGATAGTCAAACTAATTGTAGTGGAGAGCGTGGCGGGCGTCAAATTGTGACCCTAATGCAAGACAAAGCGAGGCTGCCCACAGGGCAGCCTCGCTTTGGGTGGGGCGGAGATTGTGTGAATGCGTGTGGGTCAGCCTGCGCGTGCGGCCAGGGCTGCCTCAATTTCGTTGGCGTGCTCCCAGTAGTGGTTGGAGCTATTGCTCTCAATCATGTCGGCGGCTGAGTCGGCGGGAATGCCCAGGATGGCCTCGGCCCGCGCAGGATCAAAGAGATCGCTTTCGCTCATCATGCGCACTTCCGCCACCATTTCGGCGTGGGTAAGCGCAAAATCCTGCCACACGTCGGCCCAGTCGCGTTCCTTGTGTGCAGCGTAAATCTCGGCGTTGACACGATCAAAGTCCCCATCGGGCACGCGCAAGGGCAGTGACTCGCCGATAGCCGTGGTGCGCAGCCTGCGCAACGCGTAGGTTTCCCAATCGGTGATATGCGCCAGCATATCCTTGAGCGAATTGGTCTCCACGAGAGGCTTCACTCGCTCTGCGTCGGAGAAGCGATCCACCAGCGCGACCAGGCGTGCGTACTCGCTTGCGATCTGGTCGAGCAATTGCTGCTTGTCGTTGGCATGTTGCCACATGTCACCCATGGTTCACTCCTTTGTGATTACGTCATCTGTTTGCTGAAGCTGCTTTTCCCACACATAACGCCGTTCGCCCTCGCGAAAGCCCAGTTTTTCATAGAGCCGGCTTCCCACTGAATCGTCGCGCCAGCCGCATACGACAGCCACGCTTGCCCCCGCCACCTTGAGGCGACGCAGCCCCTCGACAATGCAGGCCGTGGCCAGG
>DIAV01000383.1:0-2459 GCA_002415895.1 Anaerolineales bacterium UBA5069 | reverse complement strand
TGCCATCGGGCGTGCCATCGGGCGCGGTGGCCACCAAATCCAGATCGAGTCTGTAGGTTTGCGTGTGCATCGCGCGCACATGTTTGGCTGCGTTCATGGGCCAGTCGGGGAAGGCGGCCATATGCGCGGCGGCCCGCGCCTCTGCTTCTTCGGCACCGCGCAATGAACGCACCGTGTAGCCGGCCGGCAGCACGGGTGCGTCCGGCAGCGGCGCGTGCATGTCAAAGACGCTGCAACGCAGGAACTCGTCACTGCGCTGGTAACCGGCGGCGGTCAGCAGCGCCTCCATGGGCGCATCGCCCGCAAAGCACCACGCCTTGAGGGTTTCTGAAGTGGACGGATTGGCGCACAGGCGCGCATCGGCCCAGGCAACCATGGCAGGCAGGGCGGCATGGGTGCGGGGATGGACAATACAGTCTAGTTCGTTGTCGGCAGGCCACACATAGCCCACCAGTTGATCGCCATCAAACCATAGCTGGATGCCCTGCGGCACGGCGCGGTTTCCGGTTGTGGCAAGCCAGTAGTCAAAGTCACTGGCAGAGGGATAGCTGGGTGGTCCCTGCTGCCAATAACGCAAGCGCAGCAGGGCGCGTATCGCCTCTGTATCCTGCGGTCCGGCCCATGGCCGCGCCGTGATTGTCTCCGTGCTCATGCAGCCTCTTCGGGATTGGGCGGGGCGGTGTTCACCATCCACCCCGAGAAGCCATCCAGAAAGGCCTGGAAGCCGGGCATGTGTTCGGGCGGGAAATTGAAGCGCGCCGGCGCAATGGCAAGCACAACGTTGAAGCAGCGCAGCCATTCGCGGCGCGCCGCTTCGTCAATTGGGAAGGGCATATGGCGCGCGCGCATGGCCGGGTTGCCGTACATTTGCTGGTAGAGCGGTGGGCCGCCCATGATGCCGATGAAGAAGGCCGCCGAGCGGTGTGCCGCGCGCACGAGCGCCTCGGGTGTCTGCGGGAACATGCGCCGCAGTGTAGGCGATTGCGCCAATTCTGCGTAAAACGCTTCCATCATGGCGACAATGGCTTCTTCGCCCATGGCTGCGTAGATGGCGTCGCTGGGCCGCTCCACGCGCGGCGGCCCACCCGGTGGTACATAGGCCTCGCGGCCGGCAACAATGCGAATATTCTCCAATCAAGCCTCCACACGCACGGGCGCGTCCGCAGACGCCCCCACAATGAACTTCTCGAACTGGTTTTGGCAGGGCAGGCCCCACAGCGCCCACATTTCACGCGTGGCCGGTGCCATAATGCACGCGCCTGAACTCTCGACATCATAGGTGGGCTGGGCGTGGGCGCAAATCGACATCGCGCCCGGCGCATGGTGGCGCGTCATTGCCATGAGCGAATCGGCATCCACTGCGCCCCGCTGCTGCTCGAGGATCGCGGAGATTTGGTCAAGGCG
The DNA here is from genome assembly GCA_002415895.1 of Anaerolineales bacterium UBA5069. GTDB lineage: Bacteria > Chloroflexota > Anaerolineae > Caldilineales > Caldilineaceae > UBA5069. The sequence continues at coordinate 1,055 of DIAV01000383.1, read as the reverse complement.
TGTGCAGGTGCTTTCCAGAGAGAGCGCCTTGCGCGGCCGTTCGCGCGCCAGCAGGTCTGCAGAGAGACAGTGGTTGGTATGCGCCACAAAACCACCTGTGCCGGTCACGGCTGTGCGTGTGCGGCCCGTGGCGGTGGCCTCAATGTTATAGCCGCGTTGCACCTTGCCGGCGTCGGGGCCCATGAGCACGTAGTTGTGCGCGCCCGAAAGGGGCGCCTGCATAAGCACATCCAGCGCTGCGTCCACGGTTGTTTGCGCCAACATGCGGCGCACCACATAGGGCCAGTGCACGCCTGGCCTGCCGTCTGCCCCCAGCAGATTGTTAATGCCGACGGCAATGCCCGCCTCGTTCATGCCGATCATGCCCACGCAGCCGGTAATTGTGAAGGTGAGCAGGGCGGGGCCGTTGTCGGGCTTGATGTCGAGCATGATGACATAGGGTGTGGCTGTGCTGTGCATGTCCCACGTTTGGCCAATGTAGGCGCGCCCATCGCGCGTCATGGCGCTGTCCACGACGAACGCGGTGCAGCCCCCCTCGTCATCCACCAGGTGATCGACGGTCGCGCCGGTGGTTGGCGCGCGCGCGTCATTTGCCACGACATCAACAAAGTCGGTGAAGCCATTCATGATCACCAACTCGTTGATGCCAATGGCTGTCGCGTCGGCCATGCCGCGCATCTCGTCCATGAGGGCCGGCGCGTACTCTGTGTGGGCGCGCAGGCAGGCGGCGCCGAGCGCCAGCACTTCGTCCAGTGTGGCGGCGCGCCCGCCCGTCCAGAAGGGGTCCGTGCTCAGCCGCAGCCGCTCCTCGGTGAGGGTGGCAATGTCGGCGGCAAAGGCAGCGCCATGCGCGTAGCCCAGCGCATAGGGTGCGCCCTGCAGAGAAAGCACGCGCAGTGGCGGCATGATCGTTCTCCTTGATGGTGCGAATGGAGTTGGGGAAGGATTGTACCCGATCGGTGCGTTTGCAGAACGGTATGGATTTGGGCAAAAAGGGCATTGACAAGGCGAGCGAGCAGGCGGCTATGGCGTGAACGGCAACCTCACCCCCGGCC
>DIAV01000135.1:365-6145 GCA_002415895.1 Anaerolineales bacterium UBA5069 | reverse complement strand
CCACTTACCCACCCCTAATATCTCGTTAGCGCCCCAATGCTCCCCGCCTCCTCAAGACCCTTGTGCGATTCGAGCACCGTTACGCCGATGCCCTGCACCAACGCACGGCGCAGCACACTCTCCACGGCGTCGGGCAGTTCCTGAATGCGGCCGCTGCCCAGCTCACCCTCCTCGTCAATCCCCAGCACAATCAGGCCACTGTCCACAAAGCGATAGGCGGGCTGCACAAATGAGCCAACAACGGCCACGCGTTCGGCGCGCATCTCCTGTACGGCTGTCAAGGTGCGCTCCAGCCCCACAACCGCGTTGCCATTCTGGTTGGCCAGCGCCAAAATCTGATCGGCCACGCGCCGGTCCTCGGTCTCCTCGGCTTTCTGCACAAGTTGCAGCGCCATATCGCTGATTTCGGCCGGGGTGGCTGTGGCCTTGAGGCTGAGCGATCCCACCACCATGGAGCGCAACCGGTTGCTGAGCAGATCGCGGAACTGGGCCACATTCTTGTCGGTGCCCGCCAAAATCAGGCGGCGCGTCTCGGCCGAGCGATAGAAGGCTTCAGCCATTTCGGCAGCCTCCTGCAGGTTCTGGTGCGCCGTGCCTTTTTCATGGCGCTGATAGCGGGGAGCCGACCAGCCGCCGGACTTGTGCATCTTGACCTCCTGGCCCAGATAGCCGTCGGCGCTCTCCAGGTGGCCCATGTTGAAGACAAAGAGACGCGCGCCCTCCGAATCCACATGGATAACGCCATAGCGTTCGTACGAATCGAGCAACGTTGCCAGTTGGCGAATGTTGGGCCTGAAGCTGACAAAGGCGGCATCTTTCACCGGCACCTCAAACGCGCGCGCCCACCAGAAGTTGAGGCCGGCGCAACTAAACATGACCAGGCCGCGCCCCTGCCAGTTGTAGCCCATCTCCACATAGTTCTGAACTCGCTTCACGTCCTCGGCGGCCGCGCCCTCGGCGCCGTCAAGCAGGGAGCGCAGCGCCAGCTTGTAGACGTCGGACGCGCGCCGGCTCGGGTCCATGTTGAGATAGACACTGAGGACAGGTGCATCATGGCTTTCAAACTCAACCAGCGTGCGGACATCTGCTTCGTTTAACATAAAGGCTCCATTCAAATGTAAACCGGATGGCTGGGTAACCTGTTGCTGAGGCTAGACAATGGCTGACACCTGGACATGCCAAAACGGGGCTTCCCATTCTGGAAGCCCCGCTTGCGCGCGCCGGCAGATGTAAGCATTGCGAGAAGAACAGGGACGAGGTGGAGAGTTCCACGCGCCGGCTGCAAAAGGGCATTTGCGCCTCTGGGGAGCATGCCTGGGACACGGGAGAGGGACGGTGTGGATGAATTTACACTACCACGCAGCGCGGGTGTTGTCAACCGAATTTTAGCGCGCCGGCCCCTGCAGCGCACTCTCCCAGGTGGGCAGCCCCATCTCGTTGGCAATCGGTGCGACGCGCGCAAGGTTTTCGGCCAGCGTCACAATCGCGTCCCAATCCGAAGCGACAATTTCCTGGCCATGCGCCAGGTTGTTGCGTAGCCGCTCCATCTCCTTGATGGTCTGATCGGCGCGCTTGCGCGAGACAAAGCCAATGGCTGCGCGCAGACGTTTGTCGCGCGCGACAATCTGCGCTTTGTCGGCAAATTGCAGGCAATGCAGCAACTCGTCGTTGAGCTGACGCCGTTGGCGCTCCTGCTGCAGCGCGCGGGCTTTTTCCATGCGCGCAGGCGAAAGCGCTGCGGCCCATGGGTTCTCAGCGGCTGGCGTATGGCCACTCAGGTCACCATCCGCCTCGCCATAACGCCGCTGAATCAGCACAACAAAGCGCGCCTCAATTGTGGAGAGCAACCCAAAGAGCCACATGCGCACGGGTGGATCTTCCAGATCGGCGCGTGTTACCAGCCCAACCACCGTGCCCAGCATACGCACAAAAAAATAAGGCTCGCGGTTAAGCGCGTGAATGATCGTGGCCATTACTGCCGTGTCGGGCAGAATGCGCCCAGCATCAATCGGCTCTGCGCAGTCGCCGCAACTCCCGCCCACAAGCGCCTCGCGCGTGGCGTGTGCGCTGACAAAGCCGTCTGTGCGCACGCCCGCCACTGTGCCGCCGGTGGCGTCCAGTAGCGCGCGTGCCACAATGGCGGGCGTTTGCGCATCAAACGAGGGCAGCGGTTCGGCAATGTCGCGCAGCAGCACACCGCGCATAAAGGCTTTCTGGATATCGTAGTAGGACTTGTTCATGGCTGTGTGGAGAGGTGGAGCGATCGCGAATTGAGATGTGGATTGAGAAGCGAATTGAATGAAGATTGAATTTTTGACCTTCGCCGTTAGCATGCCCCATTCCCGTTTCAGCGTCAATCACCCATATCACGTACAATGTGCGCCATACCCAGGCATGAGGTATCGCATGTCACTTGGGCGCTCCCTGCATGTATGGTAAAGTGAACCGTTATGCGTGTGTTGGCCGTCAGCGACAAAGTTGAACCGATTCTCTACAGCCCAGCCGTGAATCAGCGGGTGGGCAAGCTCGACATGATCCTCGCGTGTGGCGATCTCCCCTTCTACTACATCGAATACCTGATGACCATGGCGAGTTGCCCCACATATTACGTCTATGGGAACCATGGGCGCGAGGTGCAGTACACCAGCGGGCGGGGTGATGAGTGGAATCGCTCTGCTGCACCCGAAGGGGCGGCCAATATGCACAGGCTCACCGTCAACGAAGGCGGCCTGTTGCTCGCGGGCCTGGAGGGATCCATGCGCTACAACAACGGCCCCGGCGCGCAGTATACCGAGCTGCAAATGTGGCAAAACGTCTATGCGCTGGCCCCCAAGCTCATGGCCAACCGCATGCGTTATGGGCGCTATCTCGATGTGCTCATGACACACTCGCCTCCTGCAGGCATCCATGACAAGGCCGACCTGCCCCACCAGGGCTTCACCAGCTTTCTGGCCTTCATGCGCTGGTTCAAGCCCCACTATTTGCTGCACGGCCATATCCACATCTACCGCCACGACGAAATCACCCACAGCCGCTACGGCGCAACCGACATTATCAATGTCTATCCCTACAAAGTATTGGACATTACGCCCGGGCAGCCGGAGACAACGCTCGTCCGAGAAAACCTGGAGCCGCTCGCGTGATGAGATCTGAGGACAAGAAGGCGGACCCGGATCGCATTGCCTGGCGCAAGGATTGCAGAGACCTGGCACGCGCGCGTGCCGCCGCCGAAGACGGTGAAGGTGCAGGCCAGGACGGCGGGCTGCTTGCGTACCGCTGGGAGCATGTACGTCAGGTGGTGGGCCTCGCACTGCGCATTGGCTCGCGCATGGATACCGATGTCGAGGTGCTGCTGGCGGCGGCGTGGCTGCATGACATTGGCAAAGGGCAACCCAACCATGCCGCTGTCGGGGCCGCCGAAGCACGCAATTTCCTCGCCACAACCGACTTCCCGCCGGAGAAGATCGAAACCGTTGTGGCCGCCATCGCGCAGCACGAGGGGCTGACGCGGCCTGTGGGCGCGCCGCCACTTGAACCATTGGAAGCCGCCGTGCTGTGGGATGCCGACAAAGTCAGCAAACTGGGGGTGAGCGCGCTTGCGCTTGCGCTTGGTTCGGCCAATGTTAAAGGAAACACGCTCGCAGCGCGCTACCATTACACGGCCGATTTTGCGAACCGCGTACTTGCGCGGACAGTGCAGAGCATGAATACGGCTCCAGGCCGCGCGCTCGCCGAACGACGCCACGCCGATATGCTGTCAGCCCTCCACGCATGGGTGCAGGAGCAGGCCGACGCGCAACTGATTGAATTGTGGGACAAGGAGTCGCACGCTTGAAATATCACCTCATTACGATGGGCTGCCCCAAAAACAAGGTGGACAGCGACGGCATTGAAATGCTGCTGCAGGGCGCGGATTACCGGTCCACCGCCCACGCCAAGGATGCCGACGTGCTCATCGTCAACACCTGCGGCTTCCTTGAGGCGGCCAAAGAAGAGTCTATCGGCGTGCTCAAGGAACTGGGCCGCGCCAAACGCAAGAATCAGGTGCTGATTGCCGCCGGCTGTCTGGCGCAACGCAATGGCGACGAGGTGATCGCGCGCGTGCCGCGCGTGGATGGCCTGCTGGGCACGCGCCGCTGGATGGAGGTGGTGGAGCTGGTGAACAGCGTGCGCGGCGGCAAGGCCAACCGCGCGCTGCAGCGCTACACTCTCCTGGGCGACCCGGAGGTGGGCTTTGCGTCCGCCACGCCGCGCCCGCCCGTGGCAGCGGGCAGCGCGTACCTCAAGATCTCCGACGGCTGCAATGCACCCTGCGCCTTCTGCACAATCCCCTCCTTCAAGGGCAAGCTGCGCAGCCGCCCGCTGGAAGCGATTGTTGATGAGGCGATTGCGCTGGTGGAAGGTGGGGCGCGCGAGCTTGTGCTGGTTGCGCAGGACACCACCGACTACGGCCGCGACATGGGCGCGCCCGACAGCCTGCCCCAACTCATCAGTGCCATTTGCAACCGCACGGATGATCGCCTGCAGTGGCTGCGCCTGATGTACGCCTACCCCGGCCATGTGAGCGACAGCCTCATTGAGGTGATGGCGCGCGAGCGCAAGATGGCCCATTATCTCGACATGCCCTTGCAGCACGGCGATGCGCGCACGCTGCGCCGCATGCACCGCCCCAGCCGCATGGAGACTGTGTACGATCATCTTGCCAAGCTGCGCGCCGCCATGCCCGATATTGCGCTGCGCACGACCTTCATTGTGGGCTACCCCGGCGAAACCGAAGAGGAGTTTCAGGGGCTGCTCGATTTTGTGGCTGCGGCTGAATTCGACCGGCTGGGCGCCTTCCGCTTTAGCGCCGAGCCGGGCACGCCTGCCGCGACACTGCCCGACGCCGTACCTGAGGACGTGAAAGAGGAACGCTGGGCGCGCCTCATGGAGTTGCAGCAGCCCATCAGCCTGCGCAAGAACCAGGCGCAGGTGCACAGCCTCATGGATGTGCTGGTGGAGGGAACGGGCGAATCCACGCGCGGCGAGCCGCTGCTGCTTGGGCGATCCTACCGCGATGCACCCGAGGTGGATGGCCTCGTGCTCATCCCGGGCGTGCGCGATGTGGCCGCCGGCGCCATGCTGCAGGTGCGCATTACCGGCGCGATGGAATATGACCTGATTGGCGAGCGCATGGAGATAGAGACCTTCAGCAGCACCCGCGCTTCGATTGGCTTGATGGAGAGCTAAGCAGAGTCACTGGCTATCGAACCTGGCAATTGACAACGCACATTGAAGCGAGGCTTCCGCCTTTGGGAGCCTCGCTTTATAACGGAAGGTTTGCTTGTGGCGAGGCAAATAAGCCCATCGCAAACACGGCGCAGCCTTGTGGGGCGGGAGTGGCGCAATCTTCTGCTGCTGGCGCTGGGCGCAGCGGTGCAGGCCTTTGGCTACGCCGCTTTTCAGGTGCCGTGGCATATTGCCGCGGGCGGCATCGGCGGGTTGAGCCTGGTGGTCAATCACTTTACCGCTTGGCCCGTAGGCACGCTCTATTTTCTGCTCAATGTCCCGCTCTTTGTCTTGGGTTTTTTCAATCTGGGTCGCTGGCAGTTTCTGGCCAAGACGCTGAGCGCGGTGGCGCTCTTTGCGCTGCTCACCGATTTCTTCGTCTATCTGCTGCCGCGCGTGCTTAGCACAATGCCCCTCACCGACAACATTTTGCTTAGCGCCATCTATGGAGCCATTCAGACAGGGCTGGGCGGGGGCCTCATCTACCGCTCGGGCGCCAGCGCGGGCGGCAC
>DIAV01000135.1:0-145 GCA_002415895.1 Anaerolineales bacterium UBA5069 | reverse complement strand
CGCTCTACGCTCTGCTCATGGTCTTTCTATGGGGTATGGCGGCAGATTATGTGCTGGAAGGGCCGGCCAGCGTGCGCACGGTGACCATTGTGACGGAGCAGCCCGATCCCATCATTCTCGCTTTGCGCAGCGAGCTGGGGCGCAC
>DIAV01000294.1:7586-8089 GCA_002415895.1 Anaerolineales bacterium UBA5069 | reverse complement strand
TAAGAGACAGACCGTCATCATTATGACGAGCAATCTGGGCAGCCAATACATTCTGGACATTGCAGGCAACGATGAGGAAGTTGAGGAGCGCGTGCGCGATGTGCTGCGCACCCACTTCCGCCCCGAATTCCTCAACCGTGTGGATGAGGTGGTGATCTTCCACGCGTTGCGCCCCGAGCATCTCAAGGAGATTATCGAGATTCAACTGGGCCGCCTGCGCCGCCTGCTCAAGGAGCGCAGCATTACCGTGGAACTGACCGATGCCGCCAAGCAACTGCTTGTGGATGAGGGCTATGAGCCTGCCTTTGGCGCACGCCCGCTCAAGCGGCTGTTGCAACAGCGCATTGCCGATCCCATGGCCGTCGAAATTCTCGGCGGCAAAATTGAGGCAGGCGACGAGGTGCTGGTGGATGTGATTGACGGCAAGCTGGCCTTTACGCTGCTGGAGCCGGAAGTGGTGTAACCTTGGCGCCGGTTGTTGCGGCACGCACAGGCGCACGCAC
>DIAV01000294.1:0-7525 GCA_002415895.1 Anaerolineales bacterium UBA5069 | reverse complement strand
GCACGCACAGGCGCACGCACTGCGCGCAATGCGCGCGCGAAGAGGGGGTGAACCAGGCGGTTCACCCCCTCTTCGTGACTACCGGACGGACAATGGGGAGCACGTCCGTACGTACAACAGCAGTGTGTGGGGAAGCGGCTTCGCTACTTGGCACAGAGGCCACGCCCATTACGTGGTGGGTAGACTTTCTCTAACCCGAAGCGCTCCTTGCTGATGGTGATCTGGTCACCCTTGCCTGCGGACGGGTACGATCCCGCCGCCTTCTCGATGGACTTCTCAAGCTCAAGCAGCAAACGGCTTGAAGCGAGTTGGTTACCCTGACCTGCAGACGGATAGGAGGCCGCCGCCTTCTCCACCTTCTTCTCAAACGACGCACGGCTCATATCCATTTGATTGCCGTTGCCGGCGGGCAGGTAGCCCTCGCGCTCACCGGCTCGTTGCAGCTGCATGGCGTTCTCGACCTCTGCCTGGTGGCGGATGTTGGCGGCTTCGATCTGGTCGCCCTGGCCGGCGGATGGGTAGGACGCTGCCGCCTTCTCGATAGCGTCGTGAAGCATGAACTCGTTGCCCTTCTGCGCCTCAATCAGATCCTGCCGTTCAGCCGCTGTCTCAAGTGCAGCGCGCTGTGCGCTGGTGGCGGCTGCGGCCAGCGCTTCACTGGCCGCATTCACGGCACCCTCAACAGGGGCAACCTCGTACATGTAGCCCAACGCGTCGCCCATTGCGACTGCCTCGGAGTAGGTCATATCCTTGTGGGCGTCGCGCAGCTTCTGCATCTCTACCTCGTACCGACGCTGGTAGGCCTCAAGTTGCGCTTCGGGCGCAGCCGCTATAATTGCCTGCACGTCGGCCGACTCTACTCCATACTTTTGTGCAACGACATCAGCCCACGCTACCGCCTCTGCAGAAGGAATGTGGCCCCATGCGTTGCGCAGCTTCTGCACATCAGCCTCGTACTGACGCTGGTAGGCCTCAAGTTGCGCCTCGGGCGCAACAGCCGCCAGGTCCTGCACCGAATAATCCTCGATTTCGCCGGCTCGGTAGAGTTCAACTGCGCTCTCAACTGCGCTCTCAACTGCGCTATCGAGTGCAGCCTCGTCCGTTTTACCATAGGTGCTGTGGCCCCACGAATCGCGCAGGTTCTGTGATTCAGGCTTTGCATCGGGCGCAGCCGCTATGATTGCCTGCACGTCGACCGACTCCACCTCATACTTTTGTGCAACGACATCAGCCCACGCCACCGCCTCTGCATAAGGGATGTGCTCCCATGCGTTGCGCAGGTTCTGCACATCAACCTCATCTTCCATATTCAGCAGTTTCTCGGCGTACGCTGCCTTGTTGGCATCGTCGATTGCCTTCGATTCCGCAGCCAACTCAGCGGAATCGGGGACGACTTGAACGCTGCCCGGTTGCGCACCAGCCTGGGACACAATTGCAGTGCATCCCTGCAGCATCCCGGCCACCATAAAGACAACCAGCAGCACTGTGATCAGCCTGGCTTTCATGATGCTCCCCTTTCGGTAGGTGTAGCTCGTGGCAGTGGTCACGATTTGGCCGCTTGTGCGGTCTCACTGCCTGGCTCCAGTATCCGGCAAAAAGGGGGTGGCGGTCTGCCATGCCAGGGCGCTTTTCTGCCAACATTGCGGCGCGCGGGAGCCGCACACCATGGTGTGCGGCTCCCCATGTACGCGATTCAGTTGTGACAACGATAGCCAGTCTGTTGCCTTGCCAACTAACTTGGCGGGCGCGAGTCCAGCGGGTCAATCAGGACGCCGTCAATGACCCCTTCCATGCTGATGCCGTCAAGTTCACCAATCATGAGCGCGCCCTCTCCCTGCCAGAACTCAACCTGGCCCACAGCCGCCGGATGCGTGCACGTGGCAACGGTTTCAAGCCTGCCATTCTTTTCCTGCTTGTTCTCGAACATGTGCTGCGGCGTGCCGAACTCGTCTGCAAGGTGGTTATAGGTGGTATTCCAGCCTGTGCCCAGTGGCCAGACGACATTACACGCTTCCGTCGTACTGAACAGGGCGGCATTCGGCGAGTCCACATTGATCGCCAGCACATGTTGGAGCGCGCTTGCGTCAGCCAGCACGAAAGCGACCAGCGGCTGCTCCCAATGCGTGGGACGGCACAGCATGGATTCGGGATCAATGACCTCTGTTGGCGAGTAGCCAAGGGTGGCGTAGAGGATGGGCGAGGCAAGCGTTTGTGCCGGCGCCCAGGCTGCGCGCGCAATCAGCGAAATCTTGGGATACGGGGCGTTTTCACCCTGCCCCGCGAGTGCTTCAACCTCTTGCGGCGCCATAGGTATGCCCTGTTCATAGGCCGACGCGGCAGCCAGAGCCAGAATCTGTTCATCCACGAACCACTCGTTCAGTCTCATCCTGCATTGCACACGGCCCTGGCCGCAGAAAGACGCCAAGCCGCGCTCGGCATCGATTGTCGCGCCATCGATCACTTCGCAGGTGGCCACAGGCATGCCACCGCGGTCGATGGCCGCAGCGGTGTGGGTGATGGCGCCATTCGCGGCGACTTCGGTTTTGAGGTGGTAGAGGCGCAAACACGCCAGCGGCGCGCCATGCCCGGTGACATCAAAGTTGACGCCAAAGGTCCAGCCCACAGTGAGCCCTTGTTCCGCCATGAATTGGCCTGCCAGGTTGGCCTCAAAGGGGACGATTGGCGTGCAAGCGATGTCGCGCTCGCCATTTGTGAGGGGTGGGTAAACATCGGCGCAGGGAATGGTCGTCATGTCCGAAAGGACCATCACGCAGTCGGGCGCCTCTGGTGGCTCTTCAAGAGCAGGCGTTGCGGGCGGTGTTACCGCGACGCAGCCCGCCAGGCCCAGGCACAACAGCAGCGCAAGGGGCGCCACCCAACCCGTGCTTCGCCATGCAGATAACATTGCATACCTCCTTTGGTTTGCCTGCTCTGCACACTTCGCCCTGACGATAGAGACTGCCTCGCGATTCTGCGGCTGTCGTGACCGCCACGCGCGTTATGTCAACTTGCTAACCTCCTTTCCTCGACAATGTGTCCTCGTTCTGGTATAATGAACAAACGAGTGTCCCTGCCGCGTTCCACACGCGCCGGTCGCACGCCGGCGGAATGACGTGTCGCCGTGGTCAAAAAGGGAAGTGAAAAGAGCGCCGCCCGCCACGAACTGAATGCATTCGACAGCCAGGTGGAAGCGGCGCTGGAGCATATCAACGATCCCGCATGGCTGGGCGAACACTCGCCTTTGGCCGCGCCCTATTTCCTGGGTGAGGATGGCCCCACACAGGCGGGCACTGCCGTGCCCGGCGGCCCTGCCGCGCGCCAGCGGGGCGAACAACTGCGCACGCTGCTCCTCGACTGCGCGACCAGGCTGGATGCCGAACCGCGTGCCCTCCTGCAGAACACCTATTTTGCACGCAACCCGGCGCACGACAACGTCGCGCTGGCGCTGGCGCTTAACATGTCGGATAGAACATTTTACCGCGCGCGCAACCTTGCGATCAAGGCCCTCGGCCAGACTTTGCATAGCACTGTTGCGCCGCCCGTGCGGCTCGAACGACCTGCCACGGGGCTGGTTGTGGGGCGCGACCCGCTGCTGGCACAGGCACTGGCGCAGTTGCAGAACGGGCGCAGCATCTACCTGTCGGGACCCAGCGGCGTAGGCAAGAGCACGGCTGCCGCGGCGCTGGTCCACATGTGGCAGGCAGCCAACTCGGCACGTCGCGCCTTCTGGTACACGCTGCACGACCACTCCAATGATCACACCGCAAGTTTTCTCTTTGCACTGGCGTGGTTCCTGCGTACCGCCGGCGCAGGCAACACATGGCGCCAACTGGTGGCCGACCGCGCGGTCGTCGATTTGGAACAGGCCCTGAGCCTGATCCGGTTCGATCTCGAGTCTTTGCACACCGTCCCTCTCCTTTTCTGCATTGACAATATCGATATTCTGGATAGTGAGCAGATTGAGCACGCGCAGATTATCAGCGTGCTGGAATCGCTGCGCGCCCATGCACCGCTGCTCCTCGTGGGCCAACGCATTGTCCTTGCAACCGATGAAGCCATCATAGTCCCCGGGCTCGAGCAGGAAGCAGCCGCCGCACTGCTGGCCGCCGGCGGCTGCCGGCCTCTGTCGCCAGATGCCCTGGCGGCCCTCGTCCACGGCACGCGCGGCAATCCTGCGCTCCTGCGGCTCATTGGCGCGCTTCTGCGCGAGGGCGATGACCCCACCGCAGCGCTTGCCGAACTGGATCAGTCACCGACAGTCGAAGCCATCTTCCATCGCATCTGGAAACACATGGACAGCGCAGAACGCGCGCTGGCGATGCAGCTTTCCGTCTTCCGCACGCCAATCCCGGCAGATGCATGGTCTGCTGAGAGCATCACGCTGGAGCGACTGGCGGCGCGCGGGTTGCTGGCCGAAAATCACCAGGGCGTCATTGCACTGCAGCCCCACTTACGCCCCCTGCTCTATGATCGGATTCCGCTGGAGGCGCGCCCGCGCATGCACGAACGCGCCTCCAGCGTGTATGCGCAGCGCGCCGAATTTACGCGCGCTGTCGAACACGCCGTGGCCGCGCACCGGCTGGCGCACGCTGTCTGGCTTTGGTTTGAGCATCGTCACAGCGAGATTGATCGAGGCCAGGGGCCCTTTGCGCTGCAACTGTTGCGCCAGATTACAGAAGCCGATCTGCCGGACGCGCGCGACCGCACGGTGCTGCAACTGGCACGCAGCGAACTCCACCAACTCGCTGGGCACGGTGAAGAAGCGCTCGCCGAACTGCGCACGGTTACAGAGAGCGAGGAGCAGGGCGAATTGGCTGCCCAGGTGACCTATGCGACGGCGGAAGCCGAAGAGATGGTCGACCAACTGGAGCAGGCGCTTGAGCATTACCGCCACGCCATCGAACTCTATGTGGGGCTGCCCGCCCAACATGAAGTGGATGCCCATTTGCGCATGAGCTTTCTGCAAATGTACCGCATGCATGACGTGGAGGCGGCCCGGCGCGAGGCCATTGTGGCACGTGCGAAGGCGGATGCTTTCCTTGGTGATTTGGAGACGATGGCGGGCCGCTACGAAAGTGCCCTCCACATGCTGCACGCCGCTGAATCTGCGCTTGACCAGTACGGCGACAACCTGGCGACTCGCTCGCGCGTCTGCACCTACCTGAGCACCGCCTACAGCCGGCTTGGCAACTATGAGCGCTCGCTGGACTATCTGGATCGAGCAATTGACTGTGATCACCAGCGCGGCGATGAGGTTGGCCCGCTCTACTCAAGGCTGAATCGCGCGTGGGTGCTCAAGGAGCTGGGCAGGCTGCTCGAAAGCGAAGAGGAGGCACTCGACGCGCTGCGCGCTGCCGAACGACTGCAGAACCGATACCTGATCGCCGGGCTGGCTGCGGGCGTGGGCGAGGTTTGTCTGGCTTTGGGCCGGTTGGATCAGGCCGAGTATTTCAGCCTCTACTCTTTGCAGCAGCAAGAGACCTTTTTTCACGCACCCGCGTCGATCGTCCTGGCCTGGGTACGGACCCACCAGAATCGGCGGGCCGATGCCGAAGCGCTCTTTGACGCTGCAATCGAATACGCACAGCAGATCAACGACCGCGCGACCGAAGCCTATGCCTGGCGCGAACGTGGGCGTGCTGCGCTCTTTGCCGGTGACGCGGGTGGTGCGAACCATGCATTAGCACGGGCCGTGGAGATCTACGGCGAGATGGGCCTTGCCCATGAGGTGCGCAATTGCGAGTTGCTGCCCAGTGTGGTGGATTCAGCGCAATCCTTCAGCGCTCCATAAGCGCGCGCAACGTTTAGCATATTGACTTTCATTTTAGTCTGTGTTAAGTTGTATTGAGTGAACGGTGGTAACGCCCTGTCGCGTACCTTCGTTCTCTTTTTTTGGGCCATGGGGCCCTGTGGAAGCCGCCAATGGGCGCTTTCCACTCTCGCGGCCGCGAACGAATTGCGGCAACTATTTTCGAAGGGCTGAGAGTGCGACTTAGCTCAACGGAGTCTAAGGAGCATTTTTAGTGAATTTCGACCAGCTTTCCCTCGATCCGCGCCTTGTTTCTGCCACCCGGACGGCGGGCTATACAACGCCCACCCCCATTCAGGAACAAGCCATTCCCCTTGTCATGCAGGGCCACGACGTTCTCGGCCTGGCACAAACCGGCACCGGCAAGACCGCAGCTTTCATGCTGCCCATCCTCAACCGCCTGCTTGCAACCAAACCCGCCAAGCCGGGTGCAATTCGCGCCCTGGTGGTTGCCCCCACGCGTGAACTCGCCGAGCAGATTCATCAGGCGATTCGCCAACTGGGCATGAACACGCGCATCCGCAGCGTGCCCATCTATGGCGGCATGAGCAAGCACGCCCAGGTGCAGCAGTTGCGCCGCAACCCCGAGATCGTTGTGGCGTGCCCTGGCCGCCTGCTCGATCACGTGGGTGATGGCTCTGTCGATCTGACGCATGTGGAGGTGCTTGTTCTTGACGAAGCCGACCACATGTTTGACATGGGCTTTCTGCCCGACGTGCGCCGCATTCTGCGCCTCGTTGCCAACCGTCAGCAGACGCTGCTCTTCTCGGCCACCATGCCCTATGAGATTCGCTCGCTGGCCGACAGCACCCTCAAGGATCCGCAGACCGTTCAGGTGGGGCACCGCGCCCCGGCCGAGACGATCTCGCACGCCCTCTTCCCCGTGCCCGAGCGCATGAAGAGCAAGCTCCTCATGTCCATGCTCGAGCAGACGGAAACGCGCCGCGTGCTCATCTTCACGCGCACCAAGCGGCGCGCACGCGACCTTGCCGACATGCTCGAGCGCAACGGCCACAATGTGACCGCGCTGCAGGGCAACATGGCCCAGGCCGCCCGCCAAAAGGCGATTGACGGCTTCCGTGGAGGCAAGTATTCGATTCTTGTAGCCACCGACATTGCTGCACGTGGCATTGACGTGACCGACATCTCGCATGTCATCAACTATGACATGCCCGACACGGTGGATGCTTACACCCACCGCAGCGGCCGCACCGGGCGCGCTTACCACAATGGCGAGGCCTTTACCCTTGTGGCCGAACTGGATGAACTCCAGGTGCGCGCCGTGGAAAAGGTGATGGGTGAGCGCATTGAGCGCCGCCGCCTCGATGGTTTCGACTATCAGGGCTACCCCACCGACGCCCCCGAGATTCGCACACCGTCCTCGTCATCGCGCTGGGGCCAGCCCCGACGCGGCGCACGCCGCCCGTCGGGCAATAGCGCCGGCGGCTACCGTGCGCCTTCGGCAGAGGGCATGGCTGCTGCAACCAATGCGCAGCAGACGCAGCACAGCGCGGCGCGCCCTGCCCCGCATAACGCGCAGCCGGCACAGTCCAGCCAATCGGTAGCGGTAGCGAATCAGCGCCGCCGCGGCCAGCGCTACGGGCGCTCTTCGGCTTCCTAAGCATTGGCATAGACACACATAAAAGCAGGCGGCAGGTCCACATGTGGACCTGCCGCCTGCTTTTATTACGGTCTAAATGGTGCATCCCATAAGTC
>DIAV01000196.1:2394-6668 GCA_002415895.1 Anaerolineales bacterium UBA5069 | reverse complement strand
GTTACCCCACGGAGCGGCGGATATCCAGAAAGCCTTCACCCATGGCCTGCTGCGTCATGCCGATTGTAACGAACGCGCTGCCGTCCACCTCACTGACCACGCGCTTGAGTTCGCCCAGTTGCTGCCGATAGATTGTACACAGCACCACGGTGCGCGCCTCATGCGTGTAGCCGCCATACACCTGCCAATAACTGACACCGCGCCCCAACTGCGCCAGAATTGCCGCGATCATCGCGTCGGGTTGCGTCGTAATGATCGTAGCCGTGCGCGTGCGGCTGGGCCCCTCCAACACGTAGTCGGTGGCCAGGCCGCTCAGCAGCAGCGTGAGGTAGGCATAAAGCGCCGACTCCCAGCCGAAAACGAAACCGGCTGTAATCACAATCGCCCCATCCACAAAGAGATAGATCTGGCTCAGGGGCATCCCCGTGCGCTCCTGGATGATGCGGCCCACAATAGCCGTGCCGCCCAGGGTGCCGCCCGCGCCAAAGATGAGCCCACCACCCACGCCCCCCACCAGTCCGGCATAGATGGCGCTGAGCAGCATGTTATCGGTAATCGGCCACTGCGCCAGATACGCGGGGAGCACCGCCGACGCATATTCGGTGACCACTGTGAAAACGACCACAGCGATCACGGTGCGATAGAGAAAGCGCCAGCCCCCCAGCATAAACCAGCCCAGAATCAGCAGCGGCACATTGGCAATGAAGTAGAAAAGCGACGCCGAGAAGCCTGTGAAGTGTGCGACGATAATGCCAATGCCGGTGACGCCGCCTGCTGCCAGATTGAAAGGCACCTGGAAGAGACTGAAAGCCAGCGCCGAAATCACTACGCCCAGCAACAGCAGGAAGAGGCGCTGCACCTCATGCCAGATTGCCCACCTACGGCTGTGCTTCATGTAAGCCCCCCAAAGTCACACAATTACCAGTTACCAGTTACCAGTTACGCATAATTGGTAACTGGTAACTGGTAACTGGTAACTGGTAACTGGTAACTGGTAACTGGTAACTGGTAACTGGTAACTGGTAACTGGTAATCGATTATATGCTATGTACGATAGTCTCCATTGATACGCACATAGTCATAGGAAAGATCACTGGTCCACACCGTCGCGCTGCCGCTGCCCAGCCCCAGCTCGACGCGTATGTCAATCTCGGGCTGNNGCCTGGGCATCGTCGCGTGCGCCGTTCACGTGAATCGCCACGAAGCGGGTCGCGCCCTCACCGTCGCGCACAATGGCCTGCGCCAGCGCCGCACAGACTTCAGTGAGCGCGGCAAGGAAGGGTGCGAAACGTGCATCGTCGGCGCTCTCCATGCGCGCGCCGCCACAGAGGCCGTTCGCAAGCAGAATCACACCGTCGTTGGTGCTCGTATCGCCGTCAATGCTGATGCGGTTGAAGGAGCGCGCCGCCGCGGCCTCAAGCGCCATTTGCAGCAGCGCGGGCGCGACAGGAGCATCTGTGGCAACCACTGCCAACATGGTGGCCATGTTGGGGTGGATCATGCCTGCGCCCTTGGCCATGCCGGTAATGCGGCAGCGCGTTTCGCTTCCATCACCAGCCGCGCCCAGCACAACGCTGCGCGTCTCCAGCTTGGGCAGCGTGTCGGTCGTCATTATGGCATGTGCAGCGGCGGGCCAGCCCTCGGGCGCGAGTGCATCCACAACCGGCGCAACCCCTGCGAGCAGTTTCTCCATAGGCAACTGCACGCCAATCACGCCTGTGCTCATGACAAAGACCGTGTTGTCGGTGGCGCCAATTGTTTGCTCCACAACCTCGGCCATCAGGCGCGCGTTGGCGTTGCCGGGCGTGCCCGTGCAGGCATTGGCGCAGCCGCTGTTGATCACCACGCCATAGATCGCTTCATTGTTGTAGGCCAGCAACTGCCGCCCATGCAGCACAGGGGCCGCCGGAAACTGGTTCTGCGTGAAGATTGCCGCGGCCGCGCAGGGCACGCGGCTGGCAATCAGCGCCAGATCGGGGCCGCCATTCTTCTTGATCCCCGCCGCAACACCCGCTGCGTCAAAACCGGAAACCGCGTATTCCTGACCATCCATCGCTCACCTCACTCAAATGCACAAAAACAACGTCTCAACGCAAAGGCACAAAGGTGCGCAAAGCAACGCAAAGGTAAAGCAACTGCATAGAGTCATCGCTGCTGTTCTTTGCGTTCCTTTGCGTTCCTTTGCAGCTTTGCGTTGAGATGTTGTTGTCTTTAGGCCGGTGTCACTTCAGTCGCGCTTGAAGTCGTCGTAGTCGATCTCGTCGTACTCGGTCATGCCCGGGCCCTGCACCTTGAGCATGGCGCTCACCTTGAGTGGCAGGCCAAAGAGCTTGATGAAGCCTTCAGCGTCAGCCTGGTTATAGACATTGTCCTCGTCAAAGGTTACGTAATCTTCGCGGTAGAGGCTGTGCGGGCTCTTGCGCCCGGCCAGAATAACGTTACCCTTGTAAAGCTTGAGGCGCACCGTGCCTGTAATATTCTGCTCGGTGGTATTGACAAAGGCTGTCAATGCCTCGCGCAGGGGCGTGAACCACTGGCCGTTGTAGACAAGCTGTGCAAAGCGCAGCCCCACCTGCTGTTTGAAGTGCAGCGTTTCGCGGTCAAGGCAAAGCTGTTCCAGCGCCTGATGCGCTTTGTAGAGCAGCGTGCCGCCGGGCGTTTCGTAGACGCCGCGGCTCTTCATGCCCACAAGGCGATTCTCTACAATGTCTACGCGGCCAATGCCGTGCTTTGCGCCCAGCGCATTCAGCGCCTGCACAATCCCCACAGGGCCGTGCGCCACACCGTTCACCCGCTCGGGGACACCCTTGCGAAAGTAGATTTCCACATACTCGGGCTCGTCAGGCGCATTCTCCGGCGCCGTCGTCCACTCAAACATATCGGCGGGCGGCTCGTTCCACGGGTCCTCCAGCGGGCCACCCTCATTGCTCAGGTGCCACAAATTGCGGTCCTGGCTGTAGATGCGCTCCATGGTGGCCTTGACGGGCACATTGTGCTCCACGGCGTAGTCAATCGCATCCTTGCGGCCGCGAATGTTCCACTCGCGCCAGGGCGCAATAATGCGCAGGCGGGGGTTGAGCGCCATCACAGTCAGTTCAAAACGCACCTGGTCATTACCCTTGCCCGTGGCGCCGTGGGCAACTGCATCAGCGCCCTCCAGTTCGGCCACTTCCACAAGGCGCTTGGCAATCAGCGGGCGTGCAAACGAGGTGCCCAGCAGGTAGTCGCGCTCATACATCGCCCCCGCCTGCATGGTGGGGAAGACGAAATCATTGAGGAATTCAAGGCGCAAATCTTCCACATAGCATTTGATGGCGCCCGACGCCAGCGCCTTCTCCTCCAGGCCGGGCAGTTCGTCATCCTGGCCCAGATTGGCGCAGAAGCAGATGACCTCGCACTTGTAATTCTGCTTGAGCCACGGGACGATAATGCTGGTGTCCAGCCCGCCTGAGTAGGCGAGCACGCACTTTTTCACGGCCGGTTTGGTGGTGGTCATGCGGGCGTTCCTTTCGGGCCAGCTTGAATAAGGATAAGGGGTGAATCAGGGCAATTGTGCACGGCGTGCGTGCGCTAAACAATAAAAAACGCCACCCGGCTCATCCGGTGTGGCGTGGAAGCGTAGGCTCAGGAGCCAGCGCGCGCGGTCCGGGCGGGTATCACCCGGGGCGCTGTGTCCTGTGCAGTCCGCTTCCGGCGGACAATGTCCTCAGGCGCAACGCGCCGCAGAGGGATGTAGACGACTCTGTGCAATGGTTCACAAGGGTAGGATAGTGCAGCGAGGGATGAATGTCAAAATGGGTTTGCGGCAAGGCCTACGTAGCGGGGGGCTTCCAGCCCTCCGATCGTGCGGCAAGACGCAGAACACGTAGCGGGGGGCTTCCAGCCCTCCGGTAGTGTGGGTGCAGGTTTGCATAAGATGTGCGCGCTGCGCGTCGGCGTTGATCTGAAAACGGAGGGCTGGAAGCCCCCCGCTACGCCTCCACGCGCATGCGCAGGAGGCGCATACCGTTGAGTGTCACCAGCAGCGATGCGCCCACATCGGCCAGCACGGCCATCCACATGGTGCTGAGGCCGGCCAGCACCAGCGCAAAGAAAACCAACTTGATGGCGACACTGAAGAAGATGTTGAAGCGCACAGTACCCATCGCGGCGTGCGCAATGCGCAACACCTCGGGGAGCCTCTGCAAATTGTCGCCCATAAGCACGACGTCGGCCGTTTCAATTGCCTGGGCCGTGCCTGCACCCATGGCAATGCCCACCTGCGCCGTCGCCAG
>DIAV01000196.1:0-2383 GCA_002415895.1 Anaerolineales bacterium UBA5069 | reverse complement strand
ATCGCGGCCACCTTTTGCGCGGGCAGCAGCCCGGCCTGCACGCCGTCAAGAGCGCTGCCTGGCAACGCCACAGCATCGGCAATGTGCTGCGCAGCGCCGGGGGCATCGCCAGTGAGCATGATCATCTGCGTCACACCCAGGGCGCGCAGCGCGGCCAGTGCGGCAGCACTTTCGGGGCGCACACTGTCGGCGACAAGAATATAGCCGGCATAGTCGCCGTCGAGGCTCAGCAGCAAGGGCGTCTGCCCCTGCGCGGCGGCCTGTGTCAGGTCGGCGCACGCGTTGGCGTGGGGGATTGTGTCTTCAAAGTGGGCATGGCTGCCAATCAAAACGGCGCGCCCGTCCACCGCGCCGCTCACTCCCTGGCCCGGCAGCGCCGCCACATCCGTTGCCGCGGGATAGCGCTCAGCCACGGCGCGATCCTGCGCGTGCGTCTGCACGGCGCGCGCCAGCGGGTGCTCGCTGCGCCGCTCGACGGCATAAGCCAACGCCAGCAGATCATCGCACGGGGCGCAGGGGGCTGCACCATTGGTTAGGCACGTTTGCGCCTGCACACGCACAACCTGCGGCAGACCGCGCGTGAGCGTGCCCGTTTTGTCGAAGACAATTGTGTCCACACCGGCCAGCGTTTGCAGTACGCTGCCCCCTTTGACAAGCACACCCGCGCGCGCGGCCCGGCTCACCGCGCTGAGCAGCGTGACGGGCGTGCTGATGACCAGCGCGCAGGGACAGGCAACCACCAGCAACTCCAGCGCGCGGTAGAACCAGCCCTGCACGCCCCAGAAGGGCAGCCCCCAAATGAGCGGCGGCAGCACGGCCACCGCCATGGCCATAACGATAACGGCGGGCGTATAAATGGCGGCAAAGCGGTCCACCGCGCGCTCCACGGGGGCGCGGCGCGCCTGCGCCTCCTGCACTTGGCGCGCGATGCGGCTCACGGTGGAATCGGCGGCAAGGGCGGTCGCCTCAACCGTCAGCGCGCCCGTGCCGTTGATGCTGCCTGCAAAGAGCGCTTCGCCCGGCCCCCTCTCCACAGGCATGGATTCGCCGGTGATGGAGGCCTGGTTGACCTGCGACATACCCTCCACCACGCGCCCGTCAAGCGCCACACGGTCGCCCGGGCGCACGACAAAGTGCTCACCCACGGCCACGTCGTCAACGGGCACACGCTGCTCTTCAAGGCCGCAAAAGGGGCAGGGGCCGCCCGTGTAGCCGGCGTGGCCCAGATGCTCGCGACAATCCATACAGGGGCGCAGGACAATGGCCTCGTTGGGGGCCACCTCGAGCAGGGTTTGCAGCGTGTCGCGCGCGCGCCCGGCGGTATACCCCTCCAGCGCCTCGCCCAGCGCATAGAGCACCATGACGAGCCCGGCCTCGGTCCACGCGCCCAGCACCACCGCGCCCGCGGCGGCAATGGTCATGAGCAAATTGATCGTAATCTGGCGGTTGATGCGCAGCGCGCGCCACGCCTGGCGCGCCACCGGAAAGCCTGCCACAGCCATTGCCCCCAGCGCCATCCACCCAAAGATCTCTGCTTCAAAGTGCAGGCCAAAAATAGGCAGCAGTTCGTCAAAGAGCAGGCCGGGCAGAATGAGCAGCAGCCCCAGCAGCGTCAGGCGCGTGTTCTGGCGCGAGAGCATGTAGGCCATGAATGCGCCCACAGCCCCGCCGCGCGCCGGGTGCGCGGAGTCGGGCGCGGCGTTGCGGCGCCCGGCCACACCATCCGCCGGTTGCGCCTGGTAGCCCAGTTGGGTGACGCGGTTTAACACTGCCGCATCGTTGGCATCGCCCTGAATGCGGAGTTTGCCCGTCGCAAAGCTGAGGTTGCTATCGGTTACACCGGGCAGCGCGGCTACGCCGCGCTCGACAGTCAGCGCTCAGGTGGCGCAGTCCATACCGGTGATAATGTATTCGCGTACGTCTGTTTCTGCCATGATTATGTCCAAATAAGAAAGCGCCGGGCGCAATGTTTCTCATACATGCGTCATCGGGGGATTGCACAGGTGGCGGCTGAGAAGACTGATGAATTGTTTCGGTAACCGCAGCGTCACGCCGGAGACGTGACCTACAGAATGCGCTTGCCCAGCAGCGAAAGCGCCAGTTCCACAGCCAGCTCGGCGGTGCGGTTGCCAACGTCAAGAATGGGGTTGACCTCAACCATATCGAGCGAGCAAATCTTGCCCGATTCGGAGAGAATCTCCATGAGCAGGTGCGCTTCACGGAAGGTCAGGCCGCCGGGTACAGGGGTTCCCACGCCGGGCACCATGGTGGGGTCCATCGAATCCATGTCGTAGCTTAGGTGAATGCGGCCGACATGGCTCAGCCGCCCCAGCGCGCGGCGCGCCACTGTGGCCATGCCCAGCTCATCCACATCGCGCATGGT
>DIAV01000190.1:3675-5224 GCA_002415895.1 Anaerolineales bacterium UBA5069 | reverse complement strand
CCCTGACTTTTGAGAAGCCCTGAAGATTGGAATCATGATTATGGCGCGCTGCGTCATTTTTCTGGTATAATGAGAATCGGTCAAGCAGGCAAGGAGCTTTATATTGCGTATGCGTACAATTTTATGGGACCTTGACGGCACCATTGCAGACACGGAAGCTCTGCATTTCCATGCCTGGCAGGCGGCGCTGCACGTCGATTCAATCGAGTATGAACACGCCACCTTCCTGGCGGACTTCGGGCGCAACAACCGCGAAATCCTCACCGACCTGCTGGGTGATGCAGCCACGCCGGCGCTGATTCAGGAGATTTCGCGCCGCAAGGAGCGCCTTTTTCGCAACGCGCTGCCCACCTTCACCGTGCCTCCGCTGCCTGGTGTCATTCACTGGCTCGACGAACTTCAGAACGCGGGCGTGCGCCAGGTGGTCAGCTCATCGGGCACAATGGCCAACATCACGGCGACCATTGCCAAGCTGGATGTGGGCGATTACTTCATGGCGCTCATGTCGGGGTACAAGCTGCCGCGGGGCAAGCCTCATCCTGCGCTCTTCTTGAACTCGGCGGCGGCCGTGGGCGTTACACCTGCTGATTGTATTGTGATCGAAGATTCCGTGGCCGGCGTTGAGGCGGCGCGGCGGGCCGGCATGGCCAGCGTGGCTGTGGGTGCTGTCGCTGCCAAGCCCGTATTGGCGCAATTGTTGGCCGATGTGCCGGGCCAGCCCTGTTTGCCTGTAGGCTCTTTGCTTGATTTAACCTGGACCCATTTGGACGCGCTGTGGCAGGCAGCGCATGCGGTGGAAGGTTTTTGGCCATCCGCCACGTATGAAGGACCCTTTCTCAATGCTGCGACTGGTTAGCCTTCTTTCCCCGAAGGAGTAATAAGTGTCTACATTCGCACTGCCCGTGCAGACCTGGCAAAGTGATGTCAATGCACGCTATGCCGGTTCCCTGGATGAACAAGAGCAGACGATTTTGACGCGCGACGGTGTGCAACTTGTTTGCCGTCTGATGACGCCGGACGACGCGCCGCTGCTGGTGGATCTCTTCCGCCGGATGTCGCCCGAGACCCGGCGGCGGCGTTTTCATTACCCAATCGACATTGTGGAGGAGGATCGCCTTCTGGAGGACGCGCGCCGTCTTGCCAATGTGGACAACCGCACGCACGGCGGTGCGGTGGTTGCCCTGGAGCGGGCCGCCGATGGCGAGCATATTGTAGGCGTGGCGCGCCTCATGCGCCCGGCCAAGCAGCCCAAGGCGCCTGAGGTGGAGGCCGCGATTACGGTGCGCGATGATTACCATGGACGCGGCCTGGGCACTGAATTGCTGCGGCGCATGGTGCTGCTGGCCAAGCGTATGCACGCCAAAACGATTGTGGCCGAGATTGAGGCCGACAATTATGCCGCCATACGTCTCTTCCGCGAGCTAAACCTGACAACGGTTTCCACCACGTCACATGGGGAAACAACAATGCGTATGGAAGTGCCCGCGTAATTGTCCCTTACCGGCGCGCCAGGGGCCATCCGGCGGTGCACATGAACAAAAGAAGCGGC
>DIAV01000190.1:0-3590 GCA_002415895.1 Anaerolineales bacterium UBA5069 | reverse complement strand
GCCGCTTCTTTTGTTCATGTGCACAGATGCTATTTCATGACAATCGCCATGAGGGCATAGATGGACAGCCCGCCGACAAAGAAGATGCCCGCCAGGCTGGGCTCACCGTCGCGGTTGGCCTCGGGGATCATGCTCTGCGTGACCGTGGTGATGAGGAAACCCGATGCCAGCCCAATCAACACGACGCGCACGCCAATCGGCTGGTTGCGCAGCAGCAAAAAGCCCAGCAGCGTCCCCACCATAATGCAGCCAATAAAGAGCCAGCCCAGCCAGCGGCGTGCTTTGGCCGAAATACCCTGCCGCTTGGCCATGGCAATGGTGACAAAGGCCAGCGGCATTGTGCTCACGGCCAGCCCCAGCGCCACGGCCAGCCCGGCAGCCGGGGTGAGCGTGGAACTGATGCCGATGACCATGCCGTCGACGAGCAGGTCTACCAAAATCCCCACGTAAAGCGCGAGTGAGCGCGGTTCTGCCACGGGGTTTGTCGCCACATTCGCTGCCTCTGTATCGGACAGTATCACGCCGGGGACCTCTGCGCCCTGCGTTGCTGCGCGCAGCGCCGCGTAATACTCAAAGCCGACGAAGAGCGCCCCTCCCACAAAGAAGGCCAGCGCGATCCATACCCTGGAACCGGCGACAATGGCCGGCGGCATGAGCGTAAGCGCGACAAGGCCGACAATCACGCCTGAGGCGAACTGGAGCGCGCCGCTCACAACTCTGTCGGGCACGTTGAAGAATTCTGCCAGCGGCACGCCCAACCAGGTGAGCGATGCCGCCAGCAACCCTACGCCAAAGACCAGTTGAAACTCATTCATGCGCGTGCACCGTGTGATCGTGTCGCATCAGGTTACATGGCAACCGGAGCACCTGGTCCCAATGGAATACCCAGCACGAACCAGAGGATGAAGAGCAGTATCCACACCACCTGCATGATGATCGTGTAGGGAAGCATGAGCGCGATCACCGAGCCGATGCCTGCCGTCTTCACATAGCGCTGGGCAATGAGTGCAATGAAGGGGAAGTAGACCATGAGCGGTGTAATCACGTTGGTGGGCGAATCACCAACACGGTAGGCAGCCAGTACTGTCTGCGACTGCACGCCCAACTGCATGAAGAGCGGCACGAAGATGGGCGCAAAGATGGCCCACTTGGGCACCGAGTTAGGGATGATGATGTTAATCACCATAATCGCCAGAATCAACCCAATCAGCAGTGGCAGCGGGCCGATATTGACGGTCTCCAGCCAGTCGGCCATGCCGATTGCGGCCAGTTGCGGCATGTTGGTGTAGTTAAACCAGGCGATGAATTGGGCAATGATCAGGAACAGCAGGATCAGCCCGCCCAGCCCGCCAAAGGTTTTGGTAATGGCTGCAATGATCTTACTGCTGCCCTTGAGCGTGTTTGCGCCGTAGCCAAAGGCAATGCCTGTGGCAAGGAAGAGCAGCGTGATGATGAAGATGATGCTGGCCAGGAAGGGTGACGATTCGCCGGGACCCGCGTTGAGTGGCGCGCCGGGGATGAGGGTCATCACCAGCAGCAGCGCAACGGCCCCGAGGAAGGTCCACAGCACATAGCGCAATCCCTTGGCCTCGGCCGCCGGCGAAATATTGTCACTGGCGTCGTCCGCTGCGGCGTCAGGTGACGCTTCGGAGGGATCATAAACGCCCAGGCGCGGTTCTATGATGCGTTCGGTGATAATTGTTGCCACCAGCGCCATAACAAGTACCGATGCAATCTGGAAATACCAGTTCGCGGTAATTGAGATGCCTGGCGAGGTCGGATCGAAAATCCGGATTGCCTCGTTTGTGACTTCTGTAAGCATGCCGTCCAGAGGGGCAATCACAAGGTTGACCGCAAAAGCTCCACTCACACCGGCAAAGGCGGCTGCAATACCGGCGAGTGGATGTCTCCCGAGTTTGATGAATGCCACCGCCGCCAGTGGTATCAGGATCAAGTAGCCTGCATCTGTGGCGATGCTGGAGACGACACCAGTGAGAACGATGACGAATGTGATGATGCGGCGTGGCGCCACCTTCACCAGCTTGCGAATCAGCGCGCCCATCATGCCCGCTTCTTCGGCCACGCCAACGCCCAGCATGGCGACAAAGACCACGGCCACCACCGAGAAGCCTGCGAAGTTGGGCAGGAAGGAGGTGAACATGTGGCGAATGCCTTCCATGGTCAGCAGACTGCGCACGGCCACGGTTTGCGTCTCAATCGTGAAGTCAGGCTCAGGGATAGCGCTGGCCGTCGGCTCAAAGCCGGGTAACGCGGAGTCGTAATAGTATGGCTCTACGCCCGTTGCCGCGTCCGAAGCAACCGGCACGGCAATTTCCTGCGTAATGCTCACATTGAACATGTGGAGCACTTGCGAGAGAAGGATAATAAAGAGAATAAGGTAGAGAAACATGACCACAGGATGGGGGACCTTGTTGCCTACGCGCTCCACACCATCAAGCAGGCGCTCGGTGAAGTTGCGCTTTTTGGGCGGCGCCGCCGGCGGCGGCGGCGTCTTTGTGGTTTGTGGTTTCTTGGGCGGCGGGGAGCCCTTGGCTGCTTTTACTGTGCTCATGGCGCGTGCTTCCTTCGGCTGTCAGGGGTTGGGAGAAGAGTGTGCAGAACAACGACAAGTGCGGTTTGTAATAGCGGATATTTGTATGTTGCGGCGGCTTCGGCCGCCGCAACGGATTGCATTAGCGGGGTAGTGCGGCCAGTTCTTCCATGTAGGCGATTGCCGTGGCAATGCCACGCTTGTAAAGCTCAAGCCCCCAATGCTCATTGGGTGAGTGGAGCCCGTCACTCTCAAGGCCGTAACCCATGAGCACCACGGGAATCCCCATGATGTCGGCAATATCGGAGACGATGGGAATGCTGCCGCCGCCGCGCGTAAAGACCGGCTCCGCGCCCCAGCCGCTTGCGTAGGCGCGCGCCGCGGCCTGCATCACGGGCAGGTCAAAAGGCATGAGCGCGGGCATGCCGGTTGTCAGCAGCCGCACTTCCACGCTCACGGTGGGAGGTGTGATCGATGCAACGTAGTCCTTGATGAGCTCGTAGATCTTGTTCGGATCCTGATTGGCCACCAGGCGTGAGCTGATCTTGCAACCTGCCTTGGCAGGGACAATGGTCTTGGGGCCGGGGCCGGCCCAGCCGCCCCACAGCCCGTTGATATCCAGCGTGGGCCGCGCCGAAATGCGCTCGCGGATGGTGTAGTTCTTGTCCCCCCAGATTGCCGGAACACCCGTTGCCTGCTTGAACTGCTCCTCGCTCAGATCGGTCTTGGCGATCATGGCGCGCTCCGCTTCGGTAAGCGGTACAACGTCATCATAAAAGCCCGGCACGGCAATTGTGTTGTCGGGGTTGTAGAGCTTGCCCAGAATCTCCACCAAGGCCAGGGCGGGGTTGTGTGTGGGGCCGCCCCAGAGCCCGCTGTGCAGGTCTTCGCGCGGGCCAAAGACTTCAATCTCCATGTACGTCATGCCGCGCAGGCTGTGCATGACGGCCGGCTCATCGAGCGAGCGCATGCCCGTGTCGCTCACCACGGCCACGTCAGCTTTGAGCAGCTCCTGATGGTCTGTCTCTTATACACATCT
>DIAV01000396.1:29571-31129 GCA_002415895.1 Anaerolineales bacterium UBA5069 | reverse complement strand
TATAAGAGACAGCTTTTGAGAAGCCCTACCCGCGCGTGCGGGCCTCTTGCGTTTGCGCGCGCTCGGGAACAAATGTTCTGCATTGTTTCCATACTTCCGCTTTCTTCACTCTGCACAAATCACCTGCCACCTGCTAGGCTAGTCGCACAGAACAAATGTTCTAATTTCACGCATGGTGAAAGGGGATGCTATGGCAAATGAACGAGGCTGGCGGGCGCTGTGGCGCGTGGCGCGAGAGGGTGCGGCGGGGAACGCGCAGATGGCAGTGATGCCCATCCTGCCCGGGCTGCCGAGCGACGGGATGACAGGCTTTGGCGGCGAGCCGTATGAGGCGGGCGCACCCGATACGGGGCGCATCCAGCGCGAGGCGCTTGAGGCATGGCGTGTGAACCCACTGGCGCGGCGGCTGGTCTCGCTGGTCACCTCCTACACCGTGGGCGATGGCATCCGTCTGAGCAGCAGCTATGCGCCGCTGGATGGCTTTTTGCGCTACTTCTGGGCCGACGCCAACAATCGGCTGGACCTTGAGCTGCCCGAATGGAGCGACGAGTTGAGCCGTAGCGGCGAGCTCTTTCTGGCACTCTTCACGGATCCGGTGACAGGGCATTCGAGCGTGCGCGCCGTGCCCGCTATGGCGATTGCGCGCGTTGAGTGGCAGGCGGGAGATTATCGCACCGAACTGGCATATCAGGATGTGAGCGGCGGGGTTGTGAGCGAGCGCTGGTGGAAAGCGCCTGCGCACCCCGAAGCGAGTGCAAGCGAGCCGATCATGCTCCACTATGCAGTCAATCGGCCTGTGGGAGCGCTGCGCGGCGAAAGCGACCTGGCGCCGATTCTGCCCTGGTTGCGCCGCTACAGCCGCTGGCTGGAGGATCGCGTGCGCCTCAATGCGTCGGTGCGCGCGTTTGTGTGGGTGGTCAACGCGCCCGGGCGCATTCGCGCGCAACTGGCCGAGCAGTACCGCACGCCACCCGAGCCGGGCACGGTGATCATTGCCGACGAAAACGAGAAGTGGTCGGCTGTGACGCCCAACCTGCACGCTGCCGACGCCGAAAAGGATGGGCGCGCCATCCGCTGGATGATTGCGGCCTCGGGTCCAGGCACGGCGCTGCTGGACCTGGGGGAGGGCGAGGACTCGAACCTGGCGACGGGTCAGGTGATGCAGGAGCAGAAGCGGCGCTTTTTGCGGCGGCGGCAGCGCTTTCTGGTGCATCTGCTGATCGACCTCTCCCTCCATGCCTTTGCACGCTGGGCGGCGGTGACGGATGCGCCCGTGCGGGCGGTGAGTGTGGAAGATGTGACGGCGCTCGTCCCCGACATCAGCCCCGAGGATAACGCGCAGTTGGCGCAGGCGGCTGCCGCCATTGTGGATGCCATGGAGCGGCTGCGCGGGATTACGGGGGAGGGGGAGGCCTTCAAGCGTATGGCGCTGCGCCTCTTTGCTCGTTTTGCCGGTGAGACGGTGGGGGCGGAGGAGTTTGAGCGAATTGTGAATGGCTAACAGCAATGATTATTGACCACGGGGTTGATTGGTTGATTGGTTGATTGGTGGACTGGT
>DIAV01000396.1:23126-29546 GCA_002415895.1 Anaerolineales bacterium UBA5069 | reverse complement strand
ATCAACCAGTCCACCAGTCCACCAGTCCACCAGTCCACCAATCACCAATCACCAATTACCAATTACCACTCAACCAATCAACGCAGTGATCAATGATCGACTAGAAACGGAGCCAACATGAACATCTGGAGCAACCCGGTGGCAGGTGCGGCGCTGGGCACGCTGGGGCGGGAGCGGCGCGGCGAATTGTTGCGTCGCGCCGCCGAGGGCGCACTGCCCGAACTTGAATTTGAGGCCATTGTCTTTCGGGCGGGGCCCAACCGCAATCACCTGCGCATTGCTGCTGCGGAACTGTCGGGTTTTGCGGCCTCCTTTGTGGGCGTGCCATTCCTGCGCGACCACGCCGTGGAAAGCGTCGATGCACGTGCGGGGATAGTGGTGAGCAGCGTGCTTGATGGCCCTGCCATCCGGCAGACGATTCGCCTGACGACGCAGCGCGACATACGCGCCTTTTTGGAGGGGCAGATGGATCGCTTCTCTGTTTCCTGGTACTACGACGAGGTGCAGTGCTCGGTGTGCGGCAAGGAGTGGGGCGTGTGCAGCCACAAGCCTGGGCGCAAATATGGGGAGGGCGGCGTGGGCGGACATGGGCATGGGGCCGTGCGCAAGCGCTGCGAGCTGCTTTTTCGGGGCGTTGTGGGCAAGGAGGTGTCGGCGGTCAATGCACCGGCTGTAGAAGGAACGGAGGTAATTCGTGTAGGCAATCAAGCGTGGGCAGTGAGCAGCAGAACGGCAGGCAGTGGGGTCGAGGGAGGTGCAAACAGTCGGGAGTGGGTGGATAGCAGCCGCGCGCATGCAGGGGGCGAGCGCGGTAGCTGGGCCATGGAAGAGGACTTTTTGGCGGCACTGCCGCAAGGAGCAACAAAGATGGAAGAGGCACTGCACGAGACATCAAATGACAGTGAAAGCGAGTGGACCCAGGCGCTGCGCGCTGAGGCCGTGGAGGGGATGCTGGCGCGCGCCGGGCTAAGCCAGGGCGGGCGCGCCGTTGTGCGCTCGGCGCTTGGCGGTGCATCCGGCGGGGTGGAGGCACAGTCACCGGCGCAGGTGCGCGGGCTGATCGCCGCGCAGCAACAGGCCGAGGCCGCGCTGGGCGGCGTGCGTGCGCCGGTTTATGGGGTTGGGCAGAGTGCCGCGCAAAGTGGCGCGCGGGCCATTGTGCATGACACGTTTCCTGTCATCGCGGCCATGCGCACGGCCGCAGATGAGGTGCAGGGGGCGTTGGACTGGCTAATGGGCGATGTGCGCACGCCCATGCCGCCACCACACATGCGCAATCTGCGCGATCTCTACCTGGCGATTACTGGGGACGTCAACTTCTGGGGTGTCTTCAATCCAGACTACGCACGCCTGCAATCGGCCAACTCGGGCACGCTCGCGGGCATGGCGGTGAACGCACTCAACAAGGCGGTCATGCTTCACTATGACAACCTGCTTACCTATCGCTGGTACGAGCAGATTGTGCATGTACTCCCCCACGATGGCAGCACGCAGCAGTTGCAGTTGATCCACATGGATGGGCTGGCTACGCTGCCCAGTGTGGCCGAAGGCGCAGCCTACACCGAGGCCACCACGGGCGACAGCAAGGAGACGGCCAGCTTCCAGAAGTACGGTTCCTACGTGGGCATAACGCTGGAGATGATTCGGCGCAGCGAACTGGCGCGCATCCAGGCCATCCCGCGGCTGCTGGTGCAGGCGGCCATCCGGCGGCGGTCGGCGGCGATTGCGTCGGTCTTCACGGCCAACCCCACACTGGCCGATGACAGCACGGCGCTCTTCCACGCGAACCATGGCAATCAGGACACAGCAGCTTTCGGGAGTGGCGCGTGGGAAGCAGCGCGCACACGTATCTTTGAGCAGGTATTGCCCGGTTCAGGCAAGCCGCTGGCGCTGTGGCCCACCTACTGCCTTGTGCCGATTGAACTCTATGACGACGCGTTGGCGGCGTTTGGCTATGGCAGCGGCGATGTGGGCAAGCCCAACGCAGCCGGCACCGCGCAGGAGCCGAACATCTACGCGATGACGCGCCCGGGCGATCCGCGGCCCGTGCCTGTGGTTGTGCCCGAGTGGAGTGATGCGACCGACTGGGCCTACATTGTGGACCCGCGCCTGCACCCTGTGCTTGTGATGGCCTATGCCAACGCGCCGGCGGGGGGTGTGCATGCGCTGCCCGAACTCTTTGAGGTGCGCTCGGAGACTTCCGGGTTGCTCTTCAGCCATGACACGCTGCCGGTGAAGGTGCGCGACTGGTGGGCCTACGGTGTGACCACACATGTGGGCGTTGGCCGCAACGTGGTGGCGGGGTAGGGTGAAGGGGGTTGATTGGTTGATTGGTTGATTGGTTGATTGGTTGATTGGTTGATTGGTTGATTGGTAAGTAGTAACTGGTAACTGGTTGACCCCCCTCAACCAATCAGCTATTCAACCAATCAACTATTCAACCCGTCAACCAATCAACCCGTCAACCAATCAACCCGTCAATGAACAGAATCAACACTAATCTAGCGTATTTACCAAGGAGACAAGGGATGCTGCCCAACATCATGACGCTGGCGGCCAAGAGCGCCAGCGCGAACAACAACTATCACAAGTTTACGGCCTTGCAGGGCTTTACGGTTGTGGGGATGAGCCTCTGTCCCTTTGTATTTTCGGGCGCGCCGGCCGGTTTTAACGTGGATCTGAATGATGACGGTGTGGGTGTGATTACGGCTTTGGCCGCGAACACGGCGGGTGTTGTGGGTGAGTGGAAGTCGACGGCGGTGGGCGGCAGCGCTGACCCCGTGACCATTGCCCGCGGCAGCGTTGTCTCGGTGGACCTCAACTTTGCCGGGGGTACGACGCCCACAGCCGACTATACGCTCGTTCTCTATTGCCTGCCGTCGGCGGACTAGCGGAAGAATTCTTTGCGGTGGCGTGGACGGTTGACATCCCTGCTGTCGTCAGGCGTGTCAACCGTCCACGCCGCCCACAGCAACAGGAGGCAATTATGCCATTCACGTTGGTTGCGCTGCGCGCCGAAGTTCTGGCTGCATTGGCATCGGACGACGGCGCAACGTGGAGCGATGCGCTGCTGGACGAGGCGCTGCGCCGATCGCTGCGTGCGCTGGATCGCTTTGGCCCGGTCTATGAAGCCACACACACGGTGAGTGTGGCCGGCGCTGATCAGGATGTGAGCGTGCTGCCTGGTTTGCTCGAAGTGACAGGGCTGGCGTGGCCCTGGATGGAGGAGCAGCCATTTGAGGTGGCGGCGCAGCGCTGGCGCACGCTGGGCGAGGTTGGGCGCGTGCGGCTGCGCAGCGGCTGTCCGGCTGTGGGCGATGCGCTGCGCGTGCGCTATCGCAAGACGCACAGTCTTGAGGGGCTGGATGGTGCAACGGCGACAACGGTTCCCGCTGCGCTGCGCGCCACGCTGGCAATGGGTGGCGCCTGTTATGCCGCGCAACTGCGGGCGCGCCAGGCAATTGAGAACCCGGCCTTGCCCGCGGATAGCGTGGAGCGGTTGCGCGCGTGGGCAACGGAGCTTGAGCGCGCGTTCTTTGTGGAATTGCTGGCGTGCACGCGCAGCGAGGCAAATCCTGTTTGGGAGGGGGTGGGGCTGTGAACGACCTGACGGTCGCGCTGGCCGCGGCGCAGGGCAGCGTTTCACCGCGCTACACGCTGTCCGTGCGCGCAGGAGGGCGCTCCACCGCGTGGGGCACGCCCGGCACAGCCTGGCAGGCTACGGCCGCTTTCCCGGGCGCCCTTGCGGGGTGGAACAACCAGAGCATTGCTACAGGGGCCGCGCCGCTGGACGGCGGCGTGCTGCGCGCCTTTCTCTCGTGGAAGCAGGGCGCCTTGGTTTGCCAGTTTGTCGCGGGTGGGGAACTTGGCAGCGCGTTGGCGTGGACGGGCAACAGCGTGGTTAGCGTGACGAGCTTTGCAGCCGGCGCGGGCATCGACACACCACGGCCGGCGCTTGTGGTGGCAGGAACGGCCGCACATCTCTACTACTTGTTGCCCGACGGCAACATCTATCAACGTGCCAGCAGCGACGGCGGGGCGACGTGGGGCAGTGCCGCCACAGTCTATGGCGGCGGCGACGCGGTGGGCGACGTGAGCGCATGCCACTTGAGCGCAGCCGATGTGCATCTGGTGCATTTCTCCACAGCCACCGGCGGCCTGCACCTGCGCGGCGCATCGCGCCAGGGCAGCGGCGCGTGGAGCGTGTGGCCGGTGCATGGCGATGGCACCGGCTGGTGCGCAGCGGGCATTGTGGAGAGCGGCCCCCTCACGGCGACGCTGGTGGCATGGTCGCGCACAACTGACCCCTACGCTCATCACCTGGGCGCGCTCAACTGTACGGTAACGAACGCAGGCGCACTGGCTGCGCGTGACGCCGCTGTAGCCACCGTCTGGCTCGTAAGTGGTGATGCGGCCATTCGTCCCACCTGTCACGCCGTGGGGCGCGGGCTGGGGGGCTGGCTGCATACCTGCCAGGAGCAGTCGGCGGCGCGCGCGTATCTCTGCGTGGGCAACGTGCGCGGCTCGCTCTGCCGCATTGAGGAGCCTGCACCCGTGACCGCGACGCCGTTGCCGGCGGCGCCGCTCGAGTGCCACTTTGCGCCGTTGGAGGTGGGCGCGCAGACGTTGCTTGTGGGGCTGACCGCTGTATACAGCAGCGCACATCTCTCCAGCGGTGGCCCCGACGATGTGACTGTGGACGGCGACGCTGTCATTGCCTACACATACAAAGTGCGCGCCGGCGCAGGCGGAAATCTCGAGCTGCACGCCGCGCCTGGCACAGCGCTGGACGCGGTGCGGCCGGGCTGGGGTCTCTGGCTCACGCGCCGCTGCACGAAGGGGGGCAACACAGGCGCGGTGACGCTGGGCCTGCGGGTGGTGCGCGTGGAGCGCCATGCACGCGGCGTACACATAGAGGCGCTCGATGCGCTGGGCCTGCTGGCTGCCACTCTGGCGCGCCGGCCCCTCCAGTTTGCACCGGATGCATTTTCTTGCGCCGACGCCGCGGCGCGGCTGGCTGCATGGGCGGGATTGGGTGCGTCGATTACCGGTGTAACGGGCGGCGCGCCGCTCATGCAGTGGAGCGGCGGTGAGGATGGCCTGCACGCACTGCGCGCGCTTCTGCGCGCACACGCGGTGGCCGTAGGGAGTCGCTGTGCGGCAGGGGCCGCGCCGGAGATTCGCATAGCCGAACGAGATGAGGATGCGCAGGCCGCCTTTGGCTGGGGCGGCCACCCCATCTTTGACCACGTGCAGGTGGAGGATGCGCGCGCTGCGCGCCTTGTGGTTGTGCACGGGCTGGCCGTGCGTGGCGCGCCCGAGGAGGGTGAAGAGTGGTCACTGGGAGCGGCGACCATGGCTGATCCCATGGTGCGCGCCATGCCGCTCTATGTGCTCAACCGCAATCTGGACAGCGCTGCACAGGCAGCCCACGCAGCCGCGCGCCTTGCGGAAATCGCACATGCGCAGCCCGCCGGTTGGTTCGACATGCAGGCGCACCTTGCGCTGGAGCCGGGAGAGTGTATTGAGGTTGAAGGAGAGACTGTCTATGTCCAACAGATTGCCGAACAGTGGGAGCGACGAAGGCTCGTTCAACAGGTGGTCTATGGGCGCTAGCGCACATCCTGGCGAAGCGCCCTATGCTGCGCTGGGGCTGGTGCGCGGCGTGGCGGGCGGCATTGTGAATGTGGAAATTCTCAATGTGCAGGGGGGCGGCGCCACTGTGGATGCCCCCGCGGTGCACACGGTGGCTTACGCGCCGGGCGACCGCGTGCTGGTGCTCTATCAATCGGATGATCTGGATTCGGCCATTGTGGCTGGGCGCGTGGGCAACCCATCCGACGCAGAACGCGGGATTGAGGGCATTACCGTCAATGGGGTGGGCGATGTGGGTGTGGGCACCGAAGCGCCGCAGGGGCGGCTGCATGTGTGGACGGGGAATGGTGGCGCGCTGATTTGCAGCAGGACGGCGATTGGCGCTACGGCGCAAACGCTCATCCCCAGCGGCGCAGGCACTGTGTCCAGGAGCGTGCGTTCAGAGGCCATCATCAGCAGCGGCACGACAGCCACCTACAGCGCTGCTACGCTGACGCTGGGCGGCAGTGTGACGCAAAACGTTACCGTGGGCAGCGATATCTATCAGGTACGCTTGAACAGTGATGGCAGCCTCGATATCAGGCGCACGTCGGGCAGCAACACAGGCAATGCCATTGTGCGCGCGCTGTGGCTGTAGGCTGCTGTTTATGCGGGCGTCGGCCTGTCGTAGAATCGCTTGATCAATCTTGCGCGGGTGTGCGCTAGGACACAGCGCACGCTGTTTATTGCGGCTATACTGCAATTCAGAACGGCCGGACGACATTTGCGCTTCGTGGGGGGGTGCAGAGGTTGCCCGGCCGATCCGCGTGACAAAGGCATGTAGTT
>DIAV01000396.1:1448-23036 GCA_002415895.1 Anaerolineales bacterium UBA5069 | reverse complement strand
TGTGCGCTGGGACATAGCGGCGACTGTGCGTGTACTGTATACTCTGCTCGAGATAGGCTGGATAGCGACTGCACTTCGTGGGGGGGTGCAGGGACTGTGCAGCCTATCCGCGTCTCCCCGCGCAGCGAGGCTTCCATCTTCGGAAGCCTCGCTGCGCGTTTCTGCATGTGTCGACTTTTCCAGGGTCACATCGGAATCAGGAAGTGAGTGTAGGGCGCGGTGGAGAATTTGTAGCAAAAAGCTGGTTGATTTGGAAGTTGTGTCATGATAGACTGACCATGTGGATTCGCAACGGCGCGATTCACCCTCCCATCCGAGAGGCACAACCAATGGATACGCCTGAAGCACCGGGATCGATGATGCGCCGCCTGCGCTTGCAGCGCAACCTTACGCTTCGCGACGCGGCTTTGGCATTAGACATTTCATCGTCGGCCTTATCTCGCCTGGAGCGAGATTTGCGCGAGGTTGAGCGTAGCGACGTTGACATGGTGATTCAAGGTTATGGCCTGGGACATTGGGAGGCAAGCCAACTGCAAATGTGCGCCGGTATCGCGCCGCTGCCGCCCTCCGCGGGCGCGGCCAAAGCTGCCTGGTCATCACTGACCGAAAATCTGGCCATGTTGACGCTGCCGGCCTTTGTATTGGACGAGTTTAACTATCTCGTGGCCTGGAATGGTCCTATGCATGCGCTATGGGACTTGCCAACAGCGCCCGTTGCGCCTCTCAGCCCCCTGCAGGACATATTTTCGGAGCGTGCGCGTGAGTTGCTGGCTGACAGCTGGGACGCGACCACACGTGCACTCTGCCGTCACTTCTACTTGCGCACGCTGCGCGTGGCAGGCGACACACGCCTGCACAAGATGTTGAGCAGCCTGGCGCGCACGCACGGCAGCCTGTTCATTGACCACTGGAACATGGCAATGACCGACGGCGCCGGGCCGGACGCCGAAAGTGCTGCCAATCTGACGCTGCGCGTTGGCACGCACGAGGGGGTCATTGAGTACATCGTCACGCGCGGTGCAGCCCACAGCACATTACCGATTGAACTCTATGTACAGGTGCCACTGGGCCATCCGTCAGCCAGTCGCCATGAGCGTTTGGTGGCCAATGCGGAGATTGGCAGCGTGGTGCGCTGCCAACGCGTCGGCCCACGCTAACAAGCAGCCAAAGCTGCCCAAGAGCGCAACCTCTCCGTAAAACAGGCGTCCACATAGGTATAACCGAGTCGCTTCCCTGCAACCGTTTGTTTCCGCTTGGCAAAACGGGGTTGTTCTTGTATGCTCTGAACGGAACATATGTTCTATTCTGGTCGACAGTCCCCTGAAGACGAGCGGAAAGCATGGAATTGTTGCAATGGATGAGACATGGATCGTGTATGAAACGGAAATGCGTGAGGCTGCGGCGTGGCTGGACGCCCTGGCACTGGTTGCGCGCAGCGAACAAGCTGCCAACGCGATGCGCAGTCAGGCGCCGATTTGCCATGTGGGACGGCTGGACCTGTTGCGCTTGCCTCTGCCTGTGCGCTCGGAGGCGCAGGCAGCAGCGGGCATCTATACGCGCATGCCTTCGGCTGGCGAACCTTTTGGGCGGCTGCTTGTGCTGCTGCTGATTGAGGAGGTTGATACAGAGACGCTGCGCCTGGAGATTGCCACGGATACTGCGTTTCCATTGCGCGCCGAGGAAGTGCGCTGGCATTTGCGCGCGACCTTTGCCCGCACCGTGCGCGGTGCAGGAGGCAGGCGGACGGGGCTATTGCTGGCCATTAATGGGGCCGCACGTTTGCAAACGGCGCGCACCGGTGCGCCTGTGCTGGCGTGCAATATTTGGTTGGAGGAGCAACTGGTTGCACTGGGGCCCGAACGTCGTGGGCGCAATCGCCTCTTCCGGCCGTGGCTGGAACAGTATCGCCTGCTGCGCGGTCAAGATCCGGCAGACCCAACGCGCTCGTTTCGTGCCGCCGTGGCAGGCTGCGAAAAGAGGCTGGCGCTGCGCGCGCAACGTGCAGACTCGTAATGCGTACTGACTGCGGCTTGCACCGCCGCTACATCATCCATTGCGCATCTGCCGAGTGGCAGCGCGCAGTGGGTAAGAAACAGAAACTCCGGCGCATTGCGCCGGAGTTTTTTGGCAACAGATGTAAGGTGGAAACGCTAGCCGGGGGGCAGCGATGGATGGGTGCGATGAGGAACGGCTTGCGGCTCCACCTTACGTAAAGCACTATAACACGCCTTTTTGCAGAACGCAATAGGCAATTTCGATCAATTTCGAGATTCGGCGCAAGACTGCAACGAAAAGCGACAAACTTAATTGCACAGTCGCAGCGCCGGCGCGGACGCGCAGCAACATTTTGTGCAACAAAACCACGGGCGCAGCGGTGCATAGAACAAAACTGGACAAACCCTGCAACAATACAACTGAGTTATCCCCACACTGCGGGGCTGGGGAAAAGTGGGCGGGGTGGGGAAACTGGCGCTGCAAACATGTGCGAACGCGCACGCTTGTATGTGCAATGCGGCCGTGGAATTGTGTGTATTATTGTGTGTATCGGGGGTAGGTGCTTTGGGGGCGTGGTTGGCGGCCTGTACCTCTCCATGTCCATATGCGCTTGCGCAGCATCACCGCAACGCGATCCCTCGCTCACGCATCCGGCGCCAATCAAGCGCTACAAACAAAAAGTGGAGGAAACGCCCTGCGTTTCCTCCACTTCTTGTTTGTAGCGCTTGCATCAGTTAGTCGTCGCTCAAATTTTGCTTGAGCCAGGCCTGCATAAAGGCGTCAAGGTCGCCGTCCAGCACGGCCTGCGTGTTGCCCGTCTCCACATCCGTGCGCAAATCTTTGACCATTTGGTAGGGGTGCAGGACATAGGAGCGAATCTGGCTGCCGAAGTTGGCATCCACCACCTGCCCCTTGAGCGCGGCCTTTTCGGCATCAATCTTGTTCTGCTCAATCTCGTAGAGCCTGCCGCGCAGCACTTTGAGCGCCATTTCGCGATTCTGCGTTTGGCTGCGCTCATTCTGCGATGTGACAATGATGCCTGTCTCCAGGTGGCGAATGCGCACGGCCGTCTGATTCTTCTGCACATTCTGGCCGCCGGCGCCGCTGCTCAGGTAGACCTCAATCTCGATATCCTTGGGGTCAATCACAATGTCAATATCCTCGTCCAGCGCAGGCAGCACCTCTACCTTGGCAAAGGAGGTGTGGCGGCGGTTGGCCGAATCAAAGGGGCTGAGGCGCACAAGGCGGTGTGTGCCACGCTCCGAGCGCAGGTAGCCGTAGGCATAGGGGCCATCCACTTCCACAGTCACGCTCTTGATGCCCGCCTCTTCACCTTCCGTCATGTCGGTGATGTGGGTCTTGAAGCCCCGCCGCTCGGCCCAGCGCAGGTACATGCGCAGCAGCATGGCTGCCCAATCCTGCGCCTCGGTGCCGCCCGCGCCGGCATGAATTGAAAAGATGCCTGCGCCTGCATCATAGGGCCCGCTGAGCGCCAGCGCCCACTCGCGTTCCTCAAAGCCCTGTTCAATGGCAGCGGCTTCCGTGTCGAGCTCCGTGATCAGGTCGGGATCATGCGCGGCCATCTCCAGCAGGTCGAGCGCATCGACCACGCGCTGGCGCAGCATGTCCCACTCGTCCACCTGGGTGCGCAGCGTGCTCAACTCCTGCATGATCTTCTGTGCGCCCTGCTGATCATTCCAGAAGTCGGCGCTGGTGGTTTGGGCGTCAAGGAGGGCGACTCGTTCGGCTTTGGCTGGGATGTCAAAGCCGCCCCCGGATCGAGTCCACGCGATTGATCAACGTATTGAGGCGGGTTTGCAGTTCGTTCATTGCAGTTCTTTCCTTCGTGCTTGCAGAAGTGTATGCGGATCAGGCGCGCAAGGCCATGCCTTGCGCAACCAGTGCCTCGCGCAGGATGCCCAGAGCCTTGGGGCCAAAGCCGTGAAGCTTCAGCAGGTCGGCTTCGCGGACGTTGTTGAGTTGCGCGAGTTGCGTGTAGCCTGCGCCTTCCAGCGCACGCCGCGCCGGTGCGCCGATATTGGGCAGGTCGCTCGGCGGTGTGCTCTTTTCTGTGCTCATGTGCAATCCCTTTCCGGCGGCTATTGCCCGTTGCCCAGAATGCCCTCAACGAACGAGACGGGATCGAAGATGGCGAAATCGCCAATCTTCTCGCCTGTGCCCACAAAGCGCACGGGCACGCCCAGTTCCTTCTTGATATTAAGGACAGCGCCGCCTTTGCTCGTGCCGTCCAACTTGGTAAGGACGATGCCCGTAACCCCCGCGCTCTCCTGGAAGGCCTTGGCCTGGGCAATGGCATTCTGGCCGGTGGAGGCGTCGAGTACGAGCAGCACCTCGTGGGGCGCGCGGTGCACCTGCTTGCCCGCGACACGTTTAACCTTCTCAAGCTCGCGCATGAGGTTGAACTTGGTTTGCAGGCGGCCGGCCGTGTCCACCAGCAACAGGTCCGACTTGCGGCTCTCCTGGCTGGCGCGGATGGCGTCAAAGATGACAGCGCCCGGGTCTGCACCCGGTTCGTGGGCAATGACTTCAACGCCGGCGCGTTCGCCCCATACCTTGAGTTGGTCAATTGCGGCGGCGCGGAAGGTGTCGGCGGCGCCCAGCAGCACCCTGCGCCCGCGCTGCTTGTACCAGTAGGCCATCTTGCCAATGCTTGTGGTTTTGCCCGAACCGTTGACACCCACGAGCAGAACCACGGTGAGCAGGCGCGGCTCATCAATATGCAGCGGTTCCTCGGATCGGAGCAGCCGCACCATCTCCTGTTTGAGAATGGTGTAGGCGTCGCGCGTGGCTTTGATGCCGTCGTCGCGCACGCGCGTGCGTGTGGCAGTCACAAGCTCTTCGCTTGCGCCCATGCCTACATCGGCCATGACGAGCGCTTCCTCCAACTCGTCCCAAAGCTCCTCGGTGATTTCGTTGGCCTGGAAGATGGTGGAGACGCGGCCAAAGAAAGTGTTGCGCGTCTTCTGCAGGCTCTCTTC
Organism: Anaerolineales bacterium UBA5069; assembly: GCA_002415895.1. Lineage (GTDB taxonomy): Bacteria > Chloroflexota > Anaerolineae > Caldilineales > Caldilineaceae > UBA5069. The sequence goes on along the minus strand of DIAV01000396.1, from coordinate 18,042 downwards.
AAGACGCACTTCGTCCTGCGTCTTCTCTTCGCTCTTGCCGAATAATTTACGAAACAAGTGGTGCTCCCTTGTGCGAATGGCGAATCGGCCCATTATAGCATGGGTACAGGCAACCTTGGCGCCTCAGCGCGCTGCTGTCAAGGCGATTATCTTTATGTTGATGGTTCTTCATGGTGTGCACGCGCCATCTTCAATCAAGCCGTAGACCGTGAGCAGGATGAGGCGCTCGGCCACGGCTTTGGGCAGCAACGCAATCCCTTGCTCAACATCGGGCGGGGATGCCGCGGGCGCACTCTCGTCGTGCGGCTCGTCGTGCAGGACAATGCGACCGGCGCGCACATCAGCCTCCAGCGCGGCGCAGATGTCGGCGGCGGTGTGCGTGCCGTCGAGCAGGCGCGCCACCGCCGCTTCCAGCGGATCAAGGCGCACACGCTCATGGCGCAGGTTGGTGACGAAGGGGGAGGTGCGCAACTCGAACCGGGCCCAGCGGCTCAGGCGCGGCCGTTCGCCGGCGGCGGCTGCCCACGGCGCAGGCAGCGCCCACACCTCAAGCATGCTCGAGTAGGCAGTGACCATCCTGAGCAGATTCGCGCCCAGCTCGGCCACATCCTGCGCGCCGATAGGCGTGGGTTGCACCGTTGCGGGTTCTGCTGCACGTTCGGCTTCCTGCAGCAGCGCCGCCCCGGCCTGCACAAGTTGTTCCATGCGAAAGGTTTCGGGGAAACGTGTGCGCGTGAGCGTGAGCGCGGCCTTGGTGAGCGGGTGGTTGGTGGTGAAGGTAATGCCGCTGCCGGCGTCAAACGCTTCGCGGTCGCTGCTGTGGAGGGGCGGCGCATCAGGCGCCTTGCGCAGCGACGCGCCCAGATAGAGGCCGCGCAGGCGATCAACGCGCAGCGTGCGCGAGATTTCCTGCTCCTTGTGGCAGAGCAGCGTGCGGCGAAAGGCGCGCATGCGCACATGGTCCATATACTGCTGGTACTCAGACAGATTGGTGGCCATGGCGTCAATCGTGTCGGCCACGCCCGGCTCAAAGCCGTTGGGGAAATCCAGGTGCAATTCAGCATCACAGAGGTACTGGAGTCCGTATGCGTCGGCATGGTCAAGGAACTGGCTGACGTAGACAGGTTCGTTGACCTCTTCAAGGTACTCGTGGAAGAGATAGGAGTCACGCTCATTGCCAAGAAGATCTGCGTCGCGCTCCAGTTGATTCATGATGCCTTCCAGGAAGGCCCCATGGTAGTTCCTTTCGGCAGGCCAGGCGTTGTGCAGGAAGGTGAAGAAGTCCTTGGCTGCCTTGATACGGGCACGCGGTTCGGTGAGATGCTGCGTGCGGTAGAGCAGCATTTCGCGGTAGGCGCTGAAGGTGTGCCAGCCGGGAAAGGTGTTGTAGCTGATATAGGCAACGCCGTTGGGCGCGAGATTGTCATGGCAGACGCGCATGAGTTCGTCGCGTGCGCCTGCGGGTATCCACGAGTAGAGACCGTGCGCGATGATGTAGTCGAAGTGGCCGAAGCGTGCGTCAATCTCGGCAAGGTCAACGGCGTGGAAAGTGATGTTCTCGATGCCCAATTGCGCGGCAATTGCACGCCCCTGGTCAATTTGCACCGTAGAGAGATCAACGCCCACATATTCACTTGCGGGGTAGAGCGCCGCCATGGCCAGAATGTTGGCCCCCGTGGCGCAGCCGATGTCGAGGACGCGACAGTGGTCGGGCGCTTGCGGCGTCATGCCCATCAAGCGCGCCAGCGCGGCGGTGCGCAGGGGGTTTGTGGCATGGTGGGTGATGTTGGGATAGGGCACGGCGTCGTAATTCACACTTGTGCGCGCCGGGTTTGGTGTATCCACACTCATGCGTACCTGCTGCCTTTCGAAGGGTGCAAATCCATGGCGCAGCCTGGCTACGCCGCCACTGTGACCAGCGCGCGCAGTCCATCGGCCAGTGCGTTGAGGTCATCCTCGCTGGTGTAGCCCTGAATGGAGACGCGCACGAACTTGCGATCGCGCCAGGTGATGACAGGTATCTCTACGGCGTACTCGTCCAGCAGGCGCGCCTTGAGCGACTTTGCGTCCACCCACGCAGGCAGTGATGCGACGGCAACCTGAGGCGGGCGCAGCGGGTTGTCGCCTGCAGCGTAGACGGGCGGCAAACCCACGATGGCCGCGTAATGGGGCAGCCATGTGTCGAGCAAGGCAGATGCACGCGCACGCACGGCGTCCCATGCCCACGTGCGCTGGAAGCGCAGCGCGGCGGGCACGGCCAGCCATGCCGAGAAGTCGTTGGTGCCGCTCCAGAAGAGGGCATCCTGCATGTCGTTGCCCGAGAAGAACTGGCGCTCGGGGCCATTGCCCCAAGAGACGACAAGCGGCTGCACAAGGTGCTGCACTGCGGCGCGCACATGCAAAAACCCGGCCCCTTTGGGCGCACAAAGCCACTTGTGGCAGTTGCCCGTGTAGAAATCTGCATCGAGGGTTGTCAGGTCCAGATCAATCTGGCCGGGCGCGTGGGCGCCGTCGATGATGGTAAAGATGCCCGCGGCGCGCGCCCGCGCCAGCAGCGGCTCAATGGGCAGGCGCAGCGCCGTCGGCGAACTGATATGGCTGAGGTAAAGGACGCGCGTGCGGGGCGAGACGTGGCTCCAGAAGGTTTCCACAAGCGACTGCGCGTCGCCGCCGGCCTCGTCGGGCATGGGCAGCGGGCAGCGCACATAGCGTGCATCTGTACGCGCGCAAACGGCCTCCCACGCATTGCTGCATGCGCCATACTCGTGATTCGTGGTCAGCACCTCATCGCCTGCGGCCAGGGTGGTTTCGACAGCGCGCGCGGCAATGTTCACGCCCATGGTGGCGTTGCTGACGAAGACGACATTGCTCGCGTCGGCATTGAGCATGGCCGCCAACGCACCGCGCGCCTGCGCCATCAGGACGGGCAGGTCACTCTGCATAAAGGCAACCGGCTGCCGCTCCATTTGGGCGCGCAGCCGCTGGGCGGCACGTTGCACGGGGCGGGGTGTGGCGCCATAGGAACCGTGGTTGAGAAAATGCACGGCTGGGTCCAGCGAAAACTGGCGGCGCAGCGTGGCAGCGTCTGCAGCCACCGCGGCGCCACGCAAGGCGCGAGCAGGTGTGGCGAGGGTGGGTGTGGGCACGAAAAATTGTCTCCGGGTGGCAGTGTGGGCAGGGCAAGCGATGCGCAACGCTCCCATTTTCGCACAAGGCGCGGGGTATGCGAAAGGTGCGCAACTGCAATGCGCTGGCCCTGTGCACTGTGGTATACTGGGCGCACACCCTGAATCCCGGACTTTGACTGCATCTCGCCCTACATGTGTTGCTGTGTGCTGCCATGCGCTGCCTGGCCCACGGCAGCGGCGGCGGTTTGCATCGCGCACCATCCCATCTACAGAGCGCAGGCTCATCATGAATAGTCGCGAACGAATGGCAATCGCCATGCGCCACCAGCAGCCCGACCGCGTGCCGGTGATGTGCCAATTGGCTGTCGGCCACTATTTTCTGCACAGCGGCATTCCAGCCGAAGAGATTTGGTTCACGAGCGAAGGCTTTGCCGAGGCGCTCGTGCGTATGCAGCGGCGCTATCGCTTTGATGGGATCCTCATCAATGTGCCGGGCCGCCCGGCGGGTTGGCTCGACCGCAACGTGGACTCCGTCAAGCGCGACAAGGACGGCCAGTGGCTAACGCTGCGCACGCGTGACCGCATTTTTATTCCCAACGACGACAACGCGCAGTTTTATCCTGCCGACGAAACGGAGCCGCTGCGCGCCGACTTCGCCACAATTGACCCCGAGCGGCTGGATTTCATCGACAATCTCAAGGGCTACGTCTGGGGCACCGAACATATTCCGTGGCTTGAAGGCAAGGACGTCCCCGGCCCATTGAGCGTACTGCCCTCCTATTTCTTTGACACGATTGATGCAGTGCGGCGGCGCGTGGGCCATGAAGTTTCCGTGCATGGCGAGGTCTTTTCACCCCTCACCCACTATATGGAGCTTTTTGGCTATGAGCAGGCGCTCATGACCTTCATCATGGATCCCGGCAAGGTGCACGCGATTCTCGATCGCCTCTCCGTGGCGGCGGTGACATGGGCCACGGCGCAGGCGCGTTACGGTGTGGATGCCGTGCTCATTTCGTCGGCCTTTGTGGGCGGCCCCTTCCTCTCGCCCCGCATGTACAAGGAGTTCGTCGTCCCCTACGAGCGGCGTGTGACAGAAGCCGTCAAGGCCGAGGGCGTGCCTGTCTACACGCACACCTGCGGCAGCATTGGCGACCGTCTCGACCTCATGCTTGAGACGGGCACTGAAGGCGTGGATACGCTGGACCCGCCGCCCCTTGGCAACACCGAGCTGGCCGTTGCCAAGCAGCAGATTGGCGACAAGGTTTTTATCAAGGGCAACATGAATGCGGTTGAACTCCTGCTCGCCACCAATGCGCAGCAGGTGACGGATCATGCCAGCAACCGCGTGCTGCTGGGCAAACCGGGCGGTGGTTATATCCTGAGCACGGCCTGCTCGGTTGCGCCCAGGGTGGAGCCGTGGAAGCTGGAAATGCTGACGCCCATTGCCGAGGCGCTGGGCGAATATTGATGGTAGTTACAGGTTGAACGGCGCAGGACTTCTGCTTTGTGCAGGTTGGCGAAATGTGGTTCTGCAACCGTTCAAGCCTTCAACTATAGCCCCAATTTGTGTGACTCACATTCATCCAACCAAGGAGACGCTGGAATGCTCAAGAAAGTGCTTGCTCTGACGTTGTTGCTGGCGCTACTGGCCGGCTGCGCTGCGCCTGTAACTGCACCCGCTGCCTCAGACGCAGCCGCCCCGGCTGCCAGTGACGCCGCGGCCCCCGCCGCTGATGCCATCGAGCTTGTGCTTGGCTCATGGCGCGTTGATGACGTGGCGCAGATGGAGACCATTCTCGCCGCATTCACGGCCGAGAATCCGGGCATCACCGTGAAGTTTGATCCCACCAATCCGCCCGACTACAACACAACCCTGCGCGCCCAGCTTGAGGGCGGCACCGGCCCGGACTTGATGTACCTGCGCTCGTACGCCAATTCGCGCATCCTCTTTGCCGACGGCTTTGTTGAGCCGCTCGACGCCATGAAGGATGAGCTGGTCGCTGCCTATGGCGAGGCGAACCTGGTGCCGTGGGCCACGCTGGAAGGCCAGTCCTATGGCGTGCCGATCATCGCCGTATCGCATGGCATCTACTACAACAAGCAAATCTTCAGCGACCTCGGCCTTGAGATTCCCACAACCTGGGAGCAGTTGATTGCCGATGCGCAGACGATCAAGGACGCAGGCTTCATCCCCTTTGCCAATGCCTCGGGCGATCCGTGGACCATTGCCGAAATCGTCTTCATGAACCTTGCCCCCAACTTCATTGGCGGGCGTGATGGCCGCCTGGCCTATCTTGCGGGCGAACGCTGCTTCAATGACGAGAATGCCGTCGCCGCCTTCCAGGCTGTGGCCGATGTCGCACCTTTCCTGCCCGATGGACAGGAGGCGCTGGTCTACTACGACAGCCAGGCGCTCTTCCAGACGGGCCAGGCCGCCATGTGGATGGGCGGCTCGTGGGATATTCCCGTGTACGAAAAGGAAATCACCGACTTTGAGTGGGGCGTCTTCGCCATGCCGCCGCTCGAAGGCAAGGATCGCTATGTGACCTTCCACCTGGACGCCGGCATCGGTGTCAACGCCGCCTCGCCCAACAAGGAAGCTGCAATGACATTCCTTTCCTGGCTGAATGGGCCGACCTTTGCCAAGCTGCTTGCTGATCAACTGCCCGGCTTCTTCCCAATCCACCTGGAAGCGCCTGAAGTTGCCAACGCACACGCCGCCGAATTCCTGGCACTCAACAAGGATGCCGCCGGTACAGATGTGCGCTGGGCATGGGATGGCCTGCTGGATGGCACGCCCGATGGCTATACCCTCATGCAGGATGGTGCGATCTCCGTCATCAACGGTGAGTTGACGCCGCAGGAGGCCGCCGACGCGCTGCAGGCCGGGCTGGCCGAATGGCTGCCCGCCGCGCAAACCTGCGCACAGTAGGTACGGGTGATACACCCTAAGTTGTAAAAACATAAGTTGGGGTCGTGTGGTGGTGGTGTCTCCAGCCAAAGCCACACGACCCCAACTCCGCAAATTGCGTCACACCGTGCTTTGCCATTTATGGATCCGATTATGGAGCAGGCTAACGCAGTGCCATTGCAATCCAGCCGTGCTGAGCGGCGCGCAAGTTTTCAGGCACAGCGCGTGCGCGCCTGGATCCTGTTCCTGCTGCCCGCGCTGGTTGTCTACATTGCATTTATGGCGTGGCCGCTGCTCAATTCACTGCGGCTGAGCTTCTTCACCGGCAGCGGTTACACGCCCGACCACTTCGTCGGCTTTGACAATTATCGCACCCTCTTTACAGAGCCCTATTACCGCGACCGCTTCTTCAATGCCCTGGGCAACACCTTTGTCTTCTTTGCCATCCACATGCTGGTGCAAAATACGCTGGGGCTGCTCTTTGCCACGCTGCTGGCCACGGGTCTGCGCGGCCACAATACCTACCGCACCATCATTTTTATCCCGGCAACGCTGGCCGTGCTTGTCACCGGCTTTCTGTGGCGGTTGATTCTCAATCCCCAGTGGGGGGCAATCAACTTTGGCCTCAAGGCGGTTGGGCTGGGCGCGTGGGCGCGCCCGTGGCTAGGCGATCCGCAGGTTGTGCTGATTGTGATTTCACTGGTTTCGTCGTGGCAATGGGTGGGGCTGCCCACCATGATGCTGCTGGCTGGGCTGCTTGCGATTCCCGATGAGTTGCTTGAGGCGGCACGCATTGATGGCGCATCGGCCTGGCATGTCTTCTGGCGCATCAAGATTCCGCTGCTGGCGCCGGTAATTGGCATCGTCAGTATTCTCACCTTCGTGGGCAACTTCAACGCGTTTGACGTGGTTTTCGCCATGACAGGCCCGCGCGGTGATCCCAAGTACGCGGCCGACCTGATTGCCAGCTTCTTCTATCGCACGGCCATCGCGGGTGAGCATCCGGTGGCGCGGCCCGACATGGGGCTGGGCGCGGCCGTGGCAACGTGCACGTTCTTCATTCTTCTCGCAGGTGTGTCGCTTTGGCTTGTCTTCAACCGGCGCAACGCCGAAGCCTAATTCGTCAGGTACTTGACCCATGCGCAAATTGAGCGCCACAACCGTTGCCACGCATGCCGTTTTGCTTGCCTGGTGCCTCGTTGTCCTCTTCCCCATCTATACAATGGTGATCAACTCGGTGAAGCCGCGGCTGGACATCTTCAAGAGTCCCTTTGGCTTGCCCAAAACGATTACCTTCGAGGGGTATACGAACGCGTGGAGCGCCGGCCGCTTTGACATCTATTTCCGCAATTCGCTCTTTATTACGCTTGTATCACTAACGCTTGTGCTTTTTCTGGGATCGCTGGCGGCCTATGCGCTGGCTTCGTGGAATTCGCGCTGGTCGCGTCTGGCGTATATCTTCTTCATTGCCGGGCTTATGATTCCCATTCGCCTGGGCACAATCAACCTCTTCCAGATCATTCAGCGCCTGGGGCTGACGGACAACGTTCTGAGCCTGCTGCCTGTCTATGTGGCCATGAGCCTGCCCATTGCAACCTTTGTGCTTACCGAGTTTATTCGCGGCGTGCCGGGCGAACTGCGCGATGCTGCCTATGTGGATGGCGCGTCCGAGTGGCGCATCTATGCGTCGGTGATCATGCCCCTGGTGCGTCCGGCGCTGGCAACCGTGGCAATCTTCAACCTGATTCCCATTTGGAACGATCTTTGGTTCCCTTTGATTTTTATCCGAGAAGAAAGCCAGCGCACAGTCATGCTGGGCGTGACATTGCTTTTTGGTCAATACCAAACCAATTGGACGAATATCCTCGCTGTGCTTACCCTCTCGGCGCTGCCACTGCTTGTGCTCTACCTTCTCTTTGCCAAGCAATTTATCAAGGGGCTTACGGCAGGCGCTGTCAAGGGCTAGCCATGGGGCAGTGCCAATCCAGTGAACTCCTGCGCAATTGTCGTGCAATTTACGTGCACATGCTGCCCACCTCGTGTACATTATGGCTGCGTGCGCGTTCAGCGGATCAGCGCGCCGGACTCTTCCCCCTCGCGCCCTCCGATGACGCCGTTATCTGACGTTGCATGCAGGAAAATTGCTATGCAAAAGAGACACTCTCCAATTGAGAATGACGGGGACGGCGTGCGTGTGCCCGTCGCGCAGGGTTTGCTCTGTGTATTGCGCCTTGCCAATCACAACGGGCCATTTGTGCTGCCTGCGGCCGCGCCGGACGAAGAGCCAATTGAGGTGCGCACCCAGCAGGTAGTGACGCTGGGGGATGGCCTTGTACTGGATCCCGCCTGCCCGCTTGTCGTAATCGACTGGGTTGGCGTTCTTGCGCCAGCGGCCGTGGCGTCTGTCTGTGCGCGCACAGTGGCCGGCTGCTGCCTAATGATTGGTGATGCAGCGCAGGCTGGTGCTGCACGCGACCTGAAGGCCGCAGGCGCGACTGATTGGCTCGCGCGCGAGGAACTCACCCCCTACTGGCTGGCGCGCACGCTGCACAGCCATTGCGCAGCCGTGCTGGCGGAGGGGGAGAAGCAGACGCATCTGGCCACACTGCATAAGGCAATGGAGCGCGCCCTGCGCGAAAGTGAAGCGCATTTCCGCGCCGTCGTCGATCGCACGCCTATCCTGCTGGCGCGTTTTGATCGCGATATGTTCTACCGCTGGGTGCATAGCGGCCTGCCGGAATATGGCTCGCAGGATCTGCTCAACAAGCGTCTGGGCGAGGCTGCACCCTCTGAGGCGTCCGCACGGCTGCGCGCATGGGTTGAAGAGGTGATACGCACGGGCGAGGGAATGCGCACACTCAACGAAGCCACGCGCCCAGACGGCAGCAAAGGGCTATATGACTTGACCCTTGAGCCTACTCTTGACGATAAGGGGAATGTGACCGGCGTGACCCTGGCGGGGCTGGATGTAACCGCGACATATGCCATACAGGATGCCCTGCGCGCCAGCGAAAGGCGCTACCGCACGCTGGTTCAGTCCACATCCGTTGGTGTGCTGCGGCTGGACGGCGTTGATGGCCATGTTGTTGAAATTGCGCCGATCTGGGAGCGCTTTTCGGGCCAGCACTGGCCCGATTACGCGTATGGCCAGTGGCTGGAGTGCGTGCATCCCGATGAAAGAGCCGACGTGCAGGCAATGATGCGCGAGGTGTGTGCGGGGACTAACTCATACAAGACAGAAGCGCGCTTTCTGGAAGTGGAAACACAGATGTGGCGCTGGTGTGAAATCCGCCTCTCCCCGATTGCCGGGCCGTCAGGGAGTGTAGAGGAGTGGGTTTGTGTAATCCGCGATATCAACGACCGCAAGGTGGCCGAACAGCAACTGGCCCGCCATGCGCGGGAGTTGGAAACGCTGCTCGACACGCTGCCCGTGGCCGTCTTTTTTGCGCACGATGCCCGCGCCGAGAACATTACTGCGAACCGCATGGGTTCTGCGCTCACACGCGTGCCAATGGGCGCCAACCTGTCGCTGAGCGCTGAGGGGCCGCAGCAGAGCGCGCATTTTTACGGACGCATGAACGGGCGGCGCGTTGAACCCCACGAACTGCCCATGCAGCGCGCAGTGCTCACCGGCGTGGATGTCAATGAGGTTGAAGTGGAGCATGTCTACAACGATGGCACGGTGATCGCGCTCTATGGCAACGCCAGGCCGCTGCTGGACGAAGCGGGCAATGTGCGCGGCGGTGTGGCTGCCTTTATGGATGTCACCGAGCGCAATCAGCTCATGGAGCGGCTGGCCTCAAGCGAAGCACGCTTTGTTGCCTTCATGGACAATCTGCCCGCACAGGCCTACATGAAGGATGCCGAGGGGCGCTATCTCTTTGTGAACCAGGCGCACGTTGCGGCTGGGGGCATTGCCCGCGAGCAGTGGCTGGGGCGCACCGACGCAGAACTCTTTCCCGATCAGGATGTGCGTGCCTGGGCGGCGCACGACCAGCAGGTGATCCAAAGCGAGCAGCCCAACCAGTACACCGAAGTGGCCATGCGTGCCGACGGCCCGCGCAATCTGCTCTCTGTGAAATTTCCCATCCGCACGCGTGATGGCCAACTGCGTGTGGGCGGTCTCTCGTTTGATGTGACTGTGCAGCGCAAGATTGAGGCCGCGTTGGTGATGAGCGAGGAGCGCTTGCGGCTGGCTGTGAGCGGCGGCGCGTTGGGCATGTGGGAATGGGATGGCAAGGATACACTGCTCTTCAACCGGCGCATGTGCAACTTCCTCAATCTGGAGGCGACGGATGAGGAAACCGCCGTGCACAGCCGCAGCGTTGTTGCAAACGTACATGCCGATGACGTTGGGCAGGTTTCCAGCGCCATTGCAGAACTGATTGCCCTGGGCGACGGCGAATTCCGCAGCCAGGTGCGTGTTCCGCTGCAAAATGGGGAGCAGCGCTGGCTTCTGCTGGTGGGGCACTTGCACACAGTGGACACACACCCGCACATGTTGGGGGTAGCGATTGACGTCACAGAGTCCAAGCGCGCCGAAGAAGTGATTCGCCGCGCGCAGGAGGAATTGGAGCAGCGCGTGGAACTGCGCACGCGCCAGCTTGCTGCGTCCAACTCGCTGCTGCGGCGCGAGGTGGATGAGCGCCGCCAGACAGAAGCACGCCTTGCCGAGATTCGCAGCCTGCTAGCGCGCAGCCAGGAAGTCGAACGCATGCATCTTGCGCACGAACTGCACGATGGCCCCATGCAGGAACTGGCCGTGCTGGGCTTTGAACTCTCACGTGCCATGCGGTCACTGGCTGAAAGCCCCGTCGCGAGGGACATTGCTTCCATCCGCGATCGGCTGCAAACCGTCAACTTTGTCCTGCGCAACGTGACGAGCGACCTGCGCCCTCCGCTGCTCGACACTTTCGGACTCGTCGCGGGCATTAGCGATCTGGTGGAAGAAGCGCAGCAGCGCAGCCCCGAGATTGCCATCACCGCGCACTTGCCCGCCGATGAGACGGCGCTGGACGACCAGGTGAACCTGGCAATCTACAGAGTGTGCCAGCAGGCGCTGCACAACATGCGTCGCCATGCCCAAGCGACGGCGGTGCGCGTTGAACTTGCAATTACAGATGAGAGCGTGCTGCTGACTGTGACAGATAATGGCAAGGGCTTTGCCACCCCCAAATCGTGGGTGGAGTTGGCCCGCGCCGGTCATATGGGGGTGGCCGGTATGGAGGAGCGCATGCGTGGCATTGGTGGCACATTCACGCTGGAGTCTGCGCCCGGCGCGGGCACGGTTGTGCGTGTAGTCGCGCCGCGCGCTGCTTGAGCATCTGAAGAAACATGCAGGAAATTCAAAGAAATCTTCCTGCATGCGCGAAGGAAATGCCCACGCGTTGCGATTCATACTGTAGGCACACGTCGAGTGCGCTGCAGGTAGGCGAGGATATTCCCCCGAATCCCTCGCCTGTGCAGCACACCCCTCCCCTGAGGATAAACTCGACGTGTGTTATCCCCTTTTCTGAGTCCCCCACATGCCCTGGACGGAGCCATTTTCCGGACGGGGCTTTTTTTGCGCTGTGTTATCGAGGCTCTGTGGGCGGTGCGGATGCCGGCGGCAGCGCAAGCCCCATTTGCGCGGCGTGCGCGTGCGCTGCGGCGGTGTTCGCAACAAGCAACATGGGTACGCCGTGCACGCTTGTGGCCCTGCCAATTTGCTCCACTTCATTGTCCCTGCTGTTCACCGTAGCCGGTGCAATATCGCGAATGTAGATCGCGCGAATGCGCGTGGGATGGCGTGCCGCGACCGTGGCGTAGATCTCCGGGTCCTTCTGGCCGCTGTCGCCAATCAGCACAAACGGGAGGTTGGGGTGATCGGCCAGCAACTGCTCTATGTGGAGCAACTTGTGGCCGGCGTGCCCGCTTGCTTCGGTGTGCGCAGGCTCTTCAATGCCATAGTCGCGCAGGAAGAGCGGCCCGGCGGGAATGGCGTGAAAGGCCATGAAGTCAATGAGCAGATCGTACAGGTTCCAGGGGCTGCTGGAGACATAGAAGATGGGGTTGAAGGAGGCCGGACCCACACCGCGTTGCAACGCGGTGTAGAATGCGGCCACACCCGGGAAGGTGAGGCGGGCGCGCGCATTCTGCAGAAAGAGGAGACGCGCGGCGCGCAGCAGGTGGGTGACATCGGAGACCAGAATCGTGTCGTCAATGTCGCTGATTACGGCAAAGTCGGCGCTGGGCGCGTGCAGCGCTGCGAACTCGGCAATCACAGGCGGCTCGGTAGCCGGATTGAGAAGGCGCACCGTACCACGTTGCCAGGGCGTCGCGCTGTGCCGGGTTGGTGTGATCTCGGCCTCATAGTAGCCCTCGTGATCCGTGACCGCCTCGACCTGCGTGCCGCCCAGGCTGATTTGCACGCGTGCGCCGGGCACTTCATCGCTCTCAAGGCGGCGATAGGTGGCAAGCAGATTTGCCCACGCGCTGTCGCTGTCCAGCGGCGCTTCCTGGCGCTTGCCCGCCAGCACACGCCCGCGCAACTTGAAGACCGTGCCGGCGGGCGCGGCAGCGGCATAGCCCATATACGCGCAGATGGTATTGGGATCGCCCACACCCAGGCGGCTATGCAGGCGGCGGCGCAGCGCATCGAAGCGATCGTCGGTGCGCGCTGCGGCGCGCAGGGCCGCGCGTTTCCAGCGCGCTGATGTGGACTGTGCAGGCTGCATCGATAATTCCGTTGCGTTGTTTGTGTCGCTCATGGGGCGCATTGTATCACGCCCCCTACCCTGCGATTTGCGTGCGCGCGGTTTGGCGCGCACGCGCTTGCGTGCGTGTGGTCGTTGTTGCCGCCCGCTCTGGTTTGACAGCAGCGTCCGCCTCGGGTACGATGTTCAGGTTGAAAACCAACCGGAATCCGGCGGGCGCAATGCCCACGCTGCTGATTCTTTACGCAAATTGTTTGCAGGAGGATGCCATCATGGCAAAGTGCGATAATTGCAGCAGGCCGCCGCAGTATGGGAACAACCGCCCCTGGTCGAAGAAGGCCACGCGCCGCCGCTGGGACTTGAATGTACAGAAGGTCAAGGTCATGGAAAACGGCAAGGTCGTTTCCAAGACGCTTTGCACATCATGCCTGCGCACCACGCTCAAGAGTGCGTAGTGTGTAGACAGGGTGCAGCACGTTGCGCTTGTGCGCAACAAAATTGGCACGCATTTGAAGAAGAAGCGCCGGCCTGCATTTCAGGCCGGCGCTGTTCTTTTAAACTGACGACTCAGTGAAAACAACATCGCAACGCAAAGNNTTTCACTGCGGTATCACTTGAGTTTGGTTTTTCCTTGCGCCTTAGCCCCCCTCGCGCCCTTGCGTTAAGTCGAAATTTTACTTGCCCGCCGCAACTGGCCGCAGCCAGCGTTAATCTCAATCCCGCGCCGCAAACGAATCGTCGTCGAAATGCCTGCCTCGCGCAAGATGCTCGCGAAGTTTTCGGCATCATAACTGGTTGAAGGCTGATAGGGGCTGTCGGGAATGGGGTTGAGGGGAATCAGGTTGACATGGCAGAGCAGCCCGCGCAGCTTGCCCGCCAGTTCCTCCGCCAATGCGGGTGTGTCGTTAATGCCACGCATGAGCGCATATTCAAAGGTGACGCGGCGGTGCGTCTGCTCAATGTAACGGCGCACGGCATCCAGTAGTTCATTCACGGGATAGCCACGGTTAATGGGCACCAGGCCGGTGCGCAGCGTGTCATTGGGCGCGTGCAGGCTTACGGCAAGGCCAATTTGCAGATCCTCCGCCGCCATTTTGTCAATCTGCGGCACAAGGCCCACTGTGCTCAGCGTAATGTGGCGTGCGCCCAGGCCAAAGGCGTTGGCGTCTGTCAGGCGGCGCAGCGCCGCCCACACGTTGCTGTAGTTGTGCAGCGGCTCGCCCATGCCCATGAGGACGATGTTGCTCACCGTGGCGGGGCGCGCCACCTCGGTGGGCGGCAGCGCGGCAGGATTGGCAAGGTAGCGCGCAAAGTAGAGCACCTGCGCGATGATTTCGCCCGAAGTCAAATTGCGCGCCAGCCCCCCTTGCGCCGTCGCGCAGAAGGTGCAGCCCATGGCGCAGCCCGCCTGACTGCTTATGCAGAGGGTGCGCCGGTTGTCGTAGAGCATGAGCACTGCTTCAATGCTCTGGCCGTCGGGCAGGCTGAAGAGCACCTTCAGGGTGTCACCTGCGCTCGAAACAACCTGGGTGGCCACACGCAGCGGGTCAATAATTGCCGCAGCCTGCAATTGGGTGCGCAGCGCTAATGGCAAATCGCTCATCTCGGCAAAATCGGCTGCAAAGCGCTTGTAGATCCAGTCATAAATCTGGCGCGCGCGGTAGGCGGGCAGCCCCAACGCGCGCACAAACGCCTCCATCTCGGGGAGCGTCATGTCAAGCAGCGCGATGCGCGATGGTGCAGCAGGCAGGGCGGCAGGGTGCAGCGGAATCTCTGTCATGCGCCTATTGTAAAGCGTTGCGCTCTGTGGGGAAAGAAGTGAGGCTGCCAATCCCAAAAAGCGTTGCGCCAAGTGGGCAAGCGGCCCCATTGTGCGCACGCCGGCTTTACCTTAACAACCACGCGTGGTACAAGGGGCTGCGTCCAATCACCACGTGCATTCGGAATCTGCTACTTGAGGGCTGGAATGAGCATCACGGACCTGGCACCACCACCTTTTGTCGCCATAGAAACGCCACGCCTGCGTCTGCGTCACTTTGATGCGGGTGATCTCGCCACACTGGTCGCCTACCGCAACGACCCCGACGTGGCGCGCTACCAGTCTTGGACATCATTCACGGCAGAGGCCGCGCAAGCGTTCATTGCGGAGATGCGTATGGCACAGCCCGGAATTGCCGGAACGTGGTTCCAGTTTGCCATTGAACGACGCGAGGCAAGCAACCCGGGATTGCACATTGGCGATTGCGCCCTGCACACGCTGGCCGACGATGCGCGCCTGGGTGAGATCGGCTATACGCTTGCGACGGCGCACCAGGGGCAGGGCTACGCGCGTGAGGCCGTGAGCGCCATGCTGGACCACGCGTTCAACTCGCTGCACATGCACCGCATCACCGCGTCGGTGGACACGCAAAACGCGCCCTCAATCGCACTGCTTGAGAGGCTGCATTTCCGGCGCGAGGGTCACTTCATCCAGTGTGGCTGGTACAACGGCGGCTGGTGCGACGAGTACCTCTACGCCATGCTGCGGACAGGGTGGAAGGCGTAACGCGCGGCAATTCCATATGCTGCCGCTGTGTGGTTTCAACAGGTTAACGCGCGAACGGGACGCGATTCACTCGGTGAGGAGAGAGGCTTGTGGCGAATCTACAGAGGGCGATTGAGATTGCAGTTGAGGCGCATGCAGAACAGAGCAGCCGCGACGGCCTGCCCTACGTGCTGCATCCTTTGCGTATGATGCTGCAAATGCACACAGACGCGGAGCGTATTGTTGCCGTGCTGCACGACGTGGTTGAGGACAACCCCGCGTGGCCGCTTGCGCGCCTGGCCGACGAAGGCTTTGCGGCGGAGGTGCTGGAGGCCGTGGATGATTTGACGCGCCGCGCGGATGAAAGCTACGAGGCATTTGTGCGGCGCGCGGCGCAGCGGCCGCTGGCGCGCACAATCAAAAAGGCGGACTTGCGCGACAACATGAACATTGAGCGGCTACCTGTGCTGGACGAGAAGGCAACCGCACGCCTGGCGCGCTATCACAAGGCGCTGATGTATGTGAAGGAGATCGAGGGTTAATCCGACGCGGGCGCATCTGCCGCCTGAAAGAGCGCCAGCAGGCTGGGGAGCCCCGGCAGAATGAATTGGGGCGGCAGCGTTTGGGCGCGAAATTCGGCTTCTGTACTGATCCCCGTGAGCACGCCCACTGTCGTCATGCCCATGGCAGCGGCGCCGGCAATGTCGGTGTCGTAGCGGTCGCCCACCATCATTGTGGTGGCGGAAGTGGAATGCACCTTGCGCATAGCCAGTTCGAACATGGGCGCGTTGGGCTTGCCAATCACAATGGGCTGCACGCCTGTGGCTGCTTGCAGCAGCGCAAGGATGGCGCCCGCGCCGGGGATTTGTCCCCGCTCGCTGGGAAAGGTGAGGTCGGGGTTTGTGCCCACAAAGCGCGCGCCGTTGCGCACCGCCAGCGCCGCCTCAGCGAGATCGTTGTAGCTCAAGTTAAAGTTGGCTCCGGCCACCATCCAGGTGGCCGCAAAGGGGTCCGAGGTGAGGGTGAAACCTTCGGCCTGCAGGGATCCGCGCAAACCATCCATGCCCATGACAAAGACAGGGCCGTCAGGCGCGCCGTGATTCTGCACCTGGTCGGCCAGCCAGGCCGCGGTGGCCTCGGCGCTGCCCAGGATCTGCCCAGGGGGTACATGTACGCCCATGCGTGCGAGTTTGGCGGCAAAGAGTTCGCCTGTGAGCGAAGCGTTGTTTGTGACGCAAAGGCAGCGGCGGCCGCTTGCGGCCAGCGCGTCGAAAAGTTCCTGCACGCCGGGCAGCGGCTGGTTGCCCACATAGAGCACGCCGTCCATGTCAAAGAG
>DIAV01000396.1:577-1386 GCA_002415895.1 Anaerolineales bacterium UBA5069 | reverse complement strand
GCCTGCCGCAGGACGACACTCTCCTAAGCATACCATCCTCTGTGCAAGCGCGTGGAATTCGGATGGCGCTTCACCTGCACCAGCAGGTCATTGGCGCGCTGCGCGCAAGTGGGGACATTCGTCACTTGCAACTGTGCCCGCAGTGGATTACGTTGTATCCAGACGCACGTGCGCACTCCCGCGCACGTGCGTATCCCCGGCTCACGCGATATGCCCCAACCTACTATGACACAAGGAGCGACTGCCATGGCGCTTGCCAGCAAGCCAAAAATGAAGATTACCTATTCCACCATGTCTGCCGACAACGAAGAGTTGCAGTCGGCCTTTGACGCAGCGCTGGAGCATGTGCAGGCGCATATGCTGGGGGCACAAGTGCCCATGTTCATCAATGGCGCAGAGGTGCTGGCCGATGAGAAGACCCACTGCGCCAGCCCCATTGACACCACAATGCATCTCTGCACGGCGCAGATGGGCACAGTCGAGCACGCACGCGCTGCCGTGGCTGCTGCGCGCGCCGCCTCTCCCGGCTGGGCCGCGCTGCCCTGGCAGGAGCGCGTGGCCGCAGTGCGCCGCGCCGCCGACATCATGAGTGACCACAACTTCGAGCTTGCGGCAATCATGGTGCTGGAGGTGGGCAAGAATCGCCTGGAGGCGCTGGGCGAGGTCGAGGAGACGGTCGACCTGTTGCGCTACTATGCCGACGCCATGGAGCAAAATGGCGGCTATGTGCGCGAACTGGGCAAGCTCTCGGCCAATGAGCGCAATCAGAGCGTCCTCAAGCCCTATGGCGTGTGGGTGGTCATCTCCCC
>DIAV01000396.1:0-414 GCA_002415895.1 Anaerolineales bacterium UBA5069 | reverse complement strand
TGGAAGCTGGCCGAGCTCTTTGCGGCGGCCGGGTTGCCGCCGGGTGTTTTCAACTATGTCAGCGGCCCCGGGCGCACGGTGGGCCAGGAACTTCAGGATAACCCTGAAATTGACGGGTGGACCTTCACCGGCTCGGCAGAGGTGGGCGCGCAGGTTGCACGCAATGCGGTGGCAGGGCGCTATCCCCGCCCCGCCATTATTGAGATGGGCGGCAAGAATCCCACGATTGTGACGGCGCAGGCCGATTTGGAGAAGGCGGCCACGGGTGTTGTGCGCTCGGCCTTTGGGCTGGACGGTCAAAAGTGCTCGGCCTGCTCGCGCGTCTACGTGGAGCAGAGCGTCTACGATGCGTTTGTCGCGAAGTTGCTGGCGAAGAGCGCGGCGCTTAAGATTGGCGACCCGCGTGCGCGCGAC
>DIAV01000052.1 GCA_002415895.1 Anaerolineales bacterium UBA5069 | reverse complement strand
TACGGCATGCGGCCCTACGGCATGTTGGCCAGGGCCGGGCGTACGCGGCGTTTCTGCACAATGCGAGCGTAGAGCCACTGCCCACCGGCCACCACCAGCACAATCAACGCAATGATGACCGCGTCCTTCACAATTTCCATAGCCGCCATGAGCGATGCGCCTTCCTCTTCGCCGTGGCCCCGTTGCGGGCGCACTGCACCGCTTGCTGCATCATCAGCGCCGGCGGGCGGCTGCATGAGGGCGGTGTCTCCGCCCGGGCCACTCTCGGCCAGGAAACCGGCGCGCTCCAGCCCAAAGTAGAAGGCCCCCGACACAAGTGCTGCAACGGCCAACACAATCAACGCGCGCACTGCAATACGACTGAATGTCTTCATGATGCCGCTTCCTGTTTGTTGGCTGTGATTGATTGATTCGCGCGCGGCCCACGCAAGAGCCGTGCCATGGGCTGCAAGAGGTAAGTCGTTGCGGCCTTGACAATCCACTTCCAGTGCAGCGCAACATGCAGGCCAATCAACCAGAGTGAAATGTCGGCGCTTAGCGTATGAATCGACTGCCACGCGTGCCCGGCGTTGAGCGTGACGCCGAAGAAGGGTAGCGCCACTTTGGAAATGAGCAGCCCCGTGAAGATGACCAGTGTCACATCAATGAAAAGCGCTGTGTTGAGCAAGTAGTTTATGCGTGTGGCCGCCGGCATACGCTTGAACATACGCTTTGTCACGGCCACCAGCCATTGCCAGTGCAGCAGCAGGTGCGTGATGATTGCCGCCCCAAAGGCGACGCCAATCCACTCGTGCAGGCTCATCCCTGTAAAGTGGGGCGCCGACACCAAAAGGAAACCCGCGAAGATGCCAAGGTCCACCAGCAGATTGGTGAAGGTGGCGCTCATGGTGCGCCGCGTGCGCACTTTTGGTTGCGCCTGTGCGTGTGTGCCCAGTGCAAGGGTGGTTGTGGGTGTTGTCATGATACGATCCTCTGCATGAAGACTTGATGGATTGCGCTTGTCAATGGTGTCAGGTCTGTTGGCCTGCGTGGACCTAGTGTATGATCGGAATTTGAAGAGATTGTGAGGCTGGTGTGCGCAAAGTGTAGGATAGTGGGGAGTGGGGAGTGGGGAATTGTGGCTGAACATGATTGGGGGGAGCGGCTGCGCGCCGCTGGCTACAAGCTGACACCGGCACGCCAGGCCGTGCTCGACTCAATTCCCGCGGCCGATGAACACCTGAATCCGGCGGAGATTCTGGCGCATGGGCGCACACTCTATCCTGCACTGGGGCGCGCCACGGTCTACCGCACGTTGGAGCTGCTCACCACGCTGGGGATTGTGCGCCCAATCTACATTGGCGAAGCCGGCCCCACCTATATCCGCGCCCAGGGTGGCCATCACCACCTTGTTTGCTCGCGTTGCGGCATCATGGTGGACTTTGACCGCTGCATTGCCGATGAGATGGTGAACGA
Organism: Anaerolineales bacterium UBA5069; assembly: GCA_002415895.1. GTDB lineage: Bacteria > Chloroflexota > Anaerolineae > Caldilineales > Caldilineaceae > UBA5069. Next base: position 9,827 of record DIAV01000052.1, on the reverse strand, counting down.
CCTGCACGAACGCTTCGGCTTTACAATTAGCAGCCACCTGCTCGAGTTCTACGGCCTCTGCCCCAAATGCCAGCAGAAGTGAGCCAAACAGCCACGCAATTCATCACGCCCAATTTGGCGTCGGCAGCACACCGCCTTATAATTGAGACTGATTCTCAATTAAAATGCTCGCAAAGGAAATGTGCTGCAGTGCTCAATCGACGTAGTGTTCCCTCGCATACAGGGCTCCGTTTCATCCTGGTGCTGTTGGTGATTGCCCTGCTCAGCGCGTGTGGCAGCGCGTCGGCGCCGCCTGCAACGGGCGCGCAGACTGGCGCACAGTTGGAGACGCCGGCTACAGCCTTGCCCTCCGCCGCAATCACGCCGGGCGCGCGCCTGCGCGTCCTTGCCACCACCACGCTTGTGGGTGATGCCGTGCGGCGCGTCGGCGGCGATTTTGTCGATCTCACCGTGCTCCTGCCCGCGGGCAGCGATCCCCACGCCTTTGTCGCCTCGCCGCAGGACCTTGTCGCGCTCGAGAGTGCACAGGTTGTCTTCATCAACGGTCTGGGGCTGGAGGAGTCGCTCCTGCCTGCACTGGGCAAGGTGGAGCAAGGCCCCGTTGTCTCGGTGAACGAGAGCGTGCCGCCGCTTGCCGCTGACACGCACACCGCCGATGACGCCGAAGAAATTGACGCACACGGCTCCAGTGACCCCCACACATGGCAGGATGTGCGCAATGTCGCGCTGTGGGTTACCACCATCAGCGAGGCCCTCACCCGCCTTGACCCTGCCAACGCTGACGCCTACGCGCAAGCCGCGGCCGCCTATCGCGCCGAACTTGAGGCACTCCACGCCGACGTGGCCGCGACGATTGCAACGATTCCGCCCGAACGCCGCCTGCTGGTAACCGATCATGATGATCTCGCGTGGTTTGCCGCCGCCTATGACATGAAGGTGGTGGGCGCGGTGACGCCCTCCTTCAGCAGCATGGCCAGCATCTCGGCACAGGAGATGGCGGCGCTGCAGGATCAAATCGCGGCGCAGGGCGTGCCCGCCATATTTGTCGGCGCGACTGTTAACCCGCGCCTTGCCAACCAGGTTGCGCAGGATACGGGCGCGCGCGTCATACCCCTCTACACCGATTCGCTCAGCGCCGCCGACGGCCCTGCCACTACCTATGTACAAATGATGCGCAGCAACGCACAGGCGATTGCCGACGCACTGCGTTAACGTGATACCGGCGCGCGAACTAAACAGCGTGACGCAAGGGCGCAAGCTGTTCAGCTCGTCTGCCCACTTTTCCCGCGCAATCTGCTAAAATGAAAATGCGCGCCGATCGACCGGCGCGCCAAACCCCTTATCTACTCATCCACCCACAGGCTCAGGAGAGGGCCTTTGTCATGCCAGCGATATCACGCATTGTCACTCGCTTCGTTGCCATAGCCCTGATTCTTCTTGCAGTCGCAGGTTGCACCATGCTCAAGCCCGCGGGCATGGAGATGATGGAGAGCGCAGTCAGCGTCGAGACAGCTCCCGTGCCCGTGCCCGGCGAAGTGACTGTAGAGGTTGCCCGCGCCCGCCCTGCGCCGCTGGAAGGGGGCAACGGTGGCGCCTTCCTCACGCTCCTCAATGGCACCGACCAGCCCGTGCGCCTGCTCAGCGCGGCCAGTGATGTAGCGGCCAACGTGGAACTCCATGAAACCGTCAACGAAGGCGGCGTCATGAAGATGATCCCGCAACCCGACGGCTTTGAGATTCCGGCAGGCGGCAGTGTCGTGCTGCAGCCCGGCGGCAAGCATGTCATGCTGCTTGGCCTCGTCAAGCCGCTGGTTGAGGGTGACAGCTTCCCCCTCACGCTCAACTTTGACAATGGCCTTGTGGTAGAACTCACTGTGCCTGTTGTGGCCATGACGGGCATGGCCCCCATGGGCGCAGACGCCCCAATGACCGGCACAGTCGAGATGGGCAGTGCAGGTGAAATGACCGCCACCGACGCGATGACGGCGACCGATATGATGACCGGCACACAGCCGTAGATACCAATCCTCCCGTCGGACGCACAGTTCATGCTGCCACAGCCGGGGGCTGTGAAGCCCCCGGTTCACTACGGCATATGACGCGCGTGGCATGCGCTGTAATTCTCGAATCATTTGGAAAGCATGAGGAGAACTCGGTGACCAGCCTGGAAGCCACCCACACCTACCGCGAGATACACGAGCAACCCGCCGTTATCGAGCGCTTTCTGCGCACCCAGCGCGACGTCACCGAGCGGCTCTCGGCCGAAATCCGCCGCCGCGGCATAACCCACGTCGTGATCTCGGCGCGTGGCACCAGCGACAACGCCGGCCGCTATGCCACCTATGTGGTGGGCGGCTACAACCGCCTGCCCGTGGCGCTGGCTACACCCAGCCTGCACACAGTCTACGGGCTGCCGCCACGCTTCGACGGTGCGCTGGTTCTGGGCATCAGCCAGAGCGGCAAGAGCCCCGATATCATCTCCGTGCTTGAAGAAGCCAGGTCACAGGGCGCATTGACGGCGTCCATAACCAACGCCACCAGCAGCCCCCTGGCCGATGTCTCGGATTTTGTCATCGACGTACAGGCGGGTGACGAGCGCGCCATTGCCGCCACCAAGAGCTATACCAGCCAGGTGACAGCGGTTGCACTCCTAAGCGCCGTGCTTGCGCAGGATGCTGCACGTCTTGCAGAGCTTGATCGCCTGCCGGCTGCCGTGCAGGCCACGCTGGCGATGAATGACGAAATCGCGGCGATTGCCCCCCGCTATCGCTACATGACCGCCGCGGTGGTGATTGGCCGCGGCTACAACTACGCCACTGCGTTTGAGATGGCGCTCAAAATGAAGGAACTCACCTATACCATTGTGGAGCCCTACAGCAGCGCAGACTTCCTGCATGGCCCCGTGGCCATGGTGGAGGAAGGCTTTCCCGTGGTGGTGATTGCGCCCAGCGGCCGTATGGCGGCCGAAATGGCGGATTTTGTAGCGCACGTGCGCGCGCTGCATGGCGAGACCATTGTGATTAGTGACGACGAGAATGTGCTGCGCGGCGCACGCACGCCGTTGCGCCTGCCGCAGCCCGTGCCCGAATGGCTCTCACCGATTACGGCAATTGTGCCAGGCCAATTGTTTGCCATGCACCTGGCCAACGCCCGCGACTACGCAGTGGACGCGCCGCGCGGCCTCAAAAAGGTAACCGAGACGCGCTAGCGCGTGGCGCTAAAGTGATACCGGCAGAAAAACAACTTCGCAACGCAAAGGCGGCAAGGACACAAAGGTACGCAAAGAAATGCAAACGTCATGCTGAGCAGTTGTGTTGCCTTTGCGTTTCTTTGCCTACCTTTGCAACTTTGCGTTGAGGTTTGGTCGTGGCTGTTGGTATCACTGCAGCACGGTTGCGCATTTGCCGCCCCCCATTTATGATGGGCGCACGCGTGCGGGGTAGAGATTGGGGAAAGCCTTATGTCAACAGTACATCGCATATGCGCCGCCTGCGGCAAAGACGTGCCGCTGCAAGCGCAGCATTGCCCACATTGCGGCCATGACACGCAGGCGGGGCTGCCTGTAAAGACCAATAACAATTTACCCATGGTGGTGGGCAAAGCCGCTTTGCCCATGCTGGTGACAGCGGGCACGCTGGCCGCGCGCATGATCTGGAAGCTCATCCGCGAGCGCTCGTTGCCCACGGCAACAGCGGCGCTGCAGGTGCAGCCCGCGCCCGCCCCGCAGCCGCCCATGCGCAGCGATGCACAGCCCATTGCTGCCCGCGCGCGCCGCTCCATTCACATCCGCTCCACGTGGGCTGTGGGTGATGCCAACGGCGTCTGGCGGCAGGGCATGACAGAGCATCAGATTGATATTGAGGAGTAAGACCGCAGGTTCGTCGGATTCGGGACGGCGATGCAAAGGTGCGAACGTAATGCGCACCTTTGCATCGCCTTTTTTTATGCGCTGTAGTATTGCGGGGCAACGAAGGGACAAAGCGCCAGCAGTACGGCCTCCTCCAGCGCATCGACACGGTTGATGCGTCCAGATGTAAACGCACCCACGGCGCCCTGTTTGTGCTTGACGTTCTCTTCCCCCAGCAGCGCATCCATGAGTGGCCCCAGTTCGCCGCCACTGCGAATGGCATTGGCCACCCCCTGGGGCAGCAGGAAGCGCCCGCTGCTGCCCAGGCCAATGCGCCCGTCGGCGTGGAGTACCGCCACCCACGCTGTCGAGACCATGCCCCACGGCGTCTCCTCCACATTGCCCTCCAACCCCACGGCGAGCTCCGTGTGGCAGAGCGCAAGTGCGCTGCGTGCGCGCGCCAGCGCGCCGGCAATGGCCTCCTCGGCCGAGCGTGGTTGTTCGGCCACACCCGAATCCACCTCCACTGCCTCCACCAACAGATTAGGCCACACACTGCGCAGTGCGCGCGCCGCCGCCTCCCGCTTGATTGGGTTCACTGAGCCGACGGCCGCCGACAGCAGTGGTGTGGCTGCGTCTCCGGCATCCTGCGCGTTGGTTGGGTGAATGACTTCGAGTTCTTCGCCTGACATTGCCGATAGCAATCCCTTCCACATGCAATGAGTTTGTTCACAGCACGCCGCCGCACAAGTGTGCCGGTACATGCGCACACTGTACACGCAGGCAGCGCGCAGTGCAACGCTTGTACGGCCTGGCGTGCCATGGGGGCGAAGGACATTGTCGCTTGCGCAAAGTCGCAACGGCCTCTGCTCGAGTCACGTTGCACGATCTGCAAATCACATTGTACAATTCACACGATCTTCTTCACTGATGCAGCGCAGCGTTTCATCCATCAACCACCTAATTCATCGTTTGTCGTTCCGCCCTCACCCCCCAGTTTAGGAGTGTTTTCACTCACAAAGGAGTGCTGACATGCCTCGATTTACGCGCGCCGGCAGCGCATTTGTCTTGGCCATTTTGATGGTCATGGCTTTTGTCATGAATGTGCAGGCGCAAAGTCCCGGAACCGCCTTTACCTACCAGGGTGAGCTGGCCAGCGGCGGCGTACTCGTCTCTAACAGTTGTGCTTTTCAATTCGAACTCTATGACGCCGCCACTGCCGGCACGCAAATTGGCGGCACACTGGCCAAACCGGGTGTGGCTGTGACCAACGGTGTCTTCTCGGTGCTGCTGGACTTCGGCGCGGGTTCCTTTACAGGCGCGCCGCGCTGGCTCTCGATTGCCGTGCAGTGCAGCGGCGATGCGGCGTTGACCACGCTTGCGCCCCGCCAGGAAGTAACGCCCGCACCCTATGCGTTCTTTGCCGCCACAACGCCATGGAGCGGCGTGACAGGCAAACCGGCATGGGCAATTACAGGCTATACAGCGGGCACGGGTCTTAGCCTGACAGGTGCAACCTTTGCTGTGGACCCCACGCTTGTGCAGACGCGCGTTGCCGATGCGTGCCCGGCCAACCAGGCCATCGCGCAAATCAACCAGGATGGCTCGATCGTTTGTGTGGCGACGCTGGTGGGGCCGGCCGGCCCCCCCGGACCCCAGGGCCCGGCTGGCCCCGCTGGGCCANNCGGCGCAGTAGGCCCGGCTGGACCCACCGGCGCGGTTGGCCCACAGGGCCCGGCTGGCCCCATTGGCCCTCAGGGTGACAAGGGTAATACCGGTGACGCAGGCGCAACCGGTGCAACTGGGCCAGCAGGCCCAGCAGGGCCAGCAGGGCCACAAGGTCTGACGGGCGCAACCGGCCCAGCAGGCGCAACCGGCGCAACTGGGCAAGCAGGTCCAACCGGCGCAACTGGCGCGGTCGGGCCGCAAGGCCCTGTTGGACCGGCAGGCGCGACCGGCGCAGACGGCGTTGGCTTCCGCACGGATTGCGCCACCAACGAGATTTCGCGCTGGGATGGCGCTGCCTGGGTTTGCTCCATAGAAGCGAGCGCCAACGCCTGGACATTGACCGGCAACGGCGGCACCTCTTCCGCAACCAACTTCCTGGGCACGACCAACAACGTGGCCGTCACCATCAAGATGAACAGCACCACCGGCCTGCGCATTGCACCGGGCACCGACGGTGCTGATGGCGGCACAACAATCACACCCAACGTCATCGGCGGCGACGCCACCAACACGATCCCGACCACAGTTGAGGCAAGCACAATTGGCGGCGGCACAGGCAACAGCGTCACCGCATCCTATGCCACAATCCCCGGCGGCTATGGCGCCAGCGCAACCCAGCCGGGTCAAATGGCCTACGCGTCGGGCTCTTTTACCGCTGCAGGCGATGCACAGGCGTCCACCTATATCTTGCGCCGCACAACCACGGGCAACCAGACGGATCAACCGCTCTTTCTGGATGGCGCAGCGCTGCGCCTGCCTGTACCGGACGGCAGAACCTGGACTTTCGTCGTCACCATCTCGGGCCGTTCCTCAAATGGCGTGAGCGCCGGCTATGTCATTATGGGCGCGGTGGAACGTGTGGGCGGAACGACGTCACTGGTGGGTACACCAGTAAATACGTCCGGCGGCTTTGAAGACAACGCGGGGTGGAACGCTGCTGTAGTTGCCAACAACACATTGGAAACCCTGGATATTGTCGTAACGACATCTGGGTTGGGCGGGGGCATCACGACGCGCTGGGTGGCGCGCGTGGAGACGGTAGAGGTCGTCGCACCATGATGACGCCGCTGCGCAACTCCCCACTCCGCATATTCGGTGTTGCTGCCGTGGCGCTGCTCTTCATCGCGGCCACGGCCGTGGGCGTGCGCGCCGCGGGCAGCTATGCCATCGACTGGTGGACGGTGGATGGCGGCGGCCAAACGAGCACCGGTGCAGGCTACGCCTTGACGGGCACCGTGGGCCAGCCTGACGCCCAACCTGCTCCCGCCACCGGCGGCGGCTACCAACTGCAGGGGGGCTTCTGGCACAACCCCGCCGATGCAGGCGCTGCCACCGCGTCCATTGCTGTTACAAAGACAGTGGGTACAGACGACGGCGTGTGTGCAACAACCACCACGCTGAAGGTGGAGCCCGACACCACAGTCTACTTCTGCGTCACGATTCGGAACACGGGCGCAGTCACCTTCACCCATACTGACATCAGCGATGCCCAACTGGGTGTTGGCGTATCCGTAGATCAGGCGCTGCCGCCGGGGACAATTCTGCAGGTGACCAATCAGCAGGCGCCTGCGCTGGCGTGGCAGGCGACCACACCGCTGACGAACACTGTTGTCGTCACGGCAGCCAACTTCATAGCTGCCGCGCCGGTTGGCAGTGCAGCCGCAAACGTGGTGGGGCGCATTGAAGTTGCCGCCCTGAGCACCGCGATTGTCACAATTGGCACCCCCACGGTAGACCCCAACGAACCCGAGCCGGGCACTGAGCGTATCTTCCTGCCCATGATTACCAAGCCGGATTGAGTTGGGCCGAGCGGGACACAAGCAATAAGATCAGCAGGGGAGGGGATGCCGCGGCATCCCCTCCCCTGCTGCTTTGCACAGGCCGTAGTATACTCAGGGCGTGAATTGAGCGCTCCATCTCCGGGATTCCGGCGAGCGCTGGAGGGATGCACTGCTGCTTGTAGGGAGAATTCTGCATGGTCAAGTTGTTACGCCCCGCACTGGCCGGGCTGATCGCATTGCTTGCGGTGGCATGTGGGGGGCGTACAGCGAGCGCGCCCCAGGCCGCGCCACCTGCTGCCGCAGTGCCCGCAGCGACAGCGCCCGCGCCTGTTACCGACACCGCAGCCACCCTCTTTGCGGGTGCCACGGCGGCAGGTGGCGGCAATGCAGCGGCCTACGACAGCGCCAGCCGGCGCGCCTTTGTTGTCAATGGGGCCGACGCGCGCGTTGACATCTACGACATGGCAAACCCCAGCGCGCCGCTGCCGGTGGGATCGATTGATGTCACCCCCTTTGGCCAGGAACCCACAAGCGTGGCCGTGTCCAACGGCCTGGTGGCCATTGGCGTGGAAGCGGACAAGAAGCCCAACGATGGCACTGTGGTGCTGGCAGACGTTAACGGAACAATCCTCAACGATCTGCGCGTAGGTCCCTTGCCCGCAGCGCTTGCCTTCACGCCCGACGGCGCGCGCCTTGTGGTGGCCAACAAGGGCGAAGCCAACAAAGAGCAAACCAAAAACCCTGAAGGTTCAATTTCGATTATTGACCTGCGCGGCGACCCTGCCGCGCTGGGCAAGCGCGCCGTGCGCACTGCCGATTTTGCGCAATTCAACGCGGGCGCCGTTGCCGCCGCACTGGACCCGCAGATTCGCGTCGCAGCGCCCAACGCCACAGTGGCACAGGAGCTTGAGCCCGACGGCATTACCATTGCGCCCGACGGACGCAGCGCACGCGTTACGCTGCACAAGAACCGCGCTGTGGCCGATGTTGACCTGGAGACGGCGACCGTCACGGCGCTGCTGCCGCTGGATGATGGCGGCGCGCGCGTGCAAACACTGCGCGACTTGCCGATTGCCGATTTGCCCAGCGTGGGCACAACCGAGGCCGGCCAGACGATTACTCTGGGCGGCTTCTCGGCGCTTGCGTATACCGGCACAGATGCCGACAGCGGCCTGCTCAATTTCCTCACGCTGACGGACCGCGGCCCCAATGCCTCGCCCGCCGATGTGCTGGACGACGGCGTCGATGCGCGCCCCTTTCCGCTGCCCGGCTTTACACCGCGCATTGTGCGCCTGGCCGTGGACCCCGCAACGGGCGCCGTGCGATACATGAGCGAGATGCTCCTCACGAATCCAGACGGCGCACCCTTGACGGGGCTGCCCAACCTGGCGGGCCCACCCGGCCGCGCAGGGGGCGATGAGGCCGCCATGGACCTGCGCGGCAACCCCTTGCCCTACGATACGATGGGCATTGACCCCGAGGGCATGGCCGTGGCCGCCGATGGCTCATTCTGGATTGTGGAGGAGTATCGCCCCTCACTGCTCCATTTTGATGCTGACGGGCGGCTGCTGCGCCGCTTTGTGCCGGAGGGCGCGAACGCCAATACCGGCGGCGCGGAATTGGGCGTTGAAGCGCTGCCCGCCGTGCTGATGCAGCGCACCGCCAACCACGGCTTCGAGGCCGCCGCCTTTGAGGGCAGCATCCTCTATGCATTCATGCAAAGCCCCATTGACAACCCTGATCGCCCCGACGATAGCAACGCCAAAGCGGCCACCGCTGTGCGCATTGTGGCATTTGACACCGCAACAGAGCAGACCGTGGGCCAGTATCTTTACATTGTGGATGGCGGCAATGTGGACAAGCTGGGAGATGCCGTGGCGCTGGGCAATGGCGAATTCCTCGTCATCGAACGTGACGACCTTGCAGGCCCCGCCGCACAAAAGTACATCTACAAGATTTCCCTGGCCGGGGCAACCAATCTGGAGGAGTTCAAGGAGACTGCGCCTGTTGGCTACAACCAGGGGCTGGAAACGCAGCCGCTGCCGCTTCTGCAATTGGCAGGTATACAGCCTGTGCAGAAGCAGCTCTATGTGGACCTGACTGCGGCAGGTTATACGCAGGCCGACAAGCTCGAGGGGCTGGCGTTGATTGACGGCAGCCATCTCGCGCTCGTCAATGACGACGATTTTGGCATGAGCGGCGCGTTTGACCCCGCAACGGGCACCTTTACCCTGAGCCCGGCGCGCGTGCCCAGCCTGCTCACGCTGGTTGAGATTGAGAATTAAATACTCAAGTTACGCAGCAAAACGATTTGTACGCAGAATTTGTACGCAGAAAGGACGGAAACAACGAAAAAAGCAGGAAGGGCTTCGGCGTCATCTGCCATGCTTTTCACAAGTTAAGGTGATCAGCAGAAGGCAAGTGTTTCATGTTATTTCCGTTGTTACCGCCTTTTCCGCGTACAAGTCGCT
>DIAV01000347.1:4148-5927 GCA_002415895.1 Anaerolineales bacterium UBA5069 | reverse complement strand
TCCACACGCAGGCCACGAGATGGCTGCCGATGAACACGCAGGCCACGAGATGGCTGCCGATGAACATGCAGGCCACGAGATGGCTGCCGATGAACATGCAGGCCACGATATGGCCGCCGATGAACATGGCGCACACGCAGCACACACCGACCACAGCGGCCATGAGCAGCTGTTTCGCCGCCGCTTCTGGGTGTGCCTGGCGCTGACTGCACCGGTGCTCCTCTACAGCCCCATGCTGCAGATGTGGTTCGGCTTCCGCATGCCTGTCTTTCCGGGCAGCGCGTGGATTGGGCCCCTCTTTGCAATCGCCATCTTTCTCTATGGCGGCATTCCCTTCCTGCAGATGGCCGTGCCGGAGCTGCGCAACCGTACGCCAGGGATGATGACGCTCATTTCGCTGGCGATTACGGTGGCCTTTGTCTACAGCATCGTCATTATCTTCATCGATCCCACGAGCGGCTTCTTCTGGGAAATGGCACTGCTGATTGATGTCATGTTGCTGGGCCACTGGCTGGAGATGCGTAGCGTGCGGCAGGCGTCGGGCGCACTCGGTGAACTCGCCAAACTCATGCCCGACACAGCCGACCGTGTTCGTGCTGATGACTCCATCGAGATGGTCTCCGTCTCTGCGCTGCGCGCCGGTGACGTTGTACTCGTGCGCCCCGGCGCAAGCCTCCCTGCCGACGGCGTGGTGGTGAGCGGCGAGTCGGATGTCAACGAGGCGATGCTCACAGGTGAATCGAAGCCCGTGACGAAGGCGGAGGGTGCGCGCGTCATCGGCGGCACCGTCAACGGCTCGGGCAGCCTGCGTGTGAAGGTGGATGCACTCGGCGATCAGACGGCGCTGGCCGGAATCATGCGGCTGGTGGCCGAGGCGCAAAACAGTAAATCACCGACGCAGCTTCTTGCCGACCGTGCCGCCGGCCTGCTCTTCTATGTGGCGCTCGCAGCAGCGATCACCACATTCATCGTTTGGACGCTCATCGATGGTATGCAACTGAGCACAATCGAGCGTGTCGTCACGGTGCTTGTCATCGCCTGTCCCCACGCGCTGGGGTTGGCGGTGCCGCTTGTGGTTGCCATCAGCACGAGCAAGGGCGCGCAGAACGGCATCCTTGTGCGCAACCGCCTGGCGCTGGAGGAGTCGCGCAAGGTGACAACTGTGCTCTTCGACAAGACGGGCACGCTCACCACCGGGAAGCAGGGACTTGTCGGAATGGTCAGCGAGACGCCGGGCCAGGAGGATGCTCTGCTTGCGCTGGCCGCCGCCGCCGAGGGCGATTCGGAACACATCATTGCGCGGGCCATTCGCACCGCCGCCGAGGAGAAGCAACTGACCTTGCCGCGCGTGGATGGCTTCAAGGCCATTCAAGGGCGCGGTGTGCGTGTGGATGTCGACGGGGCCGAGGTGCACCTGGGTGGGCCGCGCCTGCTTGAACTGCTGTCGCTGACTCCGCCACCCACACTGCAAGCCTTTGCACAGAAGGCAGGGGATGAGGCGCAGAGCGTCATCTATCTTGTACAGGGCGACCAGGTGACGGGCGCATTTGCCATTGCCGACCAGATTCGCCCGGAAAGCCATGAGGCGGTTGCGGCGCTCCGTACCATGGATGTCGAAGTGGTCATGCTCACCGGCGATAGCAAGGCCGTCGCGCGCGGTGTAGCGGGTGAACTAGGCATTGACAAGTACTTTGCCGAGGTGTTGCCTGAAAACAAGGATGCCGCCGTTGCCAAGCTCCAGCAGGCAGGACAGATAGTGGCCATGGTGGGCGACGGCGT
>DIAV01000347.1:0-4035 GCA_002415895.1 Anaerolineales bacterium UBA5069 | reverse complement strand
GACGGCGTCAACGACGCACCGGCCCTCACTCGTGCCGATGTGGGGCTGGCAATAGGCGCAGGCACCGACGTTGCGATTGAGTCGGCAGGGATTGTGCTGGCCTCAAGCGATCCCCGCTCGGTCGTCAAAACTATCCGCCTAAGCCAGGCTACCTACCGCAAGATGGTCCAGAACTTGTGGTGGGCTGCCGGATACAACATCGTGGCCATACCACTGGCCATGGGGGTGCTCGCACCGTGGGGCATCAATCTCTCGCCGGCGGCCGGCGCCGCACTCATGGCCATGAGCACAATTGTGGTTGCGCTCAACGCACAGTTGCTGCGTGGCGCCGACCTCATGCCCGACGTTGCGCCCGCGGCGGAGCGCCGCCCGCAGACTGCCCCGCAGGAGGTGACCGCTTGAGATTTCGACCAGCATGGATGGCGCTGGGTCTGCTCCTTGCGCTGCTTCTCGCGGCGTGTGGCGCCGGGACACCCACGCCTGCGGCAGCAACACCTGCGGGTGCAAACGCAGGGCTCAATACGTTCATCTTCTTCTACACCGACGGCTGACCGCCTTGAGCGCAAATGGAGCCCATCGTGAATGGGCTGAGCAAGGAATATGCGGGGCGCGTCGTCTTCGAGTCGCGCAACGCGGATGAGGAAGCAGCCAGGCGCAGCGCAGATGCGTATGGGCTGCGCGGCCACCCCGCCTATGTGATCGCCGCACCCAGCGGGGCGCGGCTCTGGTCCCGCGTGGGACTTGTGGAGGAAGACGTGCTGCGCACTGCGATTGAAGAACACACTGTGCATGAGTAGACGGGTGTCTATGGAAAGAACGCCGTGGGCCGAAACGCAAGTGGCTCCGCAACCAGCCGCCAGGAATGCGCCGCGTGCCGGAAGCATGGATCGGGCGGCTGATTTTGTCGTGCGTCACCTGGTGGGGCTGATGGTGCTTGGCTTGTTGGTCGTGACGCTGCTGCCCTTTGCCGCGCCGCTCTTCATGCATTGGGGCTGGGAGCGCCCGGCGACGCTGCTCTATTCGGCCTATGGCTACACCTGCCACCAGTTGCCACAGCGCAGTTGGTTTCTCTTTGGCCCCAGACTCACCTACACGGTGGACGAGATTCAGGCGGTCTGGCCCGCCCCGGCTTCTCAGTTGCGCGGCTTTGTCGGCACGCCGCAAATGGGCTGGAAGGTGGCCTGGAGCGACCGCATGTTGAGCTGGTACACCATGACGGCGCTCTGGTTTGCACTCTACTGGCTGCTTCGCAGATTGGGTGTGCGCTCGCGCCCCTTGCGCTGGTCGCTGCTTGCGCTGGCGCTGGCGCCCATTGCACTCGACGGCGCAACGCACATGCTCAGCGACGTGATGGCGGGCGTGAGCGGCGGCGGCTTCCGCGACACCAATGAATGGCTGCGAGTCCTCACCGCCAACGTGTGGCCCGCCTTCTATGGGGGCGATCACCAGGGAACCTTCAACTGGTGGTCGCGGCTCTTCACGGGCCTATTGGGCGCCTGGGCGATCACCGCCGCCTTCTATCCGCGCCTTGAACTGATGCTGGCGGCAGATGCGCGACGCACGCACGATGCAACCGCCGATTTCCCTAACTGAAAGAGAAACGAAATGGCAAAGACAGCACAGCGTCGCACATCCCGCACAAAGAGCGGTCGGACGGGCAAACCCGACCCCTTGATCATTGGAGGCGTCGCGATTTTCCTGCTCATTATTGCCGCTGTGGTCTACTTCAACGTGCGCCAGTCGCTCCAAATGGCAGGTGAGCAGACCTTCAACACGCAGGGCAATGCGCACATTACACCCGAGGAACGTAACACCTTTGTCTACAACAGGACGCCGCCCACTTCCGGCCCGCACTATGGCTCGCTGGCCCAGTGGGGCATTCATCGCGAGCCGGTGCCGTATGAACTGCTGATCCACAATCTGGAGGATGGCGGGGTGGTCATCTACTACCAATGCGGTGATAGCGGCTGCGAGGAGACTCGCAGCGCACTCGAGGCCATTGTTGAACCCTATGACCGCGCTGACCAGCATGTGGTGCTGGCGCCGAACGAACCACAGTGGAGCGACGGTGTCTCCACCCATGCGGATATGGGTGCGCCGATAGCTGTCACTGCGTGGAACCACCTGCTCACGCTCGACAGTGTGGATGAGGCGCGCATTCAGGCGTTCATCGCCAAATACTTGGGGATCGATCATCATGTGAGCGGGGGCGGCTGAGGCCGTGCGCTGAGCAGGGAACGGAATGGTCACGGCGCGATTGCGCCGGCATATGCAAACGGTAGGGCCGCTGACGAAATGTCAGCGGCCCCACCATTTGCGTTGCTAATCCCGTTGGTGGAGAACGGTCTACTGCACCCAGTTGGAGAGAATCACCACTTCCTGTTCGGGTGCTTCGGCGTCATTGGTGCGCACCTTGACGCGGAAGTCGTGGGGGCCGTCCATGCCAGCGTGCATGGAGAAACTGAGTGACACTTGCGCCGTCTCGCCGGGGTTCAGCGCAGACTTGCTGATTTGCGCCGTGGGCGGGCAACAGCCTTCCACTACCTGGACCACAGGTTCCTGCGGAAAGTAGAGTTGCTTGTCTCCGACATTCTGGATGGTGAAGGTTGTTTCCACACGCGAGTTGTTCTTTACGTCGCCATAATCAAAGAGGCTTTGGCTTAGCTGAGCACGGGGACCGCCAATGTAAAGCGGTGTGTATTGGTTGGCTGCGGATATGCGTGTCAGCAGGAAGAGCATTGCAATCAATGTGATGGCTGTGCCGGCTACTATGATCCATGTGCCAGGGTGGCGCACGGATTCAACGCGGCTGTTTGTACCCGGCAAGGGATGGGGAGAGTGCGTTTGGTTCATTGGAAATTCCTTTGATGGAGAATCGTGTTTTGATGGAGAATCGTGTTTGGGTTGCTGCGGTGAAGTCGCTGGACGTGTATGTAGTCTCGAGGTTGATACGACGGACCAAGGCTAGTTCACTGTCATCGTCTGCGCAGGAAACGGTGTGTCAGTGCCCGGACCCCGATCAGCAAAGCGCGCGTCCACTGCTGTACGAATTGCGCCGGGTGATGCACCCGCACCTTTCAATTCGATGGTCAGATGCGTAATTTCGGCACAAATCTCGCAACCCAGGGCATGGTCGTCAAAGACCAGCGCGTCCGGCTCGCTCTCAGGCTTCAAATAACAATCGCGATTGTTGCGGTGGCCGAGGCCAACGCAGCCGCAATAGCATGGCACTGTCGTGAGATCGTCCGGGTGAGCGACGGCAAAGCGGTACGCCTCCTGCGTGGACTCGCTCTGCATGAGCACAACGTCAGGCATCAACGACTTGTCGGCAAGCGCAGGGGCGGCGCCGCATGCCGCCACCAAGACGGACGCGCCCAGGATGGTTACAATTTGAGTCCACATTTTCATGGTTTGGTTTCCGCGCGTGTGATGAGGCGTATGGTGAGGAGATTTAGGCACTTATCCATGTGATGAAGATAGATGATTTGGGACGCTAGTTCCAGCGGCAAATGACGCGAACGCACCGCGCCAAATGGCCTATTTGGCGCGGTGCGGCGTGATTAACGGAGTATGCGTCGCTGGTGCGGGGTCAAATCCTTGAGCGGCTCGGGGCAATGCAGCAATGGGAAACGAGGGGGATGGATCTACGCCGGCTCTTTGTAGCGCAGCAGGCGCAGCGCATTGAGCACAACAACGATGGTGCTGCCCTCGTGGAGTATGACAGCGCCGCTGAGCGCCACCAGACCCGCGAGCGAGGAGAGAATCAGCAGCCCAATCACGCCCAGTGCGATGGCAAGGTTCTGGCGGATAATGGCGCGGCTGGCGCGGCTGAGACCCACGGCGAAGGGCAACTGATTCAGGTCATCGGCCATCAACGCGACGTCGGCGGTTTCCAGTGCAACTGCCGTGCCTGCCCCGCCCATAGCAATGCCCACTGTGGCCGTCGCCAGCGCCGGCGCATCGTTGACGCCATCGCCAACCATGGCAATCGGGCCATACTCCAGTTGCAACGCCTTGATCGCATCCAGCTTCTCT
>DIAV01000015.1 GCA_002415895.1 Anaerolineales bacterium UBA5069 | reverse complement strand
CCGCGGGCGCTGCTGTGGGCGCGTCGGCAGGCTGTGCAGTGGCAACCGCACTGGCGGTGGGTGCACTTGTTGCCGGTGCAGTTGCTGCCGCAGGCGCGGCGGTTGGCGCGGCGCTTTCCGTGCCTGCCGAGCATGCGCTTAACAGGCCCAGGGCCAGCAGCAGCACAGGGATGGCCCATTGACGTTTGCGAAAGTCCATGCAGTCTCCTTCTATCTGAAAGTGGCGACATTATCTGAGCAACCCGTTGCTGCTCCCTACTCCCCATCGACAGCCTTTTGCAGTTCGGCGCTGAAGGTGGCCAGCGGCAGTGCACCGGGAATGATGCGCCCGCCGCTGCCGTTGAGGATAATGAAGGTGGGTGTGCCCTGTACATAGGACACGCCATCGGTGCGGTCTGCCTCAACCCGTTCGGCAATGGCGGGGTCCGCCAGGCAGGTGGCAAAGGCTGTGGCGTCCAGCCCCACTTCGGTGGCAAGCTGGATGAAGATGGGCGTCGGGTCGGTAATCGACCACGTTGTTACGCTCTCAAAGAGTGCGTCATGCATCTCCACGTACTTACCCTGGTCCGATGCGCATTCGGCTGCCACACCGGCAGCGGGCGCCTGGGGGTGAATGGGCAGTGGGAAGCTTTTGTAGATCCAGCGCACGTCACCCGTGTCGACAAACTGCTTGTCCAGTTCGGGTTGGGTTTGTTGGGCGTGCTGTTTGCAGTAGGGGCATTGGAAGTCGGAGAATTCGATGACGACTACGCCCGCGTCGGCGCTGCCGCGTGTCTGATCACCGGCCATGGTCAGGCCGGGGCGCGCGGGATCAAGCGCCATGCCTGCGGTGGTTGCCCAGAAGGGAACGGACGGGCTCTGCGCTTCCGCGGGCGTGGGGGGTGCATTGCCCGCAAGCACGGCGTCGAGCGCCTCGGCAAAGCGGGCGTAGGGCTGCGCGCCAATGATGCTGTAGCCGGCGCCGGTGGCCTCGTCGATGACCTGGAAACTGGGCGTGCCGTCGAAGCCGAGTGCGCTTGCATCTGCAACGGCCTGTGTAATGGCAGCCTGTTTGGAGCCACTCCCCACACAGGCCTTGAGCTCGTCTACATCTGCACCCACTTCGCCTGCCAGCCGCTCGAATGTGGCCGCGGGATCTGGCTGCTGCGCCCATTCGTCCTGCGCCATGTAGAGGGCGTCATACAGGGCCCAGTAGAGCGGCGCGCCCTGATCGGCCACGCAGCGGGCTACTTCATGCGCCGCCAGCGCGTTGGGGTGCAGTTCCTTGAGCGGCAGATCGTGGAAGACCATACGCACCTTGCCCGGCCGCACGTAATTTTCAATGAGGCCCGGCTCCGTATTCACGAAGTGGCGTGCGCAGAAGGGGCACTGATAGTCGCTGTAGATTGCGAGTGTGACGGGCGCGTTCGGATTGCCCTTGAAGGGGTGACCTTCGGCTGTGAAGCCAACCGGAATGCCCTGCCATGTGTCGCCCGCTTCCACCGGCACGCTTGTACTTTCGGCCTCGGCCGCTCCTGCTGAATCGGCGGATGCGGCGGGCGTGGCGGGGTTGTTGCTACATGCGCCGAGCAGCGCCACCAGCGCCAGCACAATCAGAAGCAGCCATGTCTGGCGAAGGGTGGAAGAACGCGCGCGCGGCGCGCTTGCCAAAACACTGAATGAATTCATGGAGATCGTGGCTCACTTGTTTGAGGATGGTCCCGCGACAATGTTGCCGCAAGCAAATTCCCTGAAGACAGTAACGAAAAACAGGGCGTGGTGCGATTGGCGCTCACTATACAGGATTGCGCAGCGCGGAAGTGTGGCATACGTCACGTTCACACAAAAACGCGCGCCAGTGGCCTTTGCCGAAGAGAGACCGACGGATTGGCGGCGGGAGGCTGCGCTTGGATAGTTGCCTGGGCGTGGGGCAACATGATAGGCTTGGCAATTCAATCGGTACAGAGGCGCACAGAGCATGGCCGCGATACGCAAGCACATTGAAGCCATTGTCTATTTTCAAGGCATTACAGAGGGCGAATTCGCGTATCTTTGCGGGCATGCGCTCCTGCGTCACTTTGTGGCGGGCGAGGTGATATTTCTCGAGGGCGAACCGGCAACCGGGCTGTGGATTGTGGAAACCGGCGCAGTGAAGATATTCAAGCTGAGCGAGGAGGGGGGCGAGCACATTCTGCACCTGCGCGGCCCCGGCAACACCTTTAACGACATCGCCGCGCTTGACGGCGGCGGCAACCCGGCCAGCGCCGCCGCGCTCAGCGCCGAGGTGACGCTCTGGCTGCTGCCCGCACATGCCATCCACTATGTGCTCGCGCACAATCCGCGCGTGGCGCTGAACGTTATTCAGCGGCTATCGCGGCGCGTGCGCACGCTGGTCGCGCAGATTGAAGATTTGGCGCTGCACTCGGTGATCGTGCGGCTGGCGCGTTTTCTGCTTAAGCAGGCCGGCGACGCGTCGCTGGTGGGGCCCGGCATTACGCGTACAGCGATAGCCGCGCACATCAATACCACACCGCAAACCATCAGCAATGTGCTGCACACGCTGGAAGACGCGGGCGCAATCCGCTTTGATCGCCACCGCATTGTCATTGTCGACGAGACAATTCTGCGCTCGATTGCCATGCTCTAGACAAACACAAAATCTCAACGCAAAGCCGCAAAGGTGCGCAAAGAAACGTGAAGGACGGCAACAATCGGCATGTGCTGAGCGATTGCACTCCTTCGCGTTTCTTTGCGCGCCTTTGCAGCTTTGTGTTGAGATGTGGCTGTCGGTTTCGTGACGGCAACGGTTCACCCTCGCTTTTTACGGGACACTTGTCACCCGCCTGCGTGACAAATGTCCACTGTTTGCTCCGTACTTAATCCAGCTTAAATTCAATTGCCTGCGATCACTCTATCCTCACTGTATGTGAGGCTGGAGTGCAAGCCGCGCGCTGTAAAAGCCGCTGCAATGTGCGGTCGGACAGCATGCGGGAATGGAGGTCGCAGCAGAATGTCATGGATGCCCCAGATTAATGCGTTGAAGTGTACAGGCTGCGGCGAGTGCATTGCCGCGTGCCCCACGAGTGCGCTGGGTCAGCTTTTTGACCGTGCCATATTGCTCTACCCAGACAAGTGCACCTATTGCGCAGCCTGTGAAGAATTGTGCCCAGTGGATGCCATTGAATTGCCCTACCTGATTGTCAATGAATCGGATTTGACCCACGCATCGAGGAAGATGACCCAAAATGGTAAATGACACCGAAAACAAGAAGAAACCCGCCTATCTGCTCTGGTCGCTTGTGCTGTTGGTCTTCCTGCTGCTGGCGGCGCTGATTGGCGCCGAGCGCCAGCGCACAGCGCAGACTACGCCGCGCATTGGCGATGTGGGCGAAACGACGCTCATTGAAAGTAATGCGACAGTTGTGGAGTTTACGCTGCGCACCGTGATTGGTGGCACGCCCGCTATGGCCTATGTGGGCGTGGGCGGCGACATTGACGGCGTTGTGAATCCCGAATTGCATGTGCAGCCGGGCGACACCGTGCGCATTACCCTTGTCAACGGCGATCCGACGCTGCACGATTTGAACATTGACGAATTCAACGTGCATACAGCGCAACTGGTTGAAGATGAGCAGACCGAGATTGTGGAATTTGTCGCGGCCGCGGCCGGCACATATGAGTATTACTGCTCCATCCCCGGCCATCGCGAAATCGGCATGAAGGGAAAACTCATCGTTGGCGATGGCGTTGCAGCCGCAGGGATGCAGATGGCGGGCATGGACATGACGGGCTCCGGCATGGCCGGCATGGGCACTGCGGCCGCCGAGCAGGCAGTTGTCGCCCCTGCCGCCGCCGATGCCGTCTCGATTGTGCGCAGCCCCACCGACCTGCCCGCGCCGATTGGCGACCGCGGCCCCGAGACGGTGCAGATTGACCTTGAAACGCTTGAGCTCAACGGCATTCTGGGGGATGGCACCACCTATCGGTACATGACCTTTGGCGGCCAGGTGCCGGGGCCCATGCTGCGTGTGCGTGTGGATGACACTGTGGAGCTTACGCTCCACAACAAGGAAGGCAATCAGATGGCTCATTCGATTGACCTTCATGCCGTAACAGGCCCGGGCGGTGGCGCTGTCTACACCCAGGTGATGCCCGGCGAGACCAAGTCGTTCACCTTTAAGGCGCTGCAGCCCGGCCTGTATGTCTACCACTGCGCTACGGCCAGCGTGCCCCACCACATTACATCGGGCATGTATGGGTTGATTCTGGTTGAGCCTGAAGGCGGCTTGCCGCCGGTGGATCGCGAGTTCTATGTCATGCAGGGTGAAATGTACACGGTGCAGCCCTTCGGCACGGCCGGTCATCTTGACTTTGACTATCAGGCCATGCTGGATGAGCAGCCCGAGTATTATGTTTTCAATGGCTCTGCCGGCGCACTTACCACCGATGAGAACGCACTGCGTGCCAACACGGGCGAGACTGTGCGCATTTTCTTCGGCGTGGGTGGCCCCAATGGTATGTCCTCCTTCCACGTCATTGGCGAAATCTTTGACCGTGTGTACAACCTGGCGTCACTCACATCGGCACCGTTGACCGATGTGCAGACGGTGGTTGTGCCCCCGGGTGGCGCAGGCATGGTTGAGTTCAAGCTGGATGTGCCCGGGCGCTATATTCTGGTTGACCATGCGCTGAGCCGCATGGAGCGGGGGCTGGCCGGCTATCTCTACGCCGAGGGCGAACCCAACCCGAGCGTTTTCTTCAGCGATGAGACGGCTGACAGCTCCGGCCACTAACGGCTGTGCGCGATCGTGTTGACCCACCGCTGCGATTCTTTGTTCACTGGACAGGAGTACTGACATGACACAAATTGATGTGCGCGTGATCCAGCCTCGTGACCGTCACGCGCTGATCCTCGGCACCTTTGACAACCTTGAGCCGGGCGATTCGTTTGAGCTGGTGAATGACCACGCCCCCATGCCGCTCTACTACCAGTTCCTGCACGAGCGTACAGGCCTGTTTGCCTGGGATAGCCTGGAAGAGGGTCCCGAGGTCTGGCGCGTGCGGATCACACACACCTAAGCGGTCGTTTCCCTCCCCACAGCCCCCCCACAAAACAGAGCGAGGCTTCCAGAATCGGAAGCCTCGCTTTTCTTGCATTTCTCCGCGCCCTCTGCGGCCTTTTGTTGCGCAGGTCGCCCTTAGTCAGCCGCAATATCCGCCCACACGGGCCGGTGATCAGAAACATGGTCGGCGGTTGTGATGATGCCGCAATCTGTGACCTGCGGCGCGAGGGGCTGGCTGGCAAAAATGAAATCAATGCGCAGGTCCATCTCGGCGTGCACATAGCTGCGCCCGCCGGGGGCGTGACCTGCTTGCCGGTAGAGGTCCACATAGCCCGCCTTCTCCATCTGCGCAATCGCCTTGATGCCCGCAGCATCACCCCCAAGGCCACCCACAAGGTTGCTGCCGCGTGGGTGCTGCGCCAGCGCGGCAAGTTCATCAGGGCGCTCTGTGAAATCCCATGCGCTGATGGCGTTCATGTCCCCCATGAGCACATGCCCACGGTTGCGGTCGCGGATGAGCCACTGGCGCGCCGCGCGAAACTGCTGGACGCGCGCATCTTCGTTCGTATGATCGAGGTGGGTGACGTAGGCCGTGAAGCTGCTGCCGTCGGGCTGGGCAATGCGCGCCTCAAGCAGCCCCCTGTCACCGTAACCAGGGATGGGCGTGAGGTGGTGGGCGGCGCTGGCGGCAATGGGCAGGCGCGCCAGCAGCGCATTGCCATAGCCCGTTTCGGGCATGTCATTGTGCGCGGGCCAGCGCACGCACGGGCCAAAGACAAAGTGCATGCCCAGCGCGCCGGCCAGCACCTCCAGCGCGGGGCGGCTGTCGCCCGGCGCTGGCAGCGGGTAGAAGACCTCGTTCAGGCCGATCACGTCCGCATTGGCAGCGGTCAGCGTTTCGATGATGCCCGCCAGATTGGGCGCACCTTCGGCTGTCTGCCAGTTATGAATATTCCACGTTAGCACACGCATGTACGCGACCTTTGCTGTTGAAGCGAGGCTTCCGCTTCTGAAAGCCTCGCTCCGATACTGAGAAACCCCACAGCCGACACCCCGCCCTTACCCCTCCAGCGTGCTTGTGTCGCCAATCGGTTGGCCGGTGGCCTGCGCCTTGAGCAGCCGCCGCATGATCTTGCCGCTGCGCGTCTTGGGCAGCGTGGGCACAAACTCAATGTGGCTGGGGATGGCAATCGGCCCCACCTCGTGGCGCACGTGATCCTTGAGTTCGCGTTCGAGCGCATCGCTGCCCGTGAGCCCCGCGTTGAGGATGCAGTAGGCCAGAATTGCGTTGCCCTTAAGGTCATCCGGCACACCGATTACCGCGGCCTCGGCCACATCCTTGTGGCTCACCAGCGCGCTCTCAATCTCGGCTGTGCCCAGGCGGTAGCCCGAGACCTTGATCACATCGTCCATGCGGCCAATGATCCAGAAGTAGCCATCTTCGTCGCGTCGCGCGCTGTCGCCCGTAAAGTACCAGCCCTGCCCGGCAAAATCGTTCCAGTAGGTCATGCGGTAGCGGTCGGGGTCACCCCATACAGTGCGCGCCATCCCTGGCCACGGGTGCTTGATGACCAGATAGCCGTCCTCGTTGGCCGCCGCCGACGTGCCGTCCTCGTGCACAACATCGGCCTGAATACCTGCAAAGGGCAGCGTGCCGCTGCCGGGCTTGAGGGGCACAACCGGTGTGGGCGTAATCATGAAGCCGCCCGTCTCGGTTTGCCACCACGTATCCATGACCGGGCAGCGCTCCTTGCCGATGTACTTGTAGTACCAGCGCCACGCCTCGGGGTTGATGGGCTCNNTTCCAGAATCGGAAGCCTCGCTTTGTTTTGTGGTTCACTCTGTAATGAAGATCGTCTATAACTGAAAATTGCGCCCGTTGTCGCGCACAACCTTCTGGTTGTAATTGGTGACGTAGGTCAGCAGCTTGGTGTGTAGTTTCTCCCAGCCGCTGCTGCGCAGAATGGTCGCCAGCTTCTCGGCGCTGTCCACAGCGCCCAGCGTAAGCATTTGCGGACCTTCTCCGTACATGGTATACAGAACTTCGCTTGGCTCGATGCCAAGCTGCATGAGGCGGGGCGCAAATTCGCGCACCACGAACTCCGAGAAATCCTGTTCTCGCCCTGCTCGAATATCCCACTGCATGAGCAGCTTGACCATAGCGGAATGAAATCCCAAGAGAATCGCCCTTTGCGCCGCCATTACAATCCTGCGGCTCTCTGCCTGTAATGGAACGATACCAAAAGCAGTGGAGATTTGCAACTAAACCGCCCTACCCCTCTCACCTTCCTGGGCCTGATGCGATGACGCGCCCCATGTGCGGCCGGTTACGGCTGCGCGCGACGCTGCTTGTGCTCGTGCTGGCGGCGGCCCTTGGGCTGGCCCCGCGCATGGCCGCAGCGCAGGCAACGGCCGGCGCACCGGTCATTGTCACGCCCATCTCCGCCCCCGGCGTTACCCTGCAAACCCACACGAGCGACATTACGCTCTCGACAAACGGCACGGCCGAGGCGACTGCCTTCTATCGTCTGCGCAACGACAGCAACAGCGACGCACTGGCCACGCTGCGCTTCTGGTCGCCCACAGCAGAGGGTGCGGGCCCGCTTGCGGGTGATCTGACGGTGACGGCCAGCGGCGAGGCCGTGCAGCTTCAGCCCGAAGAGGGCGGCGCACAGGCGATCGTCATTGTCCCAGCGGGTGGCCGCACGGACCTGCGCCTGCGTTATTCGTTTGGTTTGGGAACAGACACGGTGCTGCAGACGCGCTTTGATGCCGCCGCGCTGGACCAGGCATGGCCCGGCACAACCAGCTTTCGGCTTACTGTCAACATCCCGGCCGCGATTGGTGGCGGATCGTGGCTGCGCACAACCCCCGAGGGCTGGCGTTTCAGCCCCACTGAGAGTGCCGAGGCCGCAGCCATTCAGTGGCTCTTTGAAGGTGACATTCCCGACGCCCCGCTTGTCTTCGAATATGCCAATCCGTCGCTCTGGCAGCAAATTGTGGCGCAGCGCGCTGCGGCGCAAGCGGGCGGCGTGGCCGAATGGGTGGCGCTGGGTGACAGTTATGCGCGCCTTGCACAGGATGCGGCCGACAGCGGCGTGCGCGACCGCTTCTATGGGCAGGCGCTGGCCGCTTACGGTTCGGCCATAGACCGTGGCGCAGCTGCGGGCGCAACGCCGGCCGCGTTGGCACAGGTTTATTCGGGGCAGGCGCGCCTTTATCGCCAGCGTATTGTGGGCAGCGGCGGCAACTTTAGCGCCGAACATGCCCAATTGCTGGTGGATTCAGCGCTGGCCGCGCTGGGCGCGCTGCCCGCCAACGACCCGCAGCGCGTGGAATTGCAGCAGTGGCTGAGCGATGGCCTGGCGATTGTGCTGCGCGACGCCACCGACCGCCGCGACTGGGAGGCGGCGCTTGCCACGCTTGACCAACTGGAGCAGTCGGGGGGGGCCATGGAACCCACCGCGATTGCCGAGGAGCGCCGCCGCATTCTCTTTGAGCAATCGTTGCAACTGCTGGAGGAAGGGCAGCGCGATGAAGCAGTGGCTGTCTCGGGCAGCGGCATAATCAGCGAGAGCCTGCAAGCGCCTGCCGAGGCGCAGGCGCTCTTCTCTTCCTGGCAAAACACGGTAACAGTTGACGCGCGTGGCACCGAGGTGGTGCTTGTGGGCGTGCCCGCACCCGGGCGCGCGCTGGCTGCCGGTACAGCCGCGGCCGCACTTGCCAATCAGTGGGCCGCGGTCGACGGGGCCACTGTCTCGCTCACGGCGCCTGCGGCGGGTGACCTGCAACGGCCGGTGGAGTTCCGTATTGCTGTAGACGGTGCGGGCGTGGGCCCGGCGCTGGCCAATGCAACGCCCCTGCGCGCCGATTGGGCGTTGCCGCGCGCGCTGCTCACCCAACTGGCGCCTGAATCCACCAGCGACTCTACCTTCCTGCGCCGCAATGTGCTGCTCAAGCTGCCGCTGGACCTGCGCGGCCCCGGCGAGCAATGGGCGAGCCTTGCCAACGATCTGGAGCAGCAGGCAACCGCAATTGAGGCCGCAGGTAAACCGGGCGATCGCTCAGACGTGGCGCTGGAGAATGCGCTGCGCGCCAAAATTCAGGCCGCCAACTACCGCGCCGAAGCCAACAACTGGCAGAGCCTCGTACAAAACAGCCAGATCGTTACACTGCTCGAAGGGCCGCGCGGCGCGCCCAGTGACGCACGTGCGTGGCAGATTACAGTGACAGACCCCCCGCAGACATTACAATATGCGAGTCAGGGACTCAACACAACGGGCGTCCTTGCGCTGGTGGTTGCAGCTTTCGTGCTGCTGCTTTTGGCGGCAGGGCTGTTGTGGTCTCTGCTTTAGCTGAGGAAGTGAATACAATCGGTAGCGGGGATAATGAAAACGCCGCTCGTTCTGTTCCCTGGTCTCACTTTCCAACACCCATTCAATGACACAAGCAACCATAGGCGCGACACCGGCGGCACGACCCCCGGCCACGCGCCCGCGCTTTCACTACGTCAATAACGTTTACTTCCAGGATGGCCTGGTGGTGACGACAGTGCTCAGCGCGCTGCTCTACCTTGTGCTGGCCGCCTCCATGGATGCGGCAGGCCATGTGGCGCAGGGCATGGGTATTGTCGTGCCGATTACCCTGGCTGCGGTGGTGTTGGGCGCGCTCATGTCCTTTAGCCGCTTCGATAGCTTCTTCGCGCTCTCGCATGCGCTCTTCACCGGGCTGGCCATCATCCTCTTTATGATGACGCGCCTGCCCACGCCCATTGAGATTGCCCCCTTCATCGACAAGGGGCTGCCCGAACTGCAAGCGCGCGCCTACTTTGTGCTGCTGCGTCTGCTCAACTGGGTGGATGCAGCAATGAGCAATTCGGCCAGCGCCGACAACTACGTCTTCATTTTTGAAATCGCCTTCCTGCTTTGGTGGCTTTCTTTCCTGGGCATGTGGTCGATTCTGCGTTATGGCTATTTGTGGCGCGCCGTGGTGCCCGCAGGGCTGGCCATGGTTGTCAATGTCTACTATGCGCCCCTGCCCATTTGGGCCATGCTGGGCATCTTCAGCGTGCTGGCGCTCATGCTGCTGGTGCGCGCCAATCTTGCCGAGCAGCAGTTGCGTTGGCGCGACCAGCGCGTGCATGTGACGCACGATGTAGGCTGGGACTTTGTACGCACGGCGCTGACCTACAGTGTGATTGTGCTGACGCTGGCCTGGCTTGCCCCCGGGATGGGGCGCAACCTGCAGGTGCGCCAATTGCTCGCGCCCCTTAATGAGCGCTGGGAGCAAACATCAGAGGACATCAACCGCCTCTACCAGGGGCTCAACCGGCGCGAATATGCCTCCAGCGGCCAGTTTGGGCGGTCACTCACACTGGGTGGGGCGCGCAATGTCGGCGACAGCATGGTTTTCAACGTCAGCACCACGCAGGGGCGCTACTGGCGCGCAGTGACGTTTGACACATTTGACGGTAAGGGCTGGCTGAACACAAACGAGACGCAGGTGCTGCTGCCTTCGCTCCAGCCCGCGCCCATTCCCAATTGGGAGAACCGCGCGCCACTGACGCAGACAGTGACACTCATGCAACCGTCGGGCAATGTCGTCTTTGGCGTGCCCGACTTGCGCCAAATTGATTTGCCTGTGGATGTGCTGGTGAGCGGCGTCCCTGTCCCGCCGCTGGACGCGCCGCCGCTGGAGTGGCCTGCCCCGACCCCGAGCGCTGAAGGCGCCGCCGCAACCGCCGTCATTATGCCGGAGACGGTTGAGCCCACGATGGTGCGCACGCGCCGCCAACTGGAGACAGGTGACAGCTATACGCTGCTCTCCAACGCGACCGATGTCTCGCAGATTGATCTCGAGGCGGCTTCAACCGACTACCCGCCCGCGATCCTGGATCGCTATGTGCAGATTCCCGAGGGCTTCTCGCCGCGCGTGACGGAACTGGCGCAGTCGCTCACCCTGACTGCGACGACGCCCTATGCCAAGGCGAAGGCGATTGAATCCTACCTGCGCACCATTCCCTACAATGATGCGATTGCCGCGCCGCCCGCCAACGTCGACCCGATTGAGTATTTCCTCTTCACCCTTCGCGAGGGCTACTGTGATTACTACGCCACCTCCATGGCCATGATGCTGCGCGTGCTGGGCATCCCCGCCCGTACAGCCAGCGGCTATGCCGAGGGTGTCTATGATGAGGAGTCGTTGCTTTACTTTGTTACGGAGCGCGACGCGCACACGTGGGTGGAAGTCTTCTTTCCGGGGCTGGGCTGGGTGGAATTTGAGCCGACCGCGGGTGAGAGCCCGCTTGAGCGTCCCACTGGCACAGAAGACCCCAACGCGACGCTGATGCAGGATCAATTGACGCCTACGCCGGACCCCAATCAGGCGCAACGGCCGGATGATCAGCAGCCGCAGCAGGAGCCGGGCGCGCTCGACACAGGCGCGCAGGAAGAAGGCAGTGGTGTGGCGTGGTGGGTGTGGGCGCTGCTCACGCCCGTTGTGCTGATTGCCGGGCTGCTGCTGATTCGCCGCGTGCAGAGCAGTGGCCCCACTGCCTTCACGCCGGACTTGCCGATCATTCTCTTTGAGCGGTTGCAGCGCTGGGGCGGGCGGATTGGCGTCCCGATCCAGGCGAATGAGACACCCTATGAGCAGGCCGCGGCGTGGAGCCGCGCGCTGCCCGAGGGATCGCCCCCCATCCGGCGCATTACGCGCGCCTACGTGCTGCAGCGTTTCAGCGGTCGCACAGCACAGAATGCGCCGCTTTCGGGCGAGAGGAATCTTGAAGTTGAGGCATGGAACACACTGCAGCCCATGTTCGTGCGTGCGTGGCTGCAGCGCCATGTGCCCTTTCTGCGCAAGCGGCAGGGCGTGTACGACCTGAAGGATACGCCGCCCGCGAAGTAGCAGTGCGCGTTCCGGCATAGAACAGCGAGGCTTCCAGTTCTGGAAGCCTCGCTGTTCTATAGGTAAATTGTGCAGTGCTTTACTGCGCGCGCGTGAGCAAAACGACCTGCGTCTCCTCGGGGAGCGTACTCTTGCTCACCTTGAGCATTTCCAGCGGCTCCGGCACGCTGACGCCAAATTCCTTGAGGAACTTCTCAACGGGCTCCAGCGTGGCTGCAAGCGCGGGCACAAGGTCCGGGTGTTGATAGTGCATGGGGATCACAATGCGCGGCTCCAGCAGGCCGATGATCTCCACCGCGCGCGTCGCGTCGAGGGTTTCGCCACCCCCCACAGGCACAAGCAGGATGTCAACCTCACCCACGTTGAGATCTTCAATCTCCGACTGGAGCGGGATCTCGCCAATGTCGCCCAGGTGGCCCACCGTCAAATCACCAAACTCAAAGAAGAAGGCGATATTGCGTTCGAGGGGTGAATCCTTCTGCTTGCGGTGGTAGGTGGCCAGCCCGCTCACAAAGACATTCTTCACCTCATACTCGCCGGGGCCGGCCAGCACCTTGACCTCACCGGTGACGCGTTCGATTGCGCTGTGGCCGGGGCGCAGATGGCTGGTTGTCACAATGTCGGCGCGCAGCTTGGGCGCGGCGCCGCTCACACTCTTGTCATAGGGGTCGCAGATGACTGTAACGCCACCTTCGCGAATACGGAAGCAGGAGAGGCCGTACCAG
Source organism: Anaerolineales bacterium UBA5069 (assembly GCA_002415895.1). Classification (GTDB taxonomy): domain Bacteria; phylum Chloroflexota; class Anaerolineae; order Caldilineales; family Caldilineaceae; genus UBA5069. The sequence goes on along the minus strand of DIAV01000015.1, from coordinate 221 downwards.
GTAATGTCCATGATGGCTCCATCCAGGGAGATAGTGATTCAGTGCGCCGGGGCAAGAGACGTGTGTAAATTGCTTGTGCAAATCAGCCCGCGCACCAAACGGAACAGATGTTTTATACCAGTCCCTACTATACCGCAGGGGAGATGGTGGGACAAAAGAAGCGGGGAGTTGAGAGAGTCGTGGAGTGGATGGACTGGGTAATTGGTTAATTGGGTAATTGG
>DIAV01000372.1 GCA_002415895.1 Anaerolineales bacterium UBA5069 | reverse complement strand
CCGGGGGTGAGGTTGCTGTTGTGCGCTCGCTCCTGCGCATTGCTGACTTTTGAGTGGCCCCCGTGAGGGTAGCGCGCCCTCTTGACCATGCTGCATCTTTCGGCTAGCATGTAGTCATACATCCCACCCAAAGCCCATCTGCATGGCCGCGTGTTTCTGGAAGCCGCACAGTCGTTTTGTGATCGTGCGCGCGCAGGTCAAAGACGCACACCAGGCGCTTCAGACGGAACAGATGCACTTTTTTCCACCCTTATTTGCCCACGCGCATCCACATTTAACCACGCTCATCCACGCTCATACAGACAGGTTGCCTATGAACACTGTGGCCATGATCCTCGCCGGCGGAGAAGGCACTCGTTTGACCGTGCTTTCGGAAGAGCGCGCCAAGCCCGCCGTCCCCTTTGCCGGCAAATTCCGCATTATTGACTTCACCCTCAGCAATTGCGTCAACTCCAACATCTTCACCGTGGGCGTGCTCACGCAGTACCGGCCGCACAGCCTCAACGACCACATTGGCATTGGCAAGCCGTGGGACCTGGACCGCTACCGCGGCGGCGTGCGCCTGCTCCAGCCATTCCAGGGGCGCAAGGGGCAGCAGTGGTACGCCGGCACCGCCGACGCCATTTACCAAAACCTCAATTTCCTCAGCGAGAACAAAGCCGACCTTGCGCTGATTCTCTCCGGCGATCACATCTACAAGATGGATTACCAGCGCATGATTGAGTATCACGTACAGCAGGGAGCGGACCTGACGATTGCCGTTATGCCCGTGCCGCTGGAGGAGACCGACCGCTTCGGCATTATGGAAGTGGACGAACAGCAGCGCATTACGGCCTTCTTTGAGAAGCCCAAGGCGCGCGACAAGGGCAACCTTGCGTCCATGGGCATCTATGTCTTTGACATGGCCATGCTCCAGAAGCGGCTGGGCGAGGGGCGTCCCTCCAACCCGCGCAATGACTTCGGCAAGGATGTCATCCCCGCCATGCTCACCGCAGGTGACAAGATCTGCGCCTATCGTTTTGAGGATTACTGGGTGGATGTGGGGACCATTGACTCCTACTGGGCCACAAGCCTGGAACTCCTCCACCCCAAGCCCGCGCTGGATCTTTACACCGACAAGTGGCCCATGCACACGCGGTCCGAGGAGCGCCCACCTGCCAAACTGGGGCCGCAGGCGCGCGTCGTTGGCAGCATGGTCTCCAACGGCTGCGTTATTCGCGGCCTGGTGGTGAACAGCGTGCTGAGCCCGGGCGTCTATGTGGGGCCGGGCGCGCAGGTGAAGGACAGCGTTGTCATGAACGATACATGGATTGGCGCCGGGGCCATGCTTGACAAGGTGGTCGTTGACAAGCAAGTGGTTGTGGGCATGGGCGCGGTGCTGGGCACAGGTGACGAGAGTGTCAAGAATGAGCAGATGCCCGACCGCCTTTTTGCCGGCATTACCGTAGTGGGCAAGAATGCCACGATTCCCGACAGGGCAAAGATCGGGCGCAACGTGCTCATCAACTCCGACCGCGATGCAGACGACTTTCCCGAGGATGGCGTTGTTGCCGACGGCAAGACAATTTAGGCCCAATCCGTCATGAGATTCACACCTGCGCCACGGCAAGCCTTGCGCCCTGGCGTCCCTGGGTGGAACAGAAGAATCTCATCATGGCATCCCTTTCGTATGCCAACCAGACCAGAGCAGAGAGTCACGAGGTTATCATGGCAAATGTCTTTGCACTTATCATGGCGGGCGGCTCCAGCAATGCCCTGAGCGTGCTCACCGAGGTGCGCGCCGAACCTGCCGTTCCCTTCGCCGGCAAGTTCCGGCTGATTGACTTCCCGCTGAGCAACTGCGTCAACAGTGACATGTATGATGTGGCTGTGCTCACCCAATACCGGCCGCGCAGCCTGAACGACCACATTGGCATTGGCAAGCCGTGGGACCTGGACCGCGCCTCGGGTGGCGTGCGCCTGCTCCAGCCCTACCGCGGCGGCCCCTATGGTGACTGGCAGCTTGGCACCGCCGATGCCGTGCGCCGCAACATGGATTTTGTGGAGGGGCGCGACGGCGACCATACGCTCATCCTGGCCGGTGACCATGTCTACCTCATGGATTACCGCCCCATGCTGCGCCAGCACATCCAGAGCAATGCCGACATTACCGTGGCAGTGCGCCATGTCAACCTGCATGAGGCGCACCGTTTCGGCATTGTGACCATGGACGCGGAAGATCGCATTACCGAGTTCCGCGAGAAACCCAAGCGCACCCGCGACAACCTCGCTTCCATGGGCATCTACGCCTTCCGCAAGGAGGTGCTCATGGAGGTGCTCAAGGATGAATCGCTCATGGACTTCGGGCGCGACGTGCTGCCTGCCATGGTGCGCGGTGCGCACCAGTGCTTCGGCTACACCTTCCCCGGCTTCTGGGCCGACGTGGGCAATGTGCAGGCCTACTGGGAGGCCAATATTGGCCTTCTCTCCGAGAACCCGGCGCTTGATTTGTATGACCCCAAGTGGATTGTGCACACACGCAGCCAGGAACGTGCGCCTTCCAAATTCGGCGCCAGCGCACAGGCTGCGGGCAACCTCATCTCCAACGGCTGCCGCGTGGATGGCACAGTTGAGCGCAGCGTGCTCAGCCCGGGCGTGGTGGTTGCCGAGGGCGCGATCGTGCGCGACAGCGTCATCCTCAGTGACACCATCATTGAGGCGGGTGCCATGGTGGACCGCTGCATCATCGACAAGGACGTGATCATTCGCCAGGGCGCGCGTGTGGGCGACGGGGACGAGAACATCCCCAACAAGGCCATGCCCGAAGTGCTCAACTCCGGTCTCACGCTGGTGGGCAAGCGCTCCGTCGTGCCTGCGGGCCTTGTCATCGGGCGCAACGTGGTCATCCACGGCTCCACCGACGAAAGCGTCTTTGGCAAGAAGAAGAAGATCGCCAGCGGCAGTGATGTTGGCTCCTTCGACAGGTAACAACAGCATCATTGATCATTGAACATTGAAAATTGGGGCTCGCGTGCAACGCACGCGAGCCCCAATTTTCAATGTTCAATGATCAATGATGCTGTTGTTACCCGCCGGCGCTCTTGGCCTTATAACCCAGTTCGTTGAGGATCTCCACAATGCGGGTACGCTTGTCCCCCTGAATCTCGATATCATCCCCCTTGATGGCCCCGCCGGACCCCAGCTTTGTCTTGAGCAATTTGAGCAGCGCCTCCTTGCCGTGGGGCGGGCTCATCACGCCGCGGATTACCGAGACGCTTTTGCCGCCGCGCCCCTGCTTCTCAAGCGATACGCGCACGGGCGTATTGAGTTGCTTTGACTTGACCGGGGCTGCCGGATTCACCGCCGGGTCCATGGCCGGTGCCGCCTTGGGCTGCTCCGGCTCGGGGTCGGTCGAGTACACAATGCGCGATTTGGATTCAGCCATGAGCAAGCTCCTTTCGG
>DIAV01000339.1:15033-19706 GCA_002415895.1 Anaerolineales bacterium UBA5069 | reverse complement strand
CCGACACCGACGTCGACGCCCTATCCTTTCGAGCAGGCGATTGGGCCACAATTCTTCCCGACCAACAATGAGTTTCTCACTATCTGGGCCAAGCTCTTCATTGGAACGCCGCCATTGGAGGTGCCGGCGGAAGGTTATTTCGTTAAGGTACTCTTTGAGGGTTTCGAGCGCCCACCCACAAACGGGGTTGCGCCAAGCGCCAACAGCTTTGAATTCAGTGCACCGCCGGGTTCGGGCAACCGGGTGCAGTACAACTGGAAATACGAATATACGCCGCCCGATCCCAAAACGCTCGATCCAAACAGCACGCTCACGCGCGCCGATTTGATTGGGACAGGCACCTGGACACTCTTCGTCACAGACGGCACAGGCAAGCAGCTTTCCAACGCCGTCATATTCACAACGACACCCAGCAACCCCAATCGTGAAATTTATGTGGGATGGGTGCGGTTGCGCTAAGGCATATGCAAATACGATTCTCGACTGACTCACGCAGGACCGCACCAAACAACCAAATGTATGGCGCGTATGCGGTTACGGCCGCCACCGCGAAACGCAAAAACAATAATCTCCATCCAGCGCTCAAGCAAACACCGAAGCTTCCATCGCACTCTGCATTGCAGCACTTGACGTTGAGAGGCCGGACAATGAATCGCAAACTGCCCACGGCAGCCATGCTCGTATTGATGGCAGCCCTGCTGGTGCTTGGCGCATGCGGGCGTGGAAACGACGCCACCGACGCCGAGCCCCTTCAAATTCGCACCCCTGTCCCCACCTTCACCCCAACCTCACAGGCCGCGCAAAGCTCAATGACCGCGCCGCAACCAGCCACCGTCGCGCCCATTGTCGACAATGCCCCCGCCGAAGCAGCCAGCGCGTCAAAGCAGGCAGCGCCAGTCGCGATTGAGGCGCCTGCGCCCGAGACCGCGGGCATTGGCGGCCCTGTGGTCGAGCCACCTGAGGGCGGCATTCCACCCGTGGCTGTCATCAACACCGAACTTGTCAATTCCCGCACAGGCCCCGACACCACCTTCCCCGTTGCCACCGTCCTCGGCCGCGGCGAAGACTTCGACATTACCGGCAAAACCAGTGATGGCGGCTGGTTGCGCATATGCTGTCTGGTTGACCTGCAGGAAGTATGGGTCGCCGCCGAGTTCGCCGACAGCGACGGCCCCATTGACAGCGTGCCTGTTGCCCAGGCCGGAGAAACATCGTCATTGGCGTTGGCGCGCCAGGGTGGTGCAGCACGTGAAGTCGCCGCCGCACCCGCAGCCGATGTTCAGGCAGCACCGACGACCGCTCCCGTCGCTGTTGAACCCACGGCCGCACCCGCCGCCGCACCTGTTGTCGAAGCTGCCTCGGCGGCACAACCCGCTGCCGAAGCTGCTGTGGCTGTGGCAGCGGCTGATAGCGCTTCTGCTGGCGACACCCCTGCCGGTGGCTTTGACCTGAGCGGGCAGGAGAGCTTCCCGGAGACAAACGTCGTGCGTGTCTTTGCCTATGTCTACAACGGCAATCAAGGGATCGAAGGCTACACCCTGCGCGTGACCAAGGACGGGGCCGAACAGAGCGTAGCCGGCAGCTCCTTTGGCGGCCAGCCCGGCATGACGTGGCCCATTGCCGACGATCGCCAGCGCTTCCAGAACTTCAAGGTCGAGTTCCCCGGTGTGGCCCCGGCCGGCGTGTGGACTGTGGAGCTTGTGCGCGATGGCGCCGTTGTTGGCCCTGCGGCAACCTTTACCCTGGCCGAAGATGAACCGGCGCGTGAGCTGTACGTGCGCTACAAGCAGAACTAACCGCGCACCGGCCACACACCCCACCGCACACAGGCGCAAGCAATGAAAACCCCAGGCAGCAAACCCGCGCAACGCACACTGAGCGCGGGTTTGCTGCCTGCCTTATTGGCCATCCTTGCCCTTGCACTGCGCATGGGACGCCTTGGCTGGCAGCCCCTCTGGTGGGATGAAGGGTATAGCGTCTACTTTGCCACGGAACCGCTGGGGCGTATGCTCTGGCTGACCGCGCACGACATTCACCCACCCCTCTACTACGCGCTGCTCCACCTGTGGAGCCTTATCTTTGGTCACAGCCCCGTAGCCCTGCGCCTCCTGAGCGTCGCGATTGGCGCCATTGCAGTCGTTGCACTGGCATGGCTGGGGCGCATTCTCTACCCGCAGCGCCTACGCGTCGCATGGATTGCCGCGCTGCTGCTGGCCGTCAGCCCCATTCATCTCTTCTACTCGCAGGAAGTGCGCATGTATGCGCTGGCGATGTTGCTCTGCATCCTCGCCACGGGCTGGCTCTGGCGCGCTCTGTTCAACCTCCAGGGCGGCGCGCCGGCGCGGCGTGAACTCATCCTCTATGCGCTTTTCGCTGCATTGGCCCTCTACACGCTGTACTACACGGCGCTGCTGCTGGCGGCGCAGGCACTATGGGCGCTTTGGCTGCTGCGACGCCGGCGCACTACATGGCCGGCGCTGGGCGCAGCGTGGCTCGCCGTACTTCTGGCCTATTTGCCCTGGCTTGTCTATGCGCTCCCCAAACTGGTTGCCTATGTAGCACAGAAAGTGGGGGCCGACAGCGACAAGCCGTTGAACCTCATTGATTACGCCTTGCGCCACGGACGCGCATTACTGGCAGGCCACATTGCGCCTACTTCAGCGCTGAACTGGGCAGCGCTGGCGCTCACGCTGATAGCGCTCACGCTGCTGCTGGCCCTGGCCTTTGCCAAGCGCAGCCGCGCCAGCCACACATCACCAAGCCCTGCACGCGCCCTGCTGCTCTTTATGCTCCTGCCGGCAGCGGGCGCGTTTCTGCTTAACTTGCGCTTGCCCTTCTTTCCCGAAGGCGGCGAGCGGCTGCTGCTCTTCATTCTGCCCTTCCTGCTGCTGCTGATCGCGCGTGCCGCTGATGTTGCCCTCGACGCACGCGCCCGGGCTGCGCTTTGGCTGGCCCGGCTTGCGCTCGCGGGGCTCACAGTAGCCGGGCTGCTGGGTGTGTTCCTGTTCTATACGACGCCGCGCTATACGCAAGAGGATTACCGTCCCATCATTCGCCAAGCTGTGCAACAGGGCGGGCCGGGCGACACCTTTCTTGCCACCTTCCCATGGATGGTGGGCTATTGGCGCGCCTATGCGCCCGACACCCTTGGGGGACCCGCGCCCCTGCTGCTGGGCGATTTCGCTGTGACCTTTGGGCCACAGGTGATCGCGCAGGTGGACGAAGCGGTGGCGCGTGGCACCCTCTGGTTTCCCGAGCCACTGGGCTTCGGCAGCACCCTGCCCGGTGAGATTGAGGCGCACTTGCGCACGTCGGCGCTCAATGTGGAAAATCGCTGGGCCAGCCTGACCAATCGCCTCTCGGCCTGGGCGGCCCTGCACGCCGCACAGGTGCAGCCAATCAACGCCGCCTTTAGTGGCGGCCCCGTTCTCAGCGCCGCCGGTGTACAGGCAGGGGATATTGTCGCCAACAACCGCGCAATAGCAACGCAACTCGATTGGCAGGGGATCGCTACCTCTGTTGACAATCCGCTGAGCGTGTACCTGCGCCTGGTGGATGGCGATGGCCGCGAGTGGGCGGCGCGCGCCTATAGCCCGCCCGGCAGTCTTGCGCATGACAATCGCGCGCAAGCGAACATGAGCGAGTTCGCCGGCCTGCTTGCACCCGCCGGTACACCACCGGGCGCTTACACCGTGACCGTCGGCCTGAGCAATGTGGCAGACGGCAATCCGCGCTCTGCCGACGTGGCCGGTGCGCTGCTGCAAGCCGTGCCCGTGGGCACAATTACGCTCAACCTGCCTGCAGAAGCGCCCGCACTTGAGCAACTGCCCATCAACAACGTTGTGCGTCGCCCAGGCGTTGACGAGGGGCTTTCTCTCATCGGCGCGCGCCTGCCCGAGACCCCCGTACTCGCAGGCACGACCGCACTCATGTACGTTGCCGCCGAGAACCGCCAGGCCACGCCGCCGCAGCGCGAACTCTATCTTTCACTTGTTGGCAAGGACGGGGCCTCCGTTGCAACCTGGCAAGGGTGGTCGCTGCCCGACTTTCCCACAGCGCTCTGGCCACAGGGTGCGCGCATCCTGGTCCCCGTCGCTTTGGATATCCCCGCCACCGTTGCTGCCGGGCGCTACGCCGTGATGGCAGGTTGGGCGAGCAGCGCAGACGGTAGCCGAACGCCTGCTGTAGAGATAGGCGCGCTTGAGATTGAGCGCCGCGCCGCATCCTTTGCTGCGCTGCCTTCGCAACAGCCGCTCAATCCGGCGCCGCTTTTTGGCACGCACGTTGTACTGGAAGGGTATACAATCACGCAGACGGGGCAGTCGCTCCTGCTTGCACTGGATTGGCGCGTTGAGCAGCCACTACTGCCGGCGCATCACATCTTCGTCCATGCCAACGACCCCACCGGCGCCACCCTGGCGCAGAGCGACGGGCCACCGACAACCGCCACGGGCACGGCGCCAACCGGCACATGGCAACCCGGCGAGCACCTGCGCACGCTTCATGCCCTCACCCTGCCCGCCGGCGCTGGCGATCTTGCATTGCGCGTCGGCCTCTACAATCCGGTGACGGACATCCGGCTGCCGGTGAGCATCGACAATGCGCCCGCGGGCGACGCAGTGCCTCTCGCCACTGTCACGGCACCCTAAAGTGATCCCTGCAGTTTCCGCCGT
>DIAV01000339.1:0-14897 GCA_002415895.1 Anaerolineales bacterium UBA5069 | reverse complement strand
TTCCGCGGTTGCTGTTCTATGCGTCGCTTCGCGCTCCTTTGTGGCTTTGTGTTGCGATGTTGTTTTCATACCGGTATCGCTGTAGTAGAGACCAACGCATTTGCAGACGGCTAGTCCCTCGCAACAAAAAAGTCCAAGCAACTTTTCGCGCCCCATTGCGTAGAGTATGATCAATGAGAACAATTCAGGCTGCCACGCGGCATGCCATTTTCCATGCAAGGAGAGGATCACCATGTCCGACAATTTGAATGACAGCTTCAACAGTGCAGCCGACGCCGCCAAGGATGCCGCCGAACAGGCCGCAAGTGCCGTTCAGCAGGGCGCAACCTCGGCAGCCGATGCCGTCTCCAGCGCAGCATCCAAAGCAGCCGATGCGACAGCTGACGCGGCCGAAAAGGCAGCCGATGCTGCCTCCTCAGCCGCAGGCAGCGCATCGAAGTCGACCCGGGCCGCCGTGGACGAGCTCACCCAAACCGTAGAGCGCCTGAGCAATGAAGTGGCCAACAGTGCCCGCACGGCGTGGGAGAGCGAGCAGCGCAAGGAGATACAGGATTCCGTCATCAGGGGGCTGACAGGCATCGCCGCGGCGATTGAGGAACAGGTCAAGAAGCTCTCTGAAACTGACGACGCCAAGCGCTTCACGGCCAAGATGGAAGAGACGACCGATCGGATTACCGATCAGGTGAAGAGCAGCAGGACCTTTCAAGATATTGCTGATGGCCTTGTGAAGGGGTTTTCCGCCGCCGCCGTCTCGCTGGAGAAGTGGCTTGGCCAGCAGGATACAGCGAAGAAGTCGGGCGAGGGCGCAAGCGCCACTGTCGCGTCGGTTGTTGACGAAGACGGCACGCAGAGCATCATCATTGAAAACCGCTCGGCCATACAGCCGCCTGTTGCGCCGCCCAGCACCACAGGTGCAGCAGACGACGAACTGAGTGCGCCCGACAGCACCGTACACTTCTAGAAGAGCAGCACCGGCGCTTCGATCTCAAAAAGAGAGCAGATATCAGCGATCAAACCGGCTGATACCTGCTCTCTGCGTTTCTTTGCATACCTGGCGGCATTGCGTTGCAATGTTGCTTCTACGCCGCCATCAATCTAGAAGACCAGCTTGGCAATGGCGAGCGCGCCCTGCTTCCACGGCACGCGGTGCGAAACGCCCGACTGCCCCTCAAATTCGTTCATGTGCTCAAGGTACCACTGGTAGTTGCGGATCATCGCCTGTTTGTTCGAGAAGCGGGGCGCATAACCCAGCACCCGCTCCGCCTTCTCAATCGATACGAATGAATCCTCCGTCACCGTCTCGTACACCCACTTGTAGAGCGGCGACAGCTTCACCTTCTCCAGCGCGCGCAGCGTCATGATTGCTGGGTCAGCGGGAATCGACACAATGCGCCCGCCAAAGCCGGCATAGTCGAGCACCGCCTGGTAATCCTCGCGCAGCGTCGTGAACTCCTTCGCACCAATGTTGAAGGTATCGTTCACAGTCGCGCACGGCAGCGTGCAGGTGAGATAGATCGCATCGCAGAGATCCTCCACGTCGAGCAACTGGTAGCGGTTGTTGCCGCTGCCCAGCACGGGGAAGTTCTTGCCATCCTTGGCCCAATCGTAAAAGAGCGCAAAGACACCCAGCCGCTCCGGGCCAACAAAGGACTTGGGGCGAATAATGGGGATGCACATCCCCTGCTTGCGAAAGCCCTCGCAAATGCTCTCCACCAGCACCTTGGATTCGCCATAGGGACCCACACCGTCGAGGCGGTCCGTCTCGTAGAGGGGGTGATGGTCAGGGATGCCATAGACAGCCGTCGACGAGATGTGCACAAAGCGCTCGACGCCGAAATTCTGCGCTACAGTCAGCATGATGCGCACGCCGTCAATGTCGGTGCTGTAGATGTCTGCCGGGCTGTAGAGGGGCAGCGCCGCCGCCGTGTGGATGACGATGTCGATGCCCTCCATCGCGCGAATGACCGTCGCCGCATTGCGAATGTCGCCGCGAATTTCGGTGATGCGGCTGCGCTCGGGATACGCGAAATCGGCAATGTCGAGGGAGACAACCTTGTGGCCGCGCGCCAACAGATGGCGCACAATGTTAATGCCCAAAAAGCCGGCCCCGCCAGTTACCAGATAGGTCCTTTGCTCGCCGGCCGCGGCTCGTTGCGCTTCCGTTGCGAGGTCTGTCAAGCTCATGCGGTACTCCTTTTCATCCGAATTGAATACGCTACAAATGGAATGATTGTTTGTTTGGACGATTGATTGTTGCTGCGCAGCCGTATCCCCGCCTACGTGCAGCCTGCAGCCCAGGCAGCCAGCAGGCTGCGCGTCGAGTCGAAAGCAAGTTCGGCGGGCAATGCGTCGCAGTGAAACCAGCGCGCGTCGGTTACATCATCTCCGGCCACAAGGAATACGGACGCAGCCTGGGGCGGCGCCACGCTTGCGCCATAAGCCAGCACAATACCGCGCACCGCATCGCCCACGCGCAGCGGATGAATGGCAAGCAACGCGCCAACCTGCACGGTGATGCCCGCTTCTTCGCGCAGTTCACGCTGAAGCGCAGCTTCGGGGAGTTCGTCCGCATCCATAAAACCACCCGGCAGCGCCCACAGCCCCTTGCCCGGCGGCACGCCCCGCCGAATGAGAAGGACTGACGCGCCGTTGACCACCAGCGCGACAACCGCTACTTTGGGATCATGGAAGTGCACATAGCCACACGCAGTGCACGTCGGGCGCAATGCGCCGTGGCGCATGGCCTGCACCAGCGGCAATCCACAGAGTGGGCAGAAAACAAATGTCGGGCCGGCCATAGTCCTCGCTCTTGCGCCCGCATTGGCGCGATTTTCCCATTTTAGCGCACATGCGCGTTGATGGCCTTTTTGACAAGGCGGAAAGTGGGGCCTCAAGCCGCGGGCAGGTGCACACCGCTGCTTGCGCCCGCAGTCCACACTTTAGCACCCAAACTATTTGCGCTGGCGCGCGCCCATGCCTAGAATGGGGCTGTAGATTGCCCATGCAACAACCCAATTGTCGGCGCAGCACCATTTGACATGCAATAAACCGGCCCATCCAGAGCCTCCGCTGCCCCAACCGGCGCGCCGGCTTCACCTGCAAGGGAGGCTGACGTTTGAACCTGCACGAGTATCAGTCAAAACGGATTTTTGCCAAGTACGGTATTCCCATTCCCAATGGCGAGGTGGCCACCACCCCCACGCAGGTGCGCGACATTGCCGTGCGTCTGGGCAAGCCTGTGGTCGTCAAATCACAGGTGCTTGTGGGCGGGCGTGGCAAGGCAGGCGGCATCAAGGTGGCACAAACCCCCGCTGATGCCGAAGTCAAGGCCGAAGCCATCCTCGGCATGAACATCAAGGGACTCACCGTAAAAAAGGTCCTTGTGGATGAAGCCGCCGATATCGCTACTGAAATCTATCTGGGCGCAGTGCTGGATCGCGGCCGCCGCCGCGTTGTCCTTATGGCCTCCAGTGAAGGTGGCGTAGAAATTGAGCAAGTTGCGCGTGACACGCCCGAAAAGATTGTTAGCGTGGCTGTGCATCCCTTCCTGGGGCTGCGCGACCACCAGGCGCGCAACCTGGCCGACGGCATTGGCCTGCCACGCGCCCACACCACCGAATTCATGCGCATTGCCAAGGCGTTGTACACGACCTACATGGCAAGTGACGCGTCGCTGGCCGAAATTAACCCGCTGGTGATCACGGGAGACGGCCGCCTTGTGGCCGTGGACGGCAAGATCGCCGTAGACGACAGCGCACTCTTCCGCCACCCCAATATTGCGGAGATGCGCGACCCCGATGAAGAAAATGCCGCCGAGCAGGAAGCGCACCGTTTCGGTCTCTCCTATATCAACCTCGACGGCGAAATTGGCTGCATGGTCAATGGCGCAGGGCTGGCCATGGCCACCATGGACATCATCAAATACTATGGCGGCGACCCCGCCAACTTCCTCGATATTGGCGGCGGCGCACAGTCCGACAAGGTCGCGGCGGCGTTGCGCATCATCCTTGCCGAGAAACGCGTCAAGGCCGTGCTCATCAACATCTTTGGTGGCATCACGCGCTGTGACGAAGTTGCACGCGGCATTCTGCAAGCCATAGACACGCTTACAGTGCGCGTGCCCTTTGTCGTGCGCCTTGTGGGCACAAACGAGGAAGAAGGGCGGCGCATTCTGGCCGAAGCCAACCTCATCACCGCCACCAGCCTCGCCGACGCCGCGCAGAAGGCCGTTGCCGCATCACAATCCGGCGCAGAATCGCGCGGTCAATCGAAGGAGCAGCACGCATGAGCATTCTTGTCGGCAAAGATACACGTCTGGTTGTGCAAGGCATCACCGGCCGCGAAGGGCTCTTCCACACGCAGCAAATGGTCGAGTATGGCACCAACGTTGTGGCAGGCGTTACGCCGGGCAAGGGTGGCGAGTGGGCGCTCGACACCATCCCCGTCTTCGACACAGTGAGCGAAGCCGTGGAGGCGCTTGACGCCAATACAAGCATCATCTACGTACCGGCGCGCGGCGCAGCCGATGCCATTATTGAGGCGGCCGATGCGGGCATTGCGCTTGTCATTTGCATTACCGAAGGCGTGCCTGCGCTGGACATGGTGCAGGTGCGCGCCTATCTCGACACCACCAACACGCGCCTGATTGGCCCCAACTGTCCCGGGCTGATTACACCCGGGCAAGCCAAAGTAGGCATTATGCCGGGCCACATTCACATCCCGGGCAATGTGGGGCTTGTCAGCCGCTCGGGTACGCTCACCTACGAGGTTGTCTACGCCCTCACGGCACGCGGCATTGGCCAGAGCACGGCCATCGGCATTGGCGGCGATCCCATTATCGGCACCACCTTCCTGGATGTGCTTCAGCTCTTTGAGGCCGACGAGGAGACGGAACACGTTGTCTTCATTGGTGAAATTGGCGGCACCGATGAGCAGAAGGCAGCCGAATACATCAAGTCCGAAATGAAGAAACCTGTGACAGCCTTCATTGCCGGGCAGACTGCCCCCCCCGGGCGGCGCATGGGCCATGCGGGGGCCATCATCTCGGGTGGCGAAGGCACCGCCGCCGAGAAAATGGAAGCGTTGGCCGCGGCCGGAGCAAAGGTGGCGCGCCACCCCGACGAAATCGCGCAGCTTGTTGCCGCATCGTTTGGTCGCGGTTAATCAGATAGTCAAAAGGTCGGCCGGTCGATTCGGCCCGGAAGCAACAACATCGGCGGCACATGCGGGGCCTCTCCTGCATGTGCCGCCGTTTCTGTTTTCATCGGGCGTGCTTCTCTGCAAAAGGGTTTAACGTTAAAGAATTCTAAGAATGGAGCAGGCTTACATGTTTCATCCTGCCCTTGCTTCAGACTGCGCGCTGCGTAACCTCGTCGTGCAAGACCATCCACCACAGCGACGCGCAAAACATCGCGCCACCCGGAGAGACAATGCTCATATGAGACGCCCACAAATCACCCTATTGGCAATACTGGCCACGCTCGCAATCAGCGTTTCCGCGTGCGGCGCGCCTGCTTCACCCGCCGCAGAGGCAGCGCCTGCTGCGGCGGAAGTTGCGACCGCAGCGCCCACCGCAGAAGAAACCGCTGCAGATGAAGCCGCCACGGCCGCGCCCATCGTTGAACCTGAACCCGACGCGAACGCAGCGCCCACAGAAGCGCTCGAAACCGCACCGGCCGCCGCCGCGATAGAGACACGCGTCTTTGCCATTGACCCCGCCGGCAGCAAGGCCACCTACGCGGTGGATGAAGAGTTTCTTGGCCAAAACGTCGCCTTTGTCACAGCCATAGGCGCAACCCAATCGATTACCGGCTCCATTGAACTCAACATCGACGGCTCCTCGCTTGCCATTGGTGCAAACGAATTTGTGGTCGATCTCAGCACCCTCACCAGTGATCGGCCTCGGCGCGACAATGCCATACGGCGCGATTGGCTGCAATCCAGCACCTATCCGCTCGCCACTTTTAAGGCCACAGAAGTTACGGAGCTGCCCGCAGACGCCGCGCTCGGCAGCGAAGTCGCCTTTAAACTGGCGGGTGATTTGACCATTCGTGAGACAACGCTGCCGCAGACATGGGATGTGCGTGCAATCCTCGACGGCAGCACACTTGTCGGCACGGCACAGAGCTTCCTCTACATGCGCGACTTTGGCTTTGAGCCGCCCGACATTGCCGGCATGCTCAAGGTAACCGACGGCGTCACTGTCACGCTCGACTTCACGGCAGTAGAGCAGTAACGAGCACACGTCCGGGCCACAGTCGCAGTTACAGCTTATAGGCAACACAAACAAAGTCAGTACACAGACTTTGTTTGTGTTGCCTTTTACCTTTGCAGATATGCGCAAGTACGCCATGCGTGCTTCGGTTGCACGTATACGCACGTTTTGCTAAAGTAGGTGAGCGCAACGGGATTATGCCTGCGCAACGCCCCCGCGACTGGAAAGGGCTCAGCACCGTGCCCCACTCGGTACTGATCGGCAGTGCAACGCAGGATGCACCATGCGTAACAGTCCCCCATACCTATAGCCCGGCACGCGGTGTGCGATGAACAGATCCAACGCCATGCTGCCTGCAGCCTACATGCCGCAGGACAGGCGCCGCGCGCTGGACGCGGGCCTCACGCTGCCTGAATGGGCCTGGGGCACTGTCCTCTTTGCGGACATCTCCGGCTTCACGCGTCTCTCCGAGGCACTGGCACGCACGCATGGTCTGCGGCGCGGCGCCGAAACCCTCACACGGCTGCTCAATCATCTCTACGAAGCGCTGATTGCCAGCGTTGAAAGCCACGGCGGCAGTGTCATCGGCTTCAGCGGTGATGCCATCACCTGCTGGTTTGCACGCGAATCGCCAGGCGAAGACATTCCATCAAGCGATGCACCGGCGCGCGCAGCAGCCACCGCCGCCGCCATGCAGCAAACGCTGCGCGCCTTCGATGCGAGCGACATGCCTGTGACTGATGCCTTCGCACCTCAATTCGGCAGCCTGGCCGTCAAAATTGCCATCGCCACAGGGCGCGTGCGGCGCTGTGTCGTGGGCAATCCAGACATTCAATTGATGGATGTGCTCGCCGGCGCGGTGGTTGATCGCCTGACAAGTGGCGAAGAAATGGCGGCCCCTGGCGAAACGCTGGTGGATGCAGAGACCTTCTGCGCACTGGCCGCAACCATCGACGCAACAAATAGCACAAAGGGCGATGGCTCCGTATCTGAGGTGCTTTGGCGCACAAAGGATAGTGTGCGCTTTGCCGTGCTGGAGTCCAATGCAGCTGACTTTGCATCCGCATCGCCCCCCTTGCTCCTGCCCACAGTTGAAGCCACGCAGTGGATCCACCCCGCAGTTGCACAGCTGATCGCCGGAGGGCAGGCGCGCTTTCTGGCTGAACTGCGCCCTGCAACCGCGCTCTTTGTGCGCTTTGCCGGCGTCAACTTCGAGAGCGACGTGGCCGCACCCGAGACCCTTGATCGCTACATGCGCTGGGTGCAGCAGACGATTCAACGCTACGACGGCTTGCTCGTCCAGCTGACCATTGGCGACAAGGGCAGCTACTTTTATGTTGCCTTTGGCGCACCGCTGGCGCACGGCGACGACAGCGCCCGCGCGGCCGCAGCCGCACTCGATCTTTTGCGGCCACCGCCATCGCTTGCGCAGATTAGCCCGCTCGCCATGGGCATCAGCAGCGGCATCATGCGCATTGGGGCGTATGGCGGCCCCACGCGCTGCACCTATGGCGTCCTGGGTGACGAAGTCAACGTAGCCGCCCGTCTTATGACCATGGCCGCCCCGAGCGAGATTCTCGTAACCGGCCAGGTGGCCAACGCTCTGGGCAGCACAATGGCGCTGCAGCCACTGGGTGCGCGCAGTATCAAAGGCAAATCAGCGCCTGTACCCGTTTTCGCACTGCTCGAGCGCAGTGCCCAGCCTGCCACCGCGTTGATGGAGCTCTATGGTGAGCCGCTGCATGGGCGCGAAGTGGAACTCGCGCCTATGCTCCACGCGCTGGCGCAGTGGGCGGCACGCTGCCATGCGATCCCGGATTCCGACCACCGCACCCCAGCCGGGCCATTGCTCATCATTGAGGGGACGGCAGGCATTGGCAAGAGCCACATGGCCGCGTCGCTTGTGCAGAGAACTGTGGCACTGGGTGTGAACCATGTCCACGCCGCCTGCCAAAGCACAGCGCGCGCCATTCCCTTCTTTGCCATCCGTCAGGTTATGCGCGCCATTCTGCAGTTGCCGCCGGAGCCAACCGAAGCGCACGTGCTTGATGCCGTTGCGCGCCTTGCGCCCGCAGCAAGGGCGCGGGCGCCTTTGCTGGCACCACTGGTCGACAGCGCCATGGCCGCCTCGCCGCTCACATCCCACCTGGAGGCGCGCACACGACAGGGCGCACGCACCGCACTGGTGCTCGAACTCATCGCAGCCGCAGCCGACGCGCAGCCTTTTCTGCTTACGCTGGAAGACGCCCACTGGATTGACGAAGCCTCGCGCGAAATTTTCGTCCAGCTGCTCAACGCGCCGCCGCCGCCACTTGCGCTCGTCATTGTGCAACGTACGTCCGAAGCGGGTGACGAGCCACTGCAATCGGGCGACATGCCGCCTGGCGCCGTCAGCGTTAACCTTGGCGAATTGTCAGGCGCGGCAACCACAGCACTCGTGACGCACCGTCTTGGCGGGCCTGTGGACCCGCTCGCGGTCGATGTAATCCATGCACAGGCGCATGGCAACCCCTTCTTTGTGGAGGAACTGGTCACTGCGCTTGTGGATGTGGGACGGCTTATGGCAACGCCTCATGGCTGGCAGCTTGCCGATCAAACGCTGGCCGCACTGCGCGCCGCGCACTGCGTCTCAGACGATGCCGACGCGCCACGCCTGCTTGCCAACGCGCCGCTCGACGTGATTGATCTGGGCGTACCCACTTCGGTGCAGGGTGTTGTGCTGGCGCGCCTCGATCGCCTGCCCGAGACTGCGCGTTTGTCGCTCAAGGTTGCCAGCGTCATTGGCCGCACCTTTGCGCTTGATCTGCTCGAGGCGGTGCGCCCCCTGCAGAGCCGCCGCATTGAAGTGCGCAGCGCCGTGGAGCAGGCATTGGCGCGCGACTTTGTGCGCGTGGATGTGACCACAGCCTCACATTCCGAAAGCCGGGCACCCGTCTATCTCTTCAAGCACAACATTATGCGCGATGTCGCCTACAACACGTTGCTGGGCGAACAGCAGCGCGAACTGCATCTTGAAGTGGCCGAAGCGCTGGAAGCACTGCGCCCGAGCGATATTGAAGAGCTTGCACACCACTACTACCACAGCGACACGCGCAGCGCCGCCGTGCGCAAGCGCGCACTGGATTATCTGGCGCGCGCCGCCGCTCGCGCTCAAAACGATTACGCCAACGATACGGCGCTCCTCTACTATGGCCGCGCCGCCATGCTCGAACCGCGCGCAGCCTTCATTGCGGGACAGGTCGTCACGCTCCACATCCTGGGGCGGCGCGATGAGGAGTACGCACTGCTTGCACAACTAGACGCCGCGCCGGACGCCGCTGCTGTGGATTGCGCCTGCTTGTGGAGTGACTACTACGAATCTGTGGGTGACTACGCGCAGGCAGAGCAGGCGTTGCGCCGCGGCTTGGCCGCGAGTGTGGACAACCCGCTCGCGCAGGCCCGCTGTCGCAATCGCCTTGGCTCAATCGCATGGCGACAGGCCGATTATGCCATTGCAGAAGCGCACTTCAGTGCAGCACGCCAGCTTTGCCAGGCTGCCGCAGATGATGCCGACGTCGCCGCCGAGGCGGCCAACACCAGCTACGGCATGGGCCTCGTCTATCGCCAACAGGGGCGCTATGATGACGCCCGTGCTGCCTTTGCCGCCGACCTCGCCTTCCAACGCGCGCATGGCAATCGCGAACGCGAGGCACGCGCACGCACAGCACTGGGCCATGTGGAAAGCATTGCTGGCCACCATGCAGCAGCGCTCCAAGCCTATCGTGATGCGCTTGCGATTCGCAAGGCCATTGGCGATCGCGCCGGCGTGGGTGCAAGCCTGCTCGCTGTTGCACAGGCGTATGGATCAATGGGTGATTTTGCACAGGCGCTGCCCCGCCTTGAGGAGGCGCTCCACGTGCAGCAGGCCATTCGCAATCGCTTTGAGGAGTGGCTTATCTGGAACGAAATGGGCATCCTGCACGCGCTTGTCGGCCAATACGATAAAGCCACGCGCGCGCTGCTGGCCGGCCTCGCGATTAGCCGCGCCATCGGCAGCGATTTCGGCTCCGCTTACCTGCTCTGCAATCTGGGCCAGGTGCAGCGCGACGATGCGCAGCCCGAAGAGGGCGCCGCATCACTGCGCGCCGCCCTTGCGCTGGCTTTGGAACAAGGCGACACCTCGCTTGAAGCCACCTGCCGAGCTGATCTTGCCCTCGCCCTGCTCAACCTGAGCAAGCCCGCCGATGCACTTGCCGAAGCCAATGCCGCGGAGGCATTGGCCACAACCCTGGGGCAAATCGACGCGCTGACGGGCATTTACGCGGCACAGGCGCGCGCCCACCTGGCTTTGGGCCAGGATGCAGCCGCGTTGGACGCTGCGCGGCGCGGCATCGCCAACCTTGCCGCCCATGGCGGCGACTACTTCCCGCAGCGCGACGGCTACTGGTGCGCGCGCGTGCTACAGGCGTGCAGCGCCCATGCCGAGGCCCAGGCAGCATTCGAGGATGCATTACGCACCCTCCGCGAACGCGCCGCGCGCATCTCCGATGTGGAAATGCGCGCAAGCTACTTGAAGAATATAACGGTCAATCGCGAGATCGTGGCGGCAGCCCACGCAGCGCTGGCCTGAAGTCGTGTAGCAGTGGCTGTGGCTGCGGTTGTGGATGTGCGCCCGCTATTTCATCTTCACACGCACCATTGGCAGGTAGGTAACGCTGCTGCCCGGCAAATCAGCCAGCACTGCATAGACGCCAACCCCCTGGCTGGGCGCACTGGCCATCTGCTCGCCGTCTGTGCTATCGGCGGGCGTCGTCAACTGCGTGGGCAGTCGCCGCCACACAGTTCCATTCCAGAAGTAGAGCGCAGTGTTGGCCGGGCCACCTGCTCCTGCGCTCTCTGCTGCTCCGGCACCCTGCGCCCCAAACAGATTGTCATAAATGATATGCACGATGCCGTTGCCGGCAAGCGCTGGTGGAAACGCATCCAGCCGGTAGGATTGCCCCGAGATCACCCTGAACGGAGGCAGTGGCGGCGTACCCGGCATACTTTGCCACGCAATGGATTGGCCCGGCGCCAAATCGAGATCACCGGCAAATTCGAAGGTTGCGTTGCCATCCGACGAAACCACCAGCGCGCCGCCGTACGCCTTGGCTGGGCCAAACGCGCCGCCCCCACCCGTACCTCGATCTGCCACAATCTCCCGCCGTGTGGTGGGCGCAGCAGGTGCTTCATTCACAAAAACCTGCGCATAGAGTGCAGGCACGGGCTGCGACAATTTCACCGTTGCCGAGAAGACATCGCCGGTACGTGGCAGCACAAGGGGCGTCAGCGCGGTTTGGTGCTCCGGGAAGAGACGCACGCTCACCTGCTGGTTGGGAGCAACGTCGGCCCGCACAACAATTTGCAGTTGCTGCGCCCCCACCTGTAAGAGCGTGATCTGCGGGTTCCACGTCTCTTCCTTAGTCATGAAAACGACGTCATTGGCAGCAATCTCCTCGCACCCAAACTGGTGGCGCGGATTGTCGCTCGTGGAGGCGTGGTCGTTGACGTCGTAGACGCACAAGCGGTCGCCCACCTGGGCCCCCGTCACTTCCAGCGTGAGGCTTGCCTCTGGAGGCTTGCCCTGCTCCACCAGCCGCCCGCCCTGGTAGAGAAATGCGCGCGCCTCGCCCGAGCTCGTTTCACCGTCACGATAGTCCAGGTTGAAGAGGCTCGGCGCGGCGCGGCCGGGTGTCGTGCGCGGCGCCACAAATGTAACGCTTGTGACAGGCGCCGGCGGCGCCACTGGGCCGTCCACAATCGCCACCGGCGGAACAACCCACGCATACCAGCCCGCGATCGTTTGCCATTCCGTGCGCCCGTTCAGGCGCGCAAAGGCCTCTGTGCCATTGCACTTGGTATTCCAATGCGTGGGATCGAAGATGAAATTCTGGTTGGAGGTGCGATAAACATCGCCCATCGCCGTGCCGGTGCACAGCTTGGTGAGCGCCAGATTGCTGATCCCGTCCACGCCGGTATAGGTGTCGAAGAGATAGAGCAGATAGTGACCAAATTCGTGCGCCAGCGCCAGCGACCAGTCGTCGGCAACGTCATTTTCGTTGTAGACGGTGCCATCAAAGACGTTGAGCGAGTTGGGCGGCGAACCGAAGCGGTTCCAGTACGATCCCATGGAGACGGCGCCAGGTGAATAGCGAACCGCGTTCCCCAGCGCAAAATCAGGTGTTTCGATCCCGACAATGCCGCCAATGATGGCTTTGGGCTGGAGAATATTGTTGGCGTAAAGCTGGATATTGGCTGCGTCCCATCCATCGTAGAGCTGGCGCACCGTGACATTGCCCAGTGCAAATTGACCATCGGTAAAGGAGTAAAGATAGTCCGAGGCCTTGATAATGCGGTCGCGCAGTTGCGCAGCGTCGGCGGGGTTCGCTTCCACGAACCATTGTGCGCTTAGGGTCAGATCCTGGATCCACAGCGGCCGACCCTCGGTCACGGCCAGCGGCATCTCCCAGCTTTCACTACTGGACCGAAAAACGAAGCGCGAGGCATCTATGGTTACGGGTGCCGCCGTGTCAAAGCGTGCGCCGTCGTCGCCGCTTTCTACTTGCAAGCGCGCCCAAAGCTGCTGGCCCAGCGCCAGCCCTGTCGAATCCACAACGCCGGCGGCGTCAGCTATGCGCTTTTCCTGCGTGCCAACAATGGAGAGAATCGCGCCGGCGGCCGCCTGGCAATCATCAATTTGCTCGCGGCAAATGCGCAGCGGCGGCAGCGTGTAATCAATCAGGAGTTGCGGCGCCTTCGCCCCTTCGCGGCTGGAGAAGGCGCGCGCGAAGTAAAGGTCATTTGCGCCGGTGGTAATCAAGAGGCCTTCATTCGGAAAAGCGCCTGATACCCATGCTGCGACCAGCGCGGTAATGTCCGCCTCCACCTCAACCGCGCTTTGCGCGGGCGAATCGAACCCACCGATCGCGTTATCGTCGAATGGAGGCTGGTTGGCCCACGTGACTTTTGCCTCATCCCACGGCTCCAAAATGCGATAGAGCGGCAAGAAAACGGCTGACGCGTCAACATCGCTGCGCGTTTGGTAGAGGCGCAGCGTAGCAGCTTTAATTGTCGCACCGGCAGGCAATGCGCTCACATCAAAGCGCAGCAACGCATATTCCATCCTGTCGGGCTGCTGTGCTATGCGCAATTCACTATTGTTGCCACCCGTTGTGCCCAATTGCGTAGCAATAATGGTCGCATCGGCCACGGGTTTCAGTGTGAGAATGGTCTGTGCACCATCTGCGGCCGCGGGCGCAATATCCTGCGCCTGGATGGCTGATGGCCACAACAGGCAGAACGCTACCAGCATGGCAATAGCAAACCGCGCCCACGCCAACCCCTGTGCAGTGGAACGGTGGTCGCGGGCAGGCGGCCATTGATGATGTTGCAGCCGTGCGTGATGTTGCATGAAGGCTCCTTCGCCATTGCGGCGGCGAGCCAGCGTATCAGGGGGGGGAGAGCGATATGCGGGAGCAGACTCGTCCCTACCACTCGTCCGACATCTGGATCGCTTCAAGGCGACTGTCGCGCTCGGCAATCACGCGCGGCAAGTCGAGAATTGTGATTACACCATTGTCGAACTCAAGCAGGCCACGCTTGCGCCAATCGCTCAGTATGCGATTCACCCACTCGCGCCGTGCGCCAATCATCGATGCCAGATCAGATTGGTTGAGCCCCATGTTCACTGTGGAGGTGCGGCCGTCGGCGCTCAGTTCCCCGTAGCGCTCGCCATTCAGCAGGATAATGTGGAGTAACCGCCCCGCAGCATCAAACTGGGCAAT
This sequence comes from Anaerolineales bacterium UBA5069, assembly GCA_002415895.1. GTDB lineage: Bacteria > Chloroflexota > Anaerolineae > Caldilineales > Caldilineaceae > UBA5069. The sequence goes on along the minus strand of DIAV01000339.1, from coordinate 881 downwards.
AGACTCAGCATATGCCGACGTCCAGCGCAGCTTTTGCGCCAGCACGCGCGCCAGCCCCAGGGCAAGCCCGGGCATGGCCTGAAGATGGCCAATGAAATGTTCCTGCGCCATGGAAAGGAGCGAAACCGCAGTCACGGCCTTGGCTGTGGCCGAGCGCGGATGGTTGTCCAGCGCCGCCAGCTCACCCAGCACATCATTGGCAGAGAAGATATCAATCGATGTCTCGCCCCCCGACGGGCTAATCTTGTAGACCCGCACTTTACCCTTGAGCACAAAATAGACCTGACGCGACTCGTCACCCTGGCGAAAGATCACCTCATCGCGCGCATATTCGCGCAAGTGCAAATCCTCGAGTAGCGCCGCCAATTCCGATTCGCGCAGCCCGCGAAATGCTTCCATCCCCTTGAGCATTGCCATACGTTTTTCAAGCTTGCTGCTTGCATCTGCGTCCGGCCGCGAACGGCTTTTCGGCGCGGATGCGTCATCACCGCGTGATCCCGTCATGCGTTCACCTTCGACAATATCGATTATGGGGGAATCAACCCGAATTGCTGTGAAATGCGCTGCCGGATGCCTGCGCGTTCGACCACAACAGGCAATGGCCTGCATATCTGTTGTGTGAGACCGCGTCCTGCGTCCGAACGTTGCCCATTATCTACCATGCAGGCCGCTCACGCAACTGGTACACGCCTTCACCCAGGGCTGCGCCTGTTGCCAATCGGTTTACAACAATCACATACGGGTGCATCTGCCAAGTGCGCCGCGGCTTGCGTAGCGGGGGGGCCAACCGCCCCCCCCCAAGACCCCCACACTGCCCGCCGCACACTTACCCTTGACGCAAATGTGAATTTGAAAAAAAAGAAGTGTGCGCTTCACCCCCT
>DIAV01000098.1 GCA_002415895.1 Anaerolineales bacterium UBA5069 | reverse complement strand
CGTGGACGGCGGCGTGGACGGCGGGGCCATTGTCAACATAGTCGACCTGGCGGCCTTTGAGCCGTGGCGCAACTTTGCCGCGCATGGCGTGGGCAAGGCGGCGCTGCTTGCCTTCACCCGCCAGCTTGCGTTGGAGCTGGCGCCCACCATCCGCGTGAACGCCGTGGCCCCCGGCAACGTGCTGCCCCCCGACGGGCTGTTACAGGAGCAGATCGACAGGTTGGCGCGCCGTTCGCTGCTCAAGCGCTGGGGATCTCCCGAAGATGTCGCGCGCGCCGTGCGCTTCCTGCTTGAGGCCGACTTTATCACCGGCGAGGTGCTTGTGGTGGATGGCGGCGAACTGATGGCCCGCGCTGCACCATGAAATCGCGCTGCACCATGAAATACTGTGCGTCGCCAGCTTGCATACTCAGGAGATAAAGCCATGTTGCTCACGCGTACCGAGTTGGAAGACCGCGAGGCCGCCTGGCTGGCGCCCTATGCCATGTGCGCGCACAACAGCCGCGGCCGCGCCTGGCCCGAGGCCGAACACGCCTACCGCACTGCCTATCAACGCGACCGCGACCGCATCATCCACACCACCCCCTTCCGCCGGCTGGAGTACAAGACGCAGGTCTTTGTCTACAGCGAGGGCGACCACTACCGCAACCGCCTTACGCACAGCATTGAGGTGGCGCAAATTGGGCGCACGCTGGCGCGCGGCCTCGGCTGCAACGAAGATCTGGCCGAGGCCATCTGTCTTGCGCACGACCTGGGCCACCCGCCTTTTGGCCACGTGGGCGAGAGCGCCCTCAACGAACTCATGCGCGACCACGGCGGCTACGATCACCAGCGCCAAACCCTGCGCATCATCACCGAGCTTGAGCAGCGCTATCCCGATCACCCGGGTCTCAACCTCACCTACGAGGTGCTCGAGGGCGTCGTCAAGCATGACACCGACTATGACATTGTCGATGCGTCGGCCTACAACCCTGAGGAACGGGGCACGCTCGAGTGCCAACTGGCCAACCTGGCCGACGAGATCGCCTATAACACGAGCGATCTGGACGACGGCCTGCGCAGCGCCATCCTGGAGCCGCAGGCCGTGGCGCAGCTGGACATTGCGCGCGCCGTGCTGGAATCGCTGGGCGAAGCCGCCAACGCCGACCTGAACGACCACCTCCTGCGCTATCGCTTCATCCGCCGCCTGGTGGGCATGGAGGTGGACGATGTACTCCAGGCCACCCACGCGCGCCTGGGCGAAGCGGGCATCGACTCGCTTGCGGCCCTGCGCGCCGCCGCCGCGAATATGGCGGCCTACTCACCCACCATGCGCGCGCGTAACGAGGAACTCAAACACTTTCTCTTCGATGGCTTCTACCGCCACTACCGCGTGGTGCGTATGGCCGTCAAGGCTGAGCGGCTGCTGCGCGACCTCTTCACGGCCTACATGGATGAGCCGCGCCAATTGGCCCCCGATCTCCAGGCGCGTGCACGCAGCGCGCCCGGCGGCCTTGCGCGCGTCGTGTGTGATTACATCGCCGGCATGACGGACCGCTACGCCATTCAGGAGCACAAGCGCCTCTTCGACGTTGAGGATCGCGCGTAATCCATTTGCATGTGCACCCACAATTCCAAAGGATCACCCAATGCCGGCAGCCCTCAAGCCCAGCGCTCAACGCGTGCAGGATGCCCTTGCTGCGCGTGGCAGCGCGCATACCGTGATTGAACTCGACGCCTCCACGCGCACGGCCGCCGAGGCCGCCGCTGCCGTGGGCTGCAGCGTCGCGCAGATTGCCAAGTCGCTTGTCTTCCGTGGCGCACACACAGGCAAAGCTGTGCTTGTCATCGCCTCGGGCAGCAACCGTGTCAACCAGAGTGCGCTCGCGCCGCTGGTGGGCGAACCGCTGGAGCGGCCCGACGCCGACTTCGTGCGCGAGCAAACCGGCTTTGCCATAGGCGGCGTGCCACCCCTGGGCCACGATCATCCCCTGGAGACCTGGATCGACAGCGATCTCTGGCAATATGCACAGATCTGGGCAGCCGCCGGCCACCCCAACGCTGTCTTTGCCCTCACCCCCGACGACCTTCTGGCAATGACAGGCGGGCAGGTAGCTGCCATCAAGTAGCGCCGCTGACGAACTATTTCCCCATAGCTTGCGTTCCTGCCAATACAATCACGCGGGCCATCATGCAGCCGCGGTGTACTTGAGCACACACAAGACTGCGCCCGCTGGAGTCAATCCACAGCGCAAACCATGGGGAGGTACAACTATGTTAGGCAGAGGATATCGCGTTATACCCTCCCGTCGCCGCGGCGGATTGGGGGGCCGCCTGATGATCTTTGTGGTCATGGCCGTTATCGCCATTGCAGGCTACTACCTGGGCACGGCGCGCGTGCCCAACGACATTACGGGCGAGGTGCAACGCGTGAGCCTGACCCCGCAGCAAGAGATTGCCATGGGGCTGCAAGCTGTGCCCACAATGGAACAGGAGTACGGCGGCGAGTTGAATGATCCCAACGCGCAGGCCTTTGTCGATGAAGTCGGCAATGCGATTGTGCGCAATTCACCGGCGGGCAACACGGAATACCAGTTTGAATTCGGGCTGCTGGCCGATCCCCAGACGATTAACGCCTTCGCGCTGCCCGGTGGTCCCGTCTACATGACGGCCGCGCTCTACAAGGAACTGGAAACCGAAGGGCAACTGGCCGGCGTGCTCGCACACGAGGTGGGCCATGTGGTTGCCCGCCACGCCGCCGAGCAGATTGCCAAATCGCAGTTGGTGCAGGGCATTAGCGGCGCGGCTGCCGTAGCTGCCTATGACCCCAGCAGCCCCGGTTCTGTGGAAGCAGCGCGTGTGGCGCAAATGGTAGGACAACTGGTGACGCTCAAGTACGGCCGCGAAGACGAGCTTGAGTCCGACAGGCTGGCGGTGCGCTTCATGGCCGATGCAGGCTATGACCCACGCGCGCTGATCAGCGTCATGGAGATTCTGGCAGCGTCAGGCAACGGACAGGCGCCGCCCGAGTTCTTCAGTTCGCACCCCAATCCACAAAACCGCATCGAGCAGATTCAGGCGGCCATTGATGCCGAATTCCCCAATGGCGTGCCGGGCGGGTTGGTGCAGTAGAGGGAGTGGGGCGTGGGGCGTGGTTGATTGATTGTAGATGATTGAACAATCATCAATCAACCACACCCCACACCCTACTCCCCACGCCCCACTTGCTCCATTGGCGGGCAAATTGTAAACTGCACGCGCGCCGCGCGCACATCCTCCCGCTACCCCCGCTTTGGGGAGATTTCCATTTCCGTTAATCCTAAAGGGCATAGCTTCATGTTCCACTTCCTCCCCAGACCTGTGCGCACTGCCATTGGCATCATTGGCATTGTTCTCAATACCCTCTTCTGGACAACGCCGCTCTTTATCGTGACCGCCATCAAGTTGCTCACGCCCAGCGCCGAGGGGCGCGCCAAGCGCGCAGCCACTGCGGCAGCGTTCGCACAAAACTGGATTGGTGTCAACAACTGGATGATTGCCAACGTGCAGCGTGTGGAGTGGGTGGTGACCGGCATGGAGGGACTCAGCACGCAGCACTGGTATCTGGTGCTCAGCAACCACCTCTCGGGGCTGGACATTCCCGTGTTGCAGAAGGTCTTCCACCGGCGCATCCCCTTCATGCGCTTCTTCCTCAAGAAGAATTTGATCTGGGTGCCGATTCTGGGGCAGGCATGGTGGGCGCTGGACTTTCCCTTCATGAGCCGCCACTCGGCCGAGGCCGTGGCGCGCAACCCGGCGCTGCGCATGCAGGATGTGGAGGCGACGCGCGAGGCGTGCGAAAAATTCAAGCTGCTGCCTACGGCCATCCTCAACTACGTGGAGGGCACGCGCTTTACCCAGGCCAAGCACGATGCGCAAAACTCGCCCTACCGCAACCTGCTCAAACCCAAGGCGGGCGGCATTGCCTTTGCGCTTGAGGCCATGGGCAGCCGCTTCACGGCGCTGCTCGATGTCACCATTTTCTATCCCGACGGTGATGTGGGTCTCATGGACATCGTGCGCGGGCGCGTGCGCAAAGTGGTGGTTCACGTGCAGCAGCGCGCCATTCCCAGCGAGTTCATCGAGGGCGACTACATGGCCAGCGATGAGGACCGCGCCCACTTCCGCGCCTGGCTGGCCGAGTTGTGGAGCGAGAAGGATGCGCTCATCGACGAACTGAAGAACCAATACGGCCTGACCGAAACGCAGCCACTCGCCGTCGCGCCGTCGGCTTGAGTCGATACACAGTCACCGAATTGAGCACACAAAGTGCAGCGAGGCTTCCGAAATCGGAAGCCTCGCTGCGGTTGGTGTGTGCGCGCGCAACGGTGCTATACTCGGGAGCATGCCTGCGGATGCTGAATCGGGCGCAAGGCCGCGCAGTTTCCGGTTGTCGCTTGCGCCTATGACCACCGTGCGCCCTTGCGCCATCACGTCAAGAAGTTCAGCATCCACTGTGGTATCTGCTTCGTCGCCCAAAGGACACCGCTCGCATGCTGCGTATACCCTCGCGCGCTCGTCACGCACAGACTACCTTCTCGCATCTCCTCGCACTGATTGCTGCCGCTGCGCTTCTGCTGGGCGCATGTGGAGCGCCAATTGCCAACGTGGGTGCGGCCACAGAGGCGCCGCTGGCGTCTGTGGCCAATGGCGCACCCGCGCCGCTGCCGCCACGCCAGGGGGGCGCCTTCCCCACACCCACATTGCCCGAGGGTGATCGCCCTGTTGCAGAGACACCTGCCGATACAGGCGTGTCCACCGCAGGACAGGACGAGAGCGCGCCTGCCGAGGCAATACTGAGCGACGCAGTGGAGAGCGGCTCGGTGGAGAGCAGCGCAACAGGGGGCGAAGCCTTTACGCCCGCCGAACAGCCTACACCGCTGCTTTTGCCCACGCCCACGCCCAATGCTGACACAGCAGCAACCGCTGCGGCGGCCCCTGCCGATTGGGCCGTGCGCGCACCGGTGCAGGTGGCCCTTGCGGACGCGCTGCCACCCGCCACGGCCCAGGCGCTGCGCACCGCCATCGCTGCCATCGACTCGCTGGAGGGCGACAATGGCGCGCAGCCCGTCTCGCTTGCTGCGGACGCGGGCGACGCCAGCACGCGCGTTGACATCACCGCGGGTGAAGCGCCGGGCCACGCCCTCCAAACACGCTACTTTGCGCCTGTTGTTCCATTCGACACGCTGCAGGATGACATTACACTGGACGAGTTGGCCGCACGCTGGCAGGGCAGCGCGCCGGTCTTCACCACCGATGTCGCCATGGAATGGCTGCCTGCGCTGCTTGGATCACCTGCCAGTTCAACCGAGGCCGTCGCGCCCGATACACTGATTGCGTTGCTGGAAGAGAACCGCGACGCCATCGCCATCATCCCCTTCGAGCAAATTGACCCGCGCTTCAAGGTGCTTGCTGTGGATGGCGTCAATGTGCTCAGCAATACGCTTCAGGTTGATGCGTACCCGCTTGTGGCGCAGGTGAAAATCAGCGGCGAGGGCGCGGCGCAGATCTATGCGCGCCTTGCCGCCGTCGCCCCGCCCACAACCAACCGCGACCCCGGCAAGCTCACCACGCTGGTAATGACCGGCGTCACAGCCATGGCGCGCGGCACCGCTGCCGCCATCGAGCGCG
>DIAV01000346.1:1079-4082 GCA_002415895.1 Anaerolineales bacterium UBA5069 | reverse complement strand
CCATTCACAAGGCTAAAGACGCGCACGAAGGTGCCCACACCAAAGAACGTCGCCAGCACCGCATCCGGTTGGGCCATCAGCGCGTCGAGGCCTGCCAGCTGTGAATGGTGGCAGGCAATGGCTTCCCGCACCGTAGCGATGAGGGTGCGCGCGTCAATGCGCGTGGTCACTGCCCACTCCTCCCAGCCCACCATCTGGCGCTGCACCCCGTCGATCTCCATACCAAAGGGTCCCATGAGCGCCAAGAGCGCTTGGGATGTCTCTTTGCTGTCGACCATATAGTAGAACTTTTGCACTTGAAACGGGCTGCCGTTGCCCGGATCGGCATAGGCAGGATTGGCCGCACAGGCCAGCGCGCCCGCTGTGAATTGTGCCAGCGCAATGTGATCCGGATGGCCATAGGCGCCGTCCGGCCCAAAGGTGACGACCACGTGCGGGCGGATGTGCCGCACCTGGGCCACAATGTCGGCAATGATTTGCGCAGGGTTGGCCTGGTCCACATCACCGTCGATATAGTCCAGAAAGGTAAGCGAATGCAGGCCGAGCACTTGTGCCGCACAGCGCAACTCGGCCTCGCGTATGCGCCCGAGCGCCGTCAACCCCGGATTCTCCTCAGCAGGCCCACTCCAGCCGCGCTCGCCGCGCGTGGCGCAGACGAGGTGTGTCTCAACATCTGCTTTGGTGGCGTAATAAGCCAGCGTACTCCCCAGCCCCATGGACTCATCATCAGGATGGGGAAAGACGGCCAACAACCGCAGTGCACGATTCATCATCAGCCTCCGTTCAGGCGACAACCTTGCCAGGTGGGGCGCGCCAGGATCAGAGCGGGCGCAGCGCCGGTGGTGCAATCATTGCGGCAACGCGCGCCGCGTCCTCGCTTACGCCCACGATCAGCCCGGACTTGTATTTTGTGAGCCAGGGCAGCCCGACAAAATAGAGGCCCGGCACGGCCGTCGCCCCACCCTGATGTACAGGATAGCCGTCGGCGTCAAAGACCGGCGCGTGCACAATGTTGAAGTCAAAGCTGTATCCGGCCGCCCAGATCATGGTGCGGATGCCCGCCGCGTCCATCTCCAGATCGGTGATCTCGGCGTGGGCCAGGCCGTCGTCCAGCAGGGGCGGGCTATCGGGGGGCGCATCGATGCCGCGGCGCGCAATATAGGCGTCAATGAATGCCAGAACGTTCTGTTCAAACGCATCGGACCTGGCAAGCATCTCATTGCGGTTGGGGGCAAAATGCAGGTGCGTGCCGTCACCCCCTTGCAGGCGGCCCAACAGTTGCACGCCGTCACGCGCAAACTGATGCAGGTTGAGCGTGTGGCCGCCCTGCGCACCGGAGACGTGCGGGTTGCCGGAAAACTTGGCGCGCGGCGACGGCAGTTGATCCGTTGTGCGGTCCATGAAGCCGCTTTCCAAAAGCCACGTAAAGATGTCCCTGCCTCGGTAACGGCGGGGGGCGCGCCCGGCGCTGCCCAGCGCCAGGCAGACACGCCGCCCGCTCTTGTAAAGCTCCTCGGCAATCTGCGCGCCGGATTGCGAACTGCCCACGACCAGCACCCCACCGGGCGGCAACTGCGCCGGATTGCGATATTGCGAACTGTGCAGTTGCGTCACGCTGCCCGAGAGTGCCTGCGCATACGGAGGCGCTTTGGGACGCTGAAAGAGGCCCGTAGCCATCACCACATTGGCAGCGGCAAACTCGCCGCTGCTTGTGCGCACGCGAAAGCCGCCGGCGGGCTGCGGATCCACGCCACTCACCTCCACGCCAAACTGCAGCGGGGCGCCAATGGCCGCCGCGCTTTGTTCAAAGCGCGCGGCAATTTCGGCATTGTTCAGAAAGCCTTCGGGCGCATCGCCTGCATAGACTGCCCCAGGCAACTGAAAGGTGTGGTTGGGTGTGACCAGCGTAAACGAGTCCCAGCGCTGGTCGCGCCAGGCGCTGCCCACATAGGGGGCTTTCTCCAAAATGACGTGAGGCGTTCCCTGCTGTGTGAGATAATAGCTCGTCGCAAGCCCGGCCTGACCGCCGCCGATGATGATCGTCGTGTCGGATTGCGTCATGTGGCCGCCTTTCCTGTGGACCTGCTGTGGACGAGCGCCAATATGAAGATGCCCACGTTCGGGAATATCCAGAACGCGGGCATCTGTTGTACACGAAGCTGCAAATTCGTGCAAGGCGCTATTTGTCGTTACCCCGCCACGACTGGCGAAGGCAGGGTTGCCGCGAGGTTACGCCAGCCCATACTTGCGTTCGAACTCTGCTATCCACATTCTTGCCCATTGCTCCGAATGCCATCCCCAACACGCGGCAGGCGCATATCCGTTACAGCGTCAGTACCATTTGGTTGATCTCGGCGCGCACGGCGGCCGGCGGCTCGGCCACGGCGCCGGGGACGCCGTGTACCAGAAAGGCGGCGGGCGACTGGTCTACCGTGCTGTCGTCGTGGTCGCACAGGCAGCCGGCATTGGCAAACCAACGCAGTGTGCGCGACTCCATGTCGATGGAAAGGCCATAGACGTTGCCCGCTTCGGCCCACATCCACGCTGTAGGTTGCTTCTGCATCATTGCCTCCTCGCGTCCACCTGCTTCCGGCGGCGTGGTATCATCGTAGCCACGCACGCGATTTTTGTCCAGATATGGACAGAATACCCGCCATAGGGTATAATCGGTAGGTTAGAACTATTGTGCTAAAACGGCTTGCCCCCTCGAGTGGAGAAGGAGTTGAAGGGTATGCAACGACTTCAGGTTGCCAGCGATTACGAACCCACAGGCGATCAGCCACAGGCGATTGCTGCGCTGGCACGCGGCCTCAACGAGGGCATGAAGCACCAGGTGTTGCTGGGGGTCACGGGATCGGGAAAGACCTACACCATGGCGAAAGTCATCGAAGAGGTGCAGAAGCCCACGCTCGTGCTGGCGCACAACAAGACGCTGGCCGCGCAGCTCTATTCCGAGTTTCGCTCCTTCTTCCCCAACAACGCCGTGGAGTACTTTGTCTCCTA
>DIAV01000346.1:329-945 GCA_002415895.1 Anaerolineales bacterium UBA5069 | reverse complement strand
ACCAGCCCGAGGCGTACATCGCCCGCACCGACACCTTTATTGAGAAGGATTCGCAGATCAACGAGGAGATTGACCGCCTGCGCCTGGCGGCCACGTCTTCGCTGCTGAGCCGGCGCGATGTGATCATTGTGGCCTCGGTCTCGTGCATCTATGGCCTGGGCAGTCCGCAGGACTATGGCCGCGTGGTGCTCAATCTGCGCGTGGGCGAGCTTGTGCGCAGGCAGCAACTGCTGCGCCACCTGATTGAGATCTACTACGACCGCAACGACAACAACCTGGCGCGCGGCAAGTTCCGTGTGCGCGGGGATGTGCTTGAGGTGCAGCCCGCCGATCGCGAAACGGCCTACCGCATCAGCCTCTGGGGTGACGAGATCGAGCGTATCTGGGAGATTGACACTCTTACGGGCGAGGTGCTGACCGAGCACCAGACGATTGACATCTACCCGGCCAAGCACTTCATTACGCCGCAGGATCGGCTGGAGATTGCGCTGCAGGAGATTGAGAACGAACTCAACGATCAGGTGAAGCTCTTCGAGTCGCAAGGCAAGCTCATCGAGGCGCAGCGCATCAAGCAGCGCACCATGTACGACCTGGAGATGATGCGCGAGGTGGGCTT
>DIAV01000346.1:0-144 GCA_002415895.1 Anaerolineales bacterium UBA5069 | reverse complement strand
GTGCTTGTGGATTACGGCTTCCGTCTGCCCAGCGCGCTGGACAACCGCCCGCTCATGTTTGATGAGTTTGAGGAGCATCTCAACCAGGTGATCTATGTGAGCGCCACGCCCGGCCCCTATGAGCGCGAGCTGGCCGAGCAGGTG
>DIAV01000195.1:35493-39986 GCA_002415895.1 Anaerolineales bacterium UBA5069 | reverse complement strand
TGGGGTCGAGGTCAAATTGACCGAAGCGCTCATGCCAGCGCGCCATCGTGCTCTCCACACGCTGATCTTCGGCCTCCATGCCCAGTTCGGCGGCAAAACGCTCAGCTCCGCGCCCTGCCAGCAGCACGTGGGGCGACTTTTCCATCACGGCGCGCGCCAGTGTAATCGGGTGGCCGTAGCCCTGCAACGCCGCCACAGCGCCCGCGCGCAGGGTGCGTCCATCCATAATGCCGGCGTCGAGTTCAACCTCTCCAAGCACATTGGGCAGGCCGCCCCGTCCAACACTCATATCGCTTATGTCGGCCTCGGTGACGCGTGCGGCCGCTTCAACGGCATCCAGCGCCGTGCCGCCGTTGCGCAGGAGCGCCATGGCGGCAATCAGCCCCAGGCGACCGTTTTCGCTGGAAACAAGGATTGGGTTCATGTGGCTATCGCATTCTAGGGAGGAGGTTTATGTTGGCTTGTCTATGTTTGCAGGTATGCGGTCAGGATGCCAAGCACTGCTGTTTCAACCGGCTCCCAGGGGAGGTCGGGCCGCTTGTTGATGGTGACAAAGTCCTGTGCGCAGAAGACGTTGTAAACGCCTTCCAGCGCGAAGAGGCGTGCCGTCAGCGCATCGGCGGCAGCATCGGCAGCGGTGGATACGTTTCGCGGCTGTGCGAAACGCACGCCCGGCAGGACGTACTTGCGCGCGTTGGGGTTGGGTGTGGCATGAGCTATGGGAAGCGCTGAATTCGGCATTGCGCAAGTATAGCATGAGATGCAAGCGGGCATCACAGCAACCTAACCCGCGGCCCCTGTCCAGTCTGGAGACGGAACACTGCAACTACAACACGCCGCGCATGTGTTTGCTTGATCTGCCCACTCCGCATAAAGAGGGGCGGAGCCCGTGCGGTCTCCGCCCCTCAAGTCAACAGGGTAAACGCCGCTCCAGCGCTACGCCTCGAACTCCGTTGTAAAGATCAGGCCGCTGTTGCCATAGATGGTGGTGTCGTACTCAATGGCCACCAAACCCGTGTCCGAGCGCTCAAACACAAAGTCTACCGGTGTCTCGTATACATTGGCAATGCGTCCCAGCAACGAAACTTCGAGGTTGCCATCGGCGTCCTCTGTCCAATTGCCCAGTTCGATGATGGGATCCTCGCCATTCATATAGTCGGAAATCATCTGCGCGCTGTTGTCGGCAAAGAGAACCAGGCGCAATTGCAGGCCGGGGCTGGAGGCCGCAGGCAGCATGTCGGTTGCGTACACGCCCACCGCACCCGAGGGGACCTCAAAGGGTGCTGTTGCAGGCGTCTCACTTTCCAACGCAACGCTGTCGGTCGTTGCCGCCGTGTCGGTCGTTGCCGCCGTGTCGGTCAGCCCTTCCGTGCCCGAAAGGACAACCGTCTCGGCCATAGCAGCCTCACCCGCTGCAGCGGCGCTGCTCGCGCTTTCATCAGCAGACAGCTCGTCCAGCGGCTGCTCTGTGAAGGTGAGGCCTTCCGATCCATATTTGGACTCGTCAAATTCCGTAGCGGTCAATGTGTCGCCATCCAGCGCAAAGGTGATGATGTCCGCGGCATCAAAGTCACTGTCCAGCAGGCCTGTCAGCGTCACAGTCAGCGTGCCATCATCATTGTCAACATAGTCACCCACCTCAACAACAGGCGGCTCGTCGTTCATGTAGTCCGTGATCATCTGCACGCTGTTGTCGTCATAGAGGATCAGGCTCTTCTGCATACCCGGGCTGGAGGCGGCGGGCATAACATCCGTTTGGAACCACGCGCTCGGCACAGGGCCGGTGGCTGCCGGGGCGTTCTCAAGCCGCGTCAGCATCAGCGAGAGGAAGCTCAGCGTGTCGCCGCTGCGCTGGAAGACGAGCGTCTGCGGCTGATCATAGGTAACGTCGGCGCCGGCTGTCACCGTGACTGTAACAGAGCTGTCCACATTCTCTGCCCAGATGCCGGTTTCCTGCACGGGTGGCTCGTTATTCAGATAGTAGGTGCTTGCCTGCACATCGCCCGTCTCATAGAGAATCATGAAGACAACCATGCCCGGGCTGGAGGCGGCGGGCACAATCTGCGAGACGTAAACACCGGCCGGATCGCCCAACGTCGGCGTAAAGGTGATGCCTTCGCCTTCGTAAAAGTCGGGCGCCGTGGTCTTGAGCGCGCCGGTGGGCAGCACATCCATCTCGATGACCTGCGGCTCGTCGTAGGGACGATCCACCTGGCCGGTAACTGTGAGGGTGACTGTGCCGTCATCGTTCAGCGCCCACTCAGCCACTTCTTCAATCGCCGGCTCATCGTTCATGTAGTCGGTGCTCACGGCGGCCGAACCGTCATCGTTCAGGGTGAGCGTCATCTCCAGACCGGGGGTGTCGGCGGCGGGCATTGTGCCGGACGCATAGACGCCCGCCAGCGTTTGCATGGTGACAGTGGTTGCACCCGTTGCGTCGACGCTGCTTTCGTCCGCGCCTGTGGCGGCGCTATCACCGGCCGGCTCTGCGGGGAAGAGCGTCAGCCCTTCGCTGCCAAAGAGGGCCTCGTCATATTCCGTGGCCACGAGCGAGCCGTCGGCCTGTTCGGTGAAGACGATCTCCGTGGGCACCTCATAGGTGAGGTCGGCGCGCCCTGTGAGGGTAACGCTCAACTGATCGCCATCCAGCAAGAAACTGCCCTCTTCTACAATGGGATCTTCGCCATTCATGTAGTCTGTGCTCATCAGGGCGTTGCCTGCGCCGTCAAGCGTGAGCGTGACCACGCGACCCGGGCTGGAGGCGGCAGGCATTTCGGCCGACTGGTAGATGAGGGTGTCTGTGATGGGCGTGTCCTGGGCCGGGGTGGCGGCCAGCGCCGTAGCGGCAGGCAGCGCAACCATCAGGGCGACGAGCAGCGCACAGGCCAGCGCAAGCGTGCGCAACATTGGATACAGGGGCGGCAGGGGACGGGTGTGCGGTGAATGATTCATTGGGGTCTCCTCAATTTGATTGGTGAAAATGCAATTTTGATTGCATACGTTTGCGCAGTTTGCATATGGCGGTAAGCATACGACGAGTGGAACAATCTGCACGAATTGGCGTGCATGCAGTCTGCTGCGCCCTTTGCGCAGTTCTGATGATCACACTTGATTACGCTGCGCCCGTATCAATGGCAAGCGCCTGTGCCACAAAGTCGCGCAGGGCGGCTTCGCGTGCCGCCAGTTCGGCCACGCTCTTGAGCTTGACGTAACGGGCCGTCTTGCCTGCGCCTTTGAGCAGCCCTGCGCTGTCGGTCAGGGCGGTGCCATGCACAAACGAGAAGGTAATGCCCTTCTGGTTGCCGTTCATATAGGCAACAATCTTCCTGCCCACCCAAACCGGCATCTTGTACGAAAACACCTCGCGGGCGCTGGGTGCACACTCGTGCATGAACGTGCGCAGCGCCTGCGCCACGTCCTGGTACTCGGGCAGCACCTGCGTCTCAATATATTCGTCCACGTTCATATGTGCATTCCACCCCATTGAACCTGCGCTTTGCCTACGTAGTGAAACATCGACCGGCGCGCCCGATTATAGCAGCGCCTTGCGCAGCAGCAAGCAGGCCCAAGGGCGCAAGGAATGGGGGCATATTTCTAGTCAACTTCATAATAATTGCATGGCGCGCGTGGCCTGTGATATACTCGCCGACATTGGTTCGGCCCTTATTCCCTGTATTTGCATTGCTGTGGAGGTCCCTATCGTGTCTTTTTCCTGGCCCTGGGCCAAAGCACCCAAACGCACATCCAGCATTCTCTGGCTTGATTTGGGTGACCTGGGTGACCTTGTGAATCCTTCCGGTCCCCATGAACAGTGGCAGGACCACGGCCTCGCGCTCCTGCGCACCATCCTCAAGAATAACAACATCGAGACCGACCTGGCCTCCACACGCGCCGTTTCTTCGTGGGAGCAACTGGCCAAACAAATGGAAGGCTACAGCACGCTCATCATGAACGTGCGCTCCTACACCTTCCCCGTCGCCTATCGCTCGGCCAAGCTCTTCAAGGAAATCAACCCCAACGGCATCGTCCTCGCCGGTGGCATGCACGCCACCGTTGCACCCGAGGAGATGGAAGCCGTGCCCGAGTTTGACCGCATTTGCAGCGGACCGGGCGAAGAGGTGATTGTCGATCTCGTGAGAGATCCGCTCTCCTTTCCACGCGTCTTCAAGGCGCAGGGGGCCAAGTCCATGGCCGAGTGGCCCATGCTGGACCGCACCATGTGGCCCAAGCCTGCGGGCAAGGCAGCGCGCAAATGGAACTGGAAATGGCCGCTCGAGCCGGCCTGCGGCTGGGGACCCGGCCCCGTGGCCACCATCATCACCAGCCGCGTTTGCCCGTGGCAATGCGTCTTCTGCAACGAGAATTCCTACATCCCCAACATGGGCCGCCGTCCTGTGGATGATGTGATCGACGAGCTCAATTTCCTCGACCGCAAGTATGGCGTTGGTTCGGTGGTCATCCACGATTCCATGTTCTTCCAGAACCCCAAGTGG
>DIAV01000195.1:27046-35460 GCA_002415895.1 Anaerolineales bacterium UBA5069 | reverse complement strand
CCCCAAGTGGCTCAAGGAGTGGATTGAGAAATATCCCAGCAAGACCAAGAACTGGACTTACTGGGCGGCCGGGCGCGCCGACACTGTGCGCCAATGGCCCGATCTCTTTGAGGCGCTCGTTACAGAAACCAACTGGCGCACCATCTCGATTGGCTTCGAGTCGGGCAGTGACCGCATTCTGCGCCTGCTCAACAAGGAATGCACCGAGGAAGATAACAACTTCACCATTGACCTGGTGAATCGTCTTGGTGATCAGCTCGAGGCCAAAGGCAAGCAGCCACCCAAATTCTGGTCCAACATCATGCTGGGCATCCCTGGCGAAACGCCCGAGGACGCCTTCAAGACCATGCGCATGCTCAAGCGCATGAAGCGCGTCTTTCCGTCAATTGCCTACTACGCGCCCTACCCGGGCAGCGCGCTGGGCAACCAGCTCATTGCCGAGGGCAAGAGCCTGATGAGCCGCGAGAACTACCATCGCTACCCGGGCGACGAGAAGGTGAAGGGGATTGACTACCAATTCTATCGCGAGCTGCTGGCAGGCAAGTTCGACACCGAGATCAACCGCGGCCTGGGCGAGCCGGGCTACGGCGGCAGCAACTACGCAGGTTCGCTGATCAAGGCGTAATCTACAGCGCGCGCCCACGCAATCGATGGGAACAGCCTGCGCACGTGTGATAAAGGGCTTACAATGAGCAGCTTTAGCAATCCACACTATATGTATCTGTTTGATCTCAAGAGCGGCAAGAAGAAACTGGCCTATGGCGAGACGCCCGAGGACGCGCTGCAAATTCTGCGCATTCGCCTGAGCGAACAGGAAATGCAGGAGATTTGCGCCGACAAGTATCTCAAGATCAACCAGCGCGACTTGCAGCAGCACGTCAAGGACCTGGGGTAATGGCCGCAGCGCGTGCCGGGCACGCGGGGCGCACAGCGCACGCAGTACGGCTCACACACGCACAGCAGGCACTGCTGGATGCCGTGCGTCGCGGCGATGTGCTCAAGGCGCAGCGCACGCTGGACGGCGCCAAACAGCACACACTCCACCCGCTCGACGGTGCGCCCGCATACACGGTGGCCGATCGCGATGTCGAAGCGCTTGTGCGCGCAGGCTTCATTGCCAGCAATCTGAAGTTTCCCGCCGCGACCTACGTTCTCCTGTGAAGCCTGTTTCACAGGCGTAGAGACCATATTTTTATCATCTTTTTTATAATAATTGACGCCGCAGCCTGGGCAGGGTACAATGAAGGCAGGCGGGGCAATCGTTTGTTCGCAGTATGTTGCAGTGAGTGAGGAATTCTTGTGCACGCAGTGCGCAGACACATTCTCGAAATCCTGAAAGAGCGCAACGGCGCCACCGTGGCCGAACTGGCGGAAACGCTGGAGATGGCCCCTGTCTCCGTACGCCATCACCTTGACATCCTGCAGGGTGATGCGCTCATTCGCGTCGATCGCCTGGAGCGCAGCGGCTGCGTCGGGCGGCCCCAGCAGATCTACGCGCTCACCGACGAAGCCGACGAGCTTTTCCCCAACAACTTTGCCGCCTTCGCGGGTGATCTCGTGCGCCAGGTCAAAAATATCCTGCCGCAATCCCAGGTGGACGCGCTCTTTGTTGCCATGGCGCGCGACCTTGCCGCCGAATTTGGCGCGCCCGACCTGCAGGCATTGCCCCTCAACGAACGTGTGCAACGCGTTGCCGAATTCCTCAACCAGCGCGGCTACCTTGCCAGTTGGGAGCAGGAGAGCGATGACGCGGGTGCATTTCTGCTACACAAACACAATTGCCCCTATGCAGGGGTCTCCAGCGAACACCACGAACTCTGTCTTATGGACCAGACATTGGTGGATACGCTTTTTTCGGATCACTGCGAGCGTGTTGCGCACATGGGCAGCGACGACCACTGCTGCACCTACCGCGTGCGTGTAAATACCAAAGGCTGCGCGTGCGAGTCGGGCATGCTCTTCAGCGAGCCCCACGCCGTGTTGCGCAGTTCGATTGCGCTGGTGGCCTGATCATGATACAAACGACACCGCGCCCCGCGGGCAGCATTCCGATTACGCTTTTGGAGAGCCCGCTGGGCAAGGTCCGCATCGATCCTGCACCTGGAGGCGCCCCGCTGGCCATTGATCAGTTCGGCAGGCGCATCAACTATCTGCGCATCAGCCTCACCGATGCATGTAATTTGCGCTGCGTTTACTGTATGCCCGAGGATATGCAATTCATGTCGCGCGCCGATCTGATGCGCGACGAGGAGCTGCTCACGCTCGTGCGCGTGGCCGCTTCGCTGGGCGTCAACAAGGTGCGTCTCACCGGCGGCGAGCCGTCGATTCGCCCCAACGTTGTCGAGATTGTGCGCGCAATTGCGCAAACGCCGGGCATTACCGATTTGGCCATGACGACCAACGGCCTGTTGCTGGAGAAGATGGCCGGCCCCCTGGCCCAGGCCGGATTGAAGCGCGTCAACATCAGCATCGACACGCTCAATCCCGAGAAGTTTCACACCATTACGCGCTGGGGCCACGTGGACGATGTCTGGCGCGCCATCAGCGCCGCCGAGGCCGCCGGGCTGCTGCCCATTAAACTTAACAGTGTGGTTGTGCGCAACTTCAATGACCGGGAGGACATGATCGATCTGGCGCGCCTGACCCTCGAAAACGAGTGGGACGTGCGCTTTATCGAGATGATGCCCTTTGGCGAGATTACCGATTTTCAGCAGACCAATGTGGTCACCTATGCCGAAATGAAGCAGCGCATTGAGGCTGTCTTCGGCCCGCTGGAGGAGACCACCTACGACTATGTGGACCCCAGTCGCCCCTTCCGCATTGCCGGCGCGGCGGGCACGCTGGGCTTTATCAGCAGCGTGACAGAGCCCTTCTGCCAGGGTTGCGGGCGCGTGCGTCTGACGGCCGATGGCAAGTTGCGCCTCTGCCTGCTGCGCGAGGATGAAGTGGACCTGCTGACGCCGCTGCGCCAGGGGGCCACCTTTGCCGAATTACAGCAGTTGATGCTTGATGGTGCGTACCACAAGCCCTGGGGCCACGGCCTTGCACAGGGGCTTGTTGC
Source organism: Anaerolineales bacterium UBA5069 (assembly GCA_002415895.1). GTDB lineage: Bacteria > Chloroflexota > Anaerolineae > Caldilineales > Caldilineaceae > UBA5069. The sequence continues at coordinate 32,399 of DIAV01000195.1, read as the reverse complement.
AGGAAACCGAGCCATGAATCAGCTCGGCGGGTGACACTGCGCGTTACAGGTTGAAGGGCGGATGCCCAAAGGCGCGTCGCACGCACAATGCTGTGTTGCACGAACAGAAGGCTTTCGTCCCTGAACTGACAACAATTTGGCTCTTGAACGTTTTCAAGGAGATTTGCAGATGATTACGTTGAGTGAAAATGCGGCCGGCAAGCTGGCGGGCGTGATGCAGGAAAAGGGTCTTGACAGCGAGCACGCGCTGCGCGTCTTTGTCAAGGGCGGCGGCTGCGGCGGCATGCAGTACGGCATGACCTTCGACCAGGCGCGTGAGGGCGACGAAGTCTACGAGCAGCACGGCTTGCGCGTGCTTGTGGATTCAACGAGCCTTTTCTATATCGAAGGGGCCACAATCGACTATGTGGACAACCTCATGGGCGGCGGCTTTCACATTGACAACCCGCAGGCCACATCGTCGTGCGGGTGCGGCAGCAGCTTCCGCACCGCGCAGTCGCACACGGGCGAAGAAATGCCCGAGTCGTGCGGCCACGCGCATTAATCCATGAATTGAAGCCGGGGTTGCGCCGCCGCAACCAGCGTGCAGCGCAGCTCCGGCTTCTGCACAGACAGGCGTAGAACCATGCCCGCAGCCATGCGGCCGCGCACCTACACATTAGCCGAAGCGCGCGCGCTGCTGCCGCAAGTCAAGGCGCTTATGGCACAGGCGCAGGCCGCGCGCAAGCAGCTTGTCGCGCACCAACCGGCGCTGTGGGCCGTGCTGCGCAGCGCGGCCACCAACGGCGGCAACGCCGAAGCCAGCGCCGCCCTGCCCGCGTTCAACCTGCTCGAGGTGGGGCTGAAGGGCATTCTCAACCTGGGCATTCTGATCCAGGACGTGGACGCCGGGCTGGTGGATTTTGTGGGCATGCGCGACGGCAAGCAGGTCTATCTTTGCTGGCAGTATGGCGAGGATAACATTGAATTCTGGCATGAGATGGATGCGGGCTTTGCCGGCCGCCACCCCATTGACGACCGCATTGCCTGATTTTGGAAAGTTACATGGAATTGACAAACGCAGAAACCGCACTCTTTGAAGCATCCGTAGCGCCTGAAAACAGCGCTACCCTTGAAGCGCGCATTCAAGCCGCGCTCAATGGCTATCGCCCCAACCTGTATATGGATGGCGGCGACGTCGAGGTGATCGAACTCGATGCCAAGGGCATTGTCCATTTGCGCATGATGGGCGCATGCATTGACTGCCCCATCAGCCTGCTGACCATGAAGCTGGGCATCCAGCGCTTGCTCAAGGAAAAGTTTCCCGACGATGTCCGCGGCGTCAACGCGATGACGGACATCGACATTTCGGCTTTGTATAACCGGACTATTTAGACGCAGTGCATATGGAATGCGCAGTTGCCAGTTACTAATTACCTATTACCAATTACCAATTACCAATTACCAATAATTGGTAATTAGCAACTGGTAACTCGTAACTCCCAACTCGTCATTGCGCATCTGCACAGCCGTTTCTACCCGTTCAGGAGGATTTCCTCAACATGCGCATCGCTCTCATCAATCCGAAGTTTCGCCTGCCCATTGACACGCGCACCACGGCGCATCTGGGCCTGGCCTATTTGGGTGCCGTCAGCGAGCGGCGCGGCGACGAGGTGGTTGTTTTTGACGCCGATGTGGAGAAAGAGTCGGTGGCCGAGTTCATCCAGCGCTACCGCCCGCACATTGTTGGCATCACCGCCAACACGCCCCAGGTGAAACAGGCATGGCGCACAGCCAAGTCCGTCAAGGAAGTGCTGGATGTGCCCGTTGTCATTGGCGGCCCGCACGTCTCCGTGCTGCCCGAAGAGTCGTGCGAGAAGCCCTATGTGGACATTGTGGCGCGCGGCGAGGGCGAGGACACGTGGATTGACATCTGCGTGCGCCTGGAGAACTTCCTGAAGGAGCACCCCGAATACAGCGAAGACAATTTCCGCACCGACGCCCTCATGGCTGTGGAAAATGATGTCTTCACAGACTGCGATGGCATTACCTACAAGACCAGCGACGGCCAGATTCACAACAATGTGGATCGCCCGCCGGTGGCCGATCTCGACAGCCTGCCCTGGCCCGCCTACCATCTCTTCAAGATGGACCGCTACACCAATCTGCAGCCCGCCACCGATCACGTGGACGGCGCGAAATCCTTCAGCATCCTCACCAGTCGCGGCTGCCCCTACCGCTGCACCTTCTGCAGCCAGAGCATTATGCCCATCAAGTGGCGCAGCCGCGGCCCTGAGAGCGTGCTGGCCGAGTGGCGTCATCTGGTGGAAGATCTGGGCGCCCAGGAGATTGGCGTGCTGGACGACAGCGCCAACATCCGCATGAAGCGGCTCGAAGAGATTGCCACTCTGCTGATTGAGAACAACCTCAACCACGTACCGTGGATCTTTGTCAACGGCATTCGCGCCAATCTGGCCACCAAGGAACTGCTGACGCTGCTCAAGCGCGCCGGCCTCAAGCGTACGGCATTTGGCGTGGAAACGGGCGACCCCGAAATCCTCAAGAGCATTGACAAGAAGATCGACCTGGACACAATCCGCGCCGCCTTCAAGAATGCCAAGGAAGTGGGCATTGAGACGATTGCTTTCATGATCATCGGCCTGCCCGGCGAAACGCGCCAGACGATGCAAAACTCAATCGACTTCGCGATTGAGATTGACCCCATGATTGCCAACTTCTCCATGATGACCCCCTACCCAGGCACCAAGGTCTACGAGATTGTCAAGCGGCAGGGGCGCATGCTGATTAACGACTGGGATGACTACGTCTTCTTTGAGCAGCAGGCGCGCTACGAGATGGGCGACATGACGGCCGAGCTGGTGGAAGAGATGTACCGCAAGGCCTATCGCCAGTTCTACCTGCGGCCCAAGCCCATTATGCGCCGCTTGCAGAACAAGGATTTCTGGTTCAACCTGCCGCGCAATGCGCGTATTGCCTTGCGCACCTTTGTGCCCAAAAAGGAAAAGACCGGCCTGCGCAAGTCGGTTGAGGCCGAAGGCGCCCTGTAACAACAACTTCGACGCAAAGACGCAGAGACGCGGAGAAACGCAAAGAAAAGCAGAAGCGAGGGAAAGCGACAATTCGCTTATGCTTGCCTGTCCGTAAGGCCGCTTTTCTTAACTTGCCTTTCCTGTTCTTTGCGTTTCCTTTGCGCCTTGGCGCCTTGGCGCCTTTGCGTCAAATGCTGTTTTTGCATGAATTATCTGGAAGGTATGAACGAATGCGTGTAATTCTTGCCAGCCCCGAAGCCAAAGTCTGGAGCGCCCGCAAGCACATTCCCCTGGGGCTGGGCTATCTCGCGGCTGTCATCCGCGAGGGCGGCCATGAGGTGATGATCTTCGACGCCTCGGTGGAAGATGTGGACGTTGAGTATTACCTGGACCTCGCCGTGGCCGAGGGGCGCCCCTACGCAATGATCGGCATCACCGCCACAACGCCCCTCATGCCCGATGCATGGCAGATGGCGAAACTGGCCAAGGCACGCGGCCTCATCACCGTGCTGGGCGGCCCACACCTCACAATCATGCCGCTGGAATCCATGCAGGCGCCCCACGATGCCTATGTCGATTACGTCTTCAAGGGCGAGGCCGAGTACTCCTTCCTCGAATTGATTGACACGCTGGAGGCCGGGCGCGAGCCGGGCATCATTCCGGGTATTCATTTCAAGCGCAACGGCGAAATCATTGCCAGCCCCGAAAGCCCCATGATCCCCGATCTGGATGCGCTGCCCTTCCCCGCGCATGATCTCTTCAAGATTGACCGCTACACGAATCTTCAGCCGCTTACCGATGGGCTGGATCGCAACGCGCGCTCCTTTACCATTCTCACCAGCCGCGGCTGTCCCTACAAGTGCACCTTCTGCTCCAAGCCCGTCACGGGCGACACCTGGCGCGCCCGCTCTGTGGAGAGCGTCATTCAGGAGTGGAAGTGGCTGGTGCATGGGCTCGGCGCCACCGAAATCGGCGTGACCGATGACATCTGGAACCTCAAGCTGCCGCGCGCCAAGGAGCTTTGCCGCCGCCTGGTGGAAGAGGGGCTCAACCACGTGCCCTGGGTCACAGTGCACGGTATGAAGGTGAATCACACCGACCTGGAACTCTTTCAGTTGATGAAGGCGGCGGGCTGCAAGCGTGTGGGCTTCGGCGTGGAAAACGGCGACGAGAACATGCTGCGCAATGTCATTCGCAAGGGGCAAACGTTGGATCAGGTGCGCGAGGCCTTTGCCAATGCCAAGGCCGCCAACCTGCAAACCATGGGCTTCTTTATCTTCGGGATGCCCGGCGACAATGAAGAGACCATGGAGAAGACCATCAAGCTGGCGCTGGAACTGGACCCCAAGCTTGCCAACTTCATGCTCGCCGCGCCCTTCCCCGGCACTGTCATGTATGACATGATTCAGGATGGCGGCGAGGTCTTTGCCGATAACTGGGGCGACTTTGCCATCCACGAGCAGAAGCCGCGCTTTAGCATGAATGAGAACTACGACGCCGAGATGGTCATCAAGAAATGGCGCGAAGCCTACCGCCGTTTCTACCTCTACCGCCCCGAGCGTGTGCTGGAGAAGATGATGTTCAAGGAGAACTGGACGAACATCCCCGGCACACTCGCCCAGGTGAAGCGCTTCTTCATTGGCACGCCCGACCAGCAGCCGCCCAGCGAGCGCCCTGCGCAGCGCGAGAAAGCGGCGGCGTAAGGCAAGCACGCACACAAAGCAATGCACCGGGGGGCCTGCCGGCCCTCCGTTTTTGTTCACCATGCGACACCCGCCGCCCGCGCCCCACCCCGTTTGGCATGCGCGCCTGCCGCATGGTACGCTTGGCTGCAGTGATCCTGCCCGCATGGGCTCTTTGGAACGCACGCGCGCCGTGCCGCTTTTCGGCCCGCAACGCCTGCGTTGAAAACATTTGCGAAACCATATGCACCCCCGATACCTCAAAGCGCTGGGCTGGCGCATTGGCCTGACGCTCTTTTTGCTTGCCCTGCTGCTCTTCTTTGCCGCGGTTCGCTCGCCCAGCGCCGGCGCGCAAAGCGGCGGCGATCCACTTGTCCTCGCTTTCTACTACCTTTGGTTTGACGATGCCACGTGGGGCTCCGGCACACTGAGCGACGCACCTGCGCAGCCCTACGTCAGCAGCGATCGCGCGGCCATGGGTCGCCACATAGACCAGGCGCGCGCGGCGGGCATTGATGCGCTGGTGGCGGCATGGTATGGCCCCGGTGGCGGCAACCCCACCGAGGCCAATGTGGCCGCCCTGCTGGAGGAAGCAGCCGCGCGCAGCTACAAAGCCGCAATTCTCTTTGAGACCAATTCTCC
>DIAV01000195.1:7987-26963 GCA_002415895.1 Anaerolineales bacterium UBA5069 | reverse complement strand
GATCAGTGGCGCACCATCCGCGCCCAGGCCGACCCCAACAACAGCGCCATCTGGATTGCCGACGGCACCGACACCAGCTACCTCGCGGTCTTTGACGGCCACCATCTGTACAGCAACACGTGGAATCCCCCCGCCAACCTGGAGGCTGTGAACGCCAAGTTTGCCGCGCAGGTGGCGCAGGCGCGCCAAAGTTACGGCCAGCGCTTCTGGGTGGCTACAGCCATGCCCGGCTACAACGACATATTGGCGCGCCCCGGCAACGGCTTTGCGCAGGATCGCGAAGGGGGCGGCTACTACGCCCGCTCGTGGGCGGCAGCCGTGGCCAGCAACCCAAACTGGGTTGTGATTACCTCCTTCAACGAGTGGCCCGAAGGCTCCTACATTGAACCCAGCCAGGCCTTTGGCGACGGTTACCTGGGCATGACGGCGCAGTGGAGCAGCCAGTTCAAGTCGGGTGGTGGCGCGCCTGCGGGCACATTCATCGCTGTCGCCAGTGCGCCCGCAGCCCCGCCCGAAGCCACGGCCGAACCCACACCCAGCGGCCCCACGGCCTGGGTGGAGACGCAACTGCTCTATGCGCGCAGTGGCCCCGGCACACATTTTTCGGTGGTGCAGGAACTGAGCGCAGGCGCGGCGCTGCCCGTGACAGGCCGCAGCGACACGCCTGCGCCGTGGTGGCAGGTGGAGGTGGGCGGGCAATCTGCCTGGGTAAGCGGCGACTTTGTGCGCACCTCCGGCGCTGTAGACGCCACCCCGCTGCTGGCGCTGGGCGAGTTGGGCGCGGCTGTGCCTGTCTCCGCCACCACACTCGCCACGCCCGTTGTGCAGTTGCTAAGCGCCCCCGCCGCGCGCAAGCAGGTGACAGGCGCAGCCCCCACCTGGCACCCACCCACACTCGGCCCCGTCCTCTCGCCGCGCCCCTAAACACGCGTACGCAGAAACGACAGAAACAACAGAAAAGGCAGGAAACAGAAGCATCCGCTCTTGTTTCCTGCCTTTTCTGTTGTTTCTGTCGTTTCTGCGTACGCGCGCGGTTACGCGTGCCTGCGTGTGAAGCGGTACATGCGCTCGAGCGCCTTCTCAATGTTCTCCAGGCTCGAGGCGTAGGCGCAGCGGATGTGCCCCTCGCCGCCTGCGCCAAACGCGCTGCCGGGGATGACCGCCACATGCTCCTCCACCAGCAGCCGCTCGCAGAATTCGTGCTCCGTCATGCCTGTGCGCTTGACGCTGGGGAAGGCATAAAACGCGCCCTTGGGCTCAAAGCAGTCGAGGCCAATCTCGTTCAGCCCATCCACAATAAAGCGGCGACGACGGTCGTAGGAGGCCACCATCTCCAGCACATACTCTTCGGATGCGGGGTCCGTAAAGGCTGCCAGCGCCGCCTCCTGGCCCACTGTGGGGGCCGACATAATCAAATACTGGTGAATCTTGCGCATGGCGCCCAGCAGCGCATCCGGCCCCAGTGCGTAGCCAATGCGCCAGCCCGTCATCGCGTAATCCTTGCTCATGCCGCCCAGGTGGATTGTGCGCTCGGCCATGCCCGGCAGCGCCGCAAACATGATGTGCTGGTGGTCGCCATACACAAGGCGGTCGTAGATTTCATCGGAGATGACAATGAGGTCATGGCGCGCCGCAATCTGCGCAATCTCCATCATGCCCGCATAGTCCATCACAGCGCCTGTGGGGTTGCTGGGGAAGCCAATCAGCAGCGCCTTGGTGCGCGGCGTAATTGCGGCCTCAATGGCCGCGGGGTTGACGAAGAAGTTGTCGGCGGCATAGGTGGGCACATCCACGACAACGCCGCCGGCCATAATCACGCTGGCAGTGTAGGCCACAAAACAGGGCTGCGGCACAATCACCTCGTCGCCGGGGTCCAGAATTGCCTGCATGGCCACGAACATCGCCTCGCTCACGCCCACAGTAATCAGCGCCTCGGTGTCGGGGTTGTACAGGGGGCCGTCGTAGCGCGTGTGCAGGTTGTTGACGACCGCCTCGCGCAACTCCATCATACCCGAGTTGGAGGTGTAGGCGGTGTGTCCCTTTTGCAGCGAGGCAATGCCCGCGTTGAGGATGGGCGGCGGCGTCACGAAGTCGGGCTCGCCAATGCCCAGGCTAATCACATCCTCCATCGTCGACGCGATGTCGAAATACTTGCGGATGCCTGAGGGCGGCACTGCCATCACGCGTGCGCTGAGACGGTCGGCCATGGGGCGCATGGTGAGGGTGGCAGCGCCATTCTGGGTCCTCTGGCCGTTGCGCTGTTGCGAGAAGGTTGTTGTCTGTGATGTGGGCAGCGTCTGCGAGTTCATGGATTCGAGCCTCCGGGCTCCGGTAATTGTCATTGTCAATGCAAGTTGGGCGAAAAGGATTGTGCCGCGCGTTGTGTCGCGCCGGCCGGACGCGACGCAGCGTCCACATAGCAACCGGTGAGAGCCGTTTGTAGCCTGCAGCCCGGTGGGCTCCGCAGGCTACCGGCTCGTAGCGACGGCCAATCCGCCCAAACTCAAGCCCCACATCTCTTCGTTCATCATAGACTCCAGAAAAAAACCTTGTACGCAGAAATGACGGAAAAAACGAAAACAACATGACTGGATTTGCAGTTCATGCTATTTCCGTAGTTTCCGCTCTTTCTGCGTACGGACTTTCACTCCCCATTGTCGGGCGGCGCGTGTGCCAGTTGGTGGCTTGCTCGTAGGCATGGGCCACGCGCAGAATTGCCGCCTCGCCCATGTGGGGGCCAATCAGTTGCAGGCCAATGGGCATCGCCTCCGCATCAAAACCGCACGGCACGCTCAGGGCGCAGACACCTGCCAGGTTAACCGGCACAGTGAAAATATCGCTCAAATACATCTCAAGGGGGTTGTCGCTCTTTTCGCCAATGCGGAAGGCGGTGGTGGGCGCAACGGGGCAGGCGATCACGTCCACCTGGGCAAAGGCGCGCGCGAAGTCGTCTTTGATGAGCGTGCGCACCTGTTGCGCCTTGCCGTAGTAGGCGTCATAGTAGCCCGCGCTCAGCGCATAGGTGCCCAGCATGATGCGCCGCTTGACCTCGGCGCCAAAGCCGTGGCCGCGCGTCTGGCGGAAGTTCTCAAACATGTTGTCGGCGCCGGCGCTGTAACCAAAGCGCACGCCGTCAAAGCGGGCCAGGTTGGCGCTGGCCTCGGCAGTGGCCACCAGATAGTAAACCGAGAGTGCCTTATCGGTGTTGGGCAGCGAAACGGGCACAATGGTCGCGCCCAGCGCCTCCAACTGCGCCACGGCGGCGCGCACGGCGACCTCCACGGCGGGCTGGACGCCCTCGACAAAATACTCCTGCGGCAGCCCCACGCGCACGCCGGCGAGCGAGCCATCCACCGCCGCCGCAAAATCGGGCGCTGCATCAGGCATGCTCGTGCTGTCCCGCCCATCGTGGCCGGCCATTGCGCCCAGCACGAGCGCGGCGTCCTGCACATCCTTCGCCAGCACGCCCACGGAGTCAAGGCTGGAGCCATAGGCCACAAGGCCGTAGCGGCTGACGCGCCCATAGGAAGGCTTGATCCCCACCACGCCGCAGTAGGACGCGGGCAGGCGCACGCTGCCGCCCGTGTCTGTGCCCAGCGCGCCCAGCGCCATCTGCGCAGCCACCGCCGCCGCCGAGCCGCCGCTGCTGCCGCCGGGGACGCGTTGCGGGTCCCACGGGTTGCGCGTAATCGCGTAGGCGCTGTTCTCCGTGCTCGAGCCCATGGCGAACTCATCCATGTTGGCCTTGCCCACCATCACCATGCCGGCGGCCTCCAGGCGCGCCACGGCCGTGGCGGTGTAGGGCGGGATGTAATTCTCAAGGATGCGGCTGCCGCAGGTCGTGCGTACGCCCTCTGTGCTCAGCACGTCCTTGATGGCGAGGGGGATGCCCAGCAGGGGCGCGTCGTCGCCCTGTGCAAGGCGGCTGTCGGCTGCGTGCGCCTGCGCGAGCGCACGCTCGGGGGTCACAGTAATGAAGGCGCGCACTTGCGCTTCCAGTGTGGCAATGCGCGCCAGGTGCGCCTCAGTGAGTTGCACAGAGGTAAAATCACCGGCGCGCAGGCCATCCAGCGCGGCATGAATGGTGAGGTCAGTCAGTGACGTTGGCATCAGGCATCACCTGCATCCTCAAAGACGGCGCGCACCTCAAAAAAGCCATTGGCCTGCATGGGCGCGTTGGCCAGCGCCGCATTGTTGGGCAGTGAGGGCTGCGCAACATCTTCACGCAGCATGTTTTCCAGCGGCAACACGTGGGGCGTGGGCGGCACGTGGCTCGTGTCCACCTGGCGCAGGCTGTCGGCATAATCCAGGATGGCGGAAAGCTGACTGGCATAGGTGGAGACTTCATCATCGCTCAGTGCCAGTTTGGCCAATTCGGCCACATGCCGCACTTCGTCATTGCTGATATGCATGGACTTCCCCTGGCTAAATCTGTACGCGGAAACTGCCGTAACAACGGAAAAAGCATGAACTGCGGCTTACTCGTGTGTTCCTGTTGTTGCTGCTGTTTCCGTTGTAACCGCAGTTTCCGCGTACAGGTGTTTGTTGTTGGCAAACAAAAACGCCGCGGCGCATGTCCACGGCGTTGAAAGCAGAATCGTTACATAACGTGCCTGCGCCGTGAGCCGGATTGCGGCGTCCACGGCGGCGGCTTCAGAGCCGCACTACCGGGACGCGCAAAGAGCAGCGGCCGCCATAAGAGCGGCAGCATATACGTTTGCGGATACCGGCTGGGCGTTGTGGATCATGGGCTGGGCGCTGGCTGTAAAATCAGGCGAAACGACCGCGCGACTAACGTTCGGGCAGTATAGACGGCGAATGAGGGGCTGTCAAACGCGTTGGGTCTTCGGCAGGATTTTCGCATATCATCTGCTATACCGGTTCTTTTCGCGGCTGTCTGCTTTCCCGCTGCAGAGAATGTGCGCGACTGCGCCGCACCGCAAAGTCGTGTGTTGCCCCTCTCTACGCACGAGCCATCCATAGACTCAGGAGCTCACCATGACGCGCCCATATGTCTCACTTGCCGCCACCAATCGTGCCGCCGAACTGCGCACTCGCCTGCTGGCGCGCCTGCCCGAACTGGCGGCTATCCCGGGCGTATTGGGCATCACCCTCAACGGCGGCATTTCGCGCGGCTTTGCCGATGCGCTTTCGGAAATCGACGTGACGCTCTTTTTGGGGCCGGGTGTGCTGCATGCGTGGGGCAGAGACGGCAGCCCCGTTCCTCTTGGCATCTCGCAATATGACGGCTGGACCTGGGACGTGGCCGCGTTCGATCTGGCCGCGCGTGAAGAGCAGCCGTGGGAACGCGACGCACGCTGGGATGGCTCCTATGCCGAGATTCTCCATGATCCCACGGGGCGGCTGCAGGCCCTCTTCGCCGCGCAGGCCACGCCGCCTGCCATTGACGCTGTCGAGGGTGAACTCTTCCAATGCTGGTGGTACTACCGGCTTGCCGGGGACATCTGGATTGGGCGCGGTGACTGGCTACAGGGCCACCATATCCTGAATCAAGCCACGGCTGCGTTGGTGCGCGCCCTCTTCGCTGCCAACGGCGAGCTCATCCCACACGAAAAGTGGCTGTTTCATATGAGTCGCACGCTTGCATGGAGACCGGAAAAGTGGGAAGAGCGCCTCACCGCCGCATTGCGCACGGGCAACCTGGATGAAGAGAGCCTGCGCACGCGCCAGGCTGCAATTGACGCGCTGTGGCAGGAGATTGACGCGTATGTGCGGCGCACGCAATTCTCCAATTTACCCGTGACCATGATGCAGCGCAGCTTCTACAATCTGCTGGCCGCGCTTGTGGAACGCGGCTCGTTCTCCTGGGCGGAGTGGGAAACGCTTGGCGGCACGGGCCTCATGAACATGGATCCCTTCCACCCATTGCTTATCATCGATACGGCGGGCGTACGGCTGGACGTAGCGCGGCTCGCCACGCTCACACCCACAGAGATGTATAGCTGGCACTACGCAGTGGTGGAAGCAGTGCGCCGCGCAAACCCATAACAACGCAACGCCGCGCACAACCACAACTCAACGCAAAGCCGCAAAGAACGTCAAGAAANNGAAAAGCAACGGTGCGGAGTAAATGTTGCAGTTCTTTGCGTTTCTTGGCGTTCTTTGCGGCTTTGCGTTGAATTGTTTGCTGTGCGCGGCTTTGTTTTGCGTTGATCTGTCTAGACGCCACCCATCGCCTGCACGGACGGCAGCGCCAAAAGTTCGCTGAGCATCATGGCCGTGGCCCCCCACACCGTTTGGCCCGCCACCTCATAGAAGGGCACTTCCACAGCGCGGCCGCGCAGTGTCCACTCCTCGCGCCGGATCGTGGCGGGATCGAGCAGATGGGCGAGGGGGGCCTCAAGCAGTTGCGCCACCTCATATGGATCGTTGCGAAAGTCCGGGCGGCGGCCGCACCAGCCCACCGTGGGCTGCACGAGATAGTTGGACGCAATCACAAAGAGGGGCGTCAACTGGCCCAGCACAGTCACTTCGTCCGGCGACACGCCCACCTCTTCCCACGCCTCGCGCATGGCCGTGGCGGTGAGGTCGGCGTCCACCGGCTCGCGCCCGCCACCGGGGAAACCCACCTGGCCGCTGTGCACACCGCTGTAGGTGGGGCGCAGAATCAGAGGTACATGCACGTGGCCGCCGTAGAGATAGAGCAGCACCAGCACGCCGCCTCGGCGCGCATCGGGCGTGGGCGTGCGGAAGATCGCATTGTCCTTGCCGTCGGCGCGCGGGTTGGGGGCCATGCGCGCCTGCGCCACCTCGCCGGGGAGCATGCTGCGCAATTCCTCGCGCAGCGCCGCAAGCAGCGGCTTTACACGCGCCGACGCTGTGGCTTTGCCGCCTGCACTCTCCGTCATGCCTTGCCTCTACATACATGTGGACTCATGCGTAGACCAATTTGTGGGCGCAACTGTGGACCCGGGCGTTGACGCCACGATCATGCGCGGGACTCACAGCACCCGACATATCAGCCCCTTGAGGTACTCGCCCTCAGGGAAGGTAATTGCCACGGGGTGGTCGCGGTCCTGGCGCAACCATTCCAGAATCTGCACGTCGCGCCCGGCGTCCACCGCGGCGCCAAAAACCACCTTCTGAAAGAGGTCGGCGCTTACCAGGCCGCTGCACGAGAAGGTCACCAGCGTGCCGCCCGGGGGCAGCAGGTGCAACGCCTGCATGTTGATATCCTTGTAACCGCGCAGCGCCTTCTCCATTTGCGCCTGATTGTGGGCGAACTTGGGCGGGTCCAGAATAATGACATCAAAGCGGGGGGCGCCGGGCTCGCGCCAGTCGCGCAGAATCTCGAAGACATCACCCGCAATCTGCTCGCTCTGTCCCTCCACATCCATATCGTTCAGGCGCAGGTTGGTCTCGGCCATCTCCAGCGCCTCATAGGAACTGTCCAGATTGGTCACGAACTCGGCCCCGGCTTCGAGTGCGTAAACAGCGAACGCGCCGGTGTAACTGAAGGCGTTGAGCACGCGCTTGCCCGTGCAATAGGCGGCTGTGCGCCTGCGATTGGCGCGCTGGTCCATGTAGAAGCCGGTCTTCTGGCCGCCCACAATGTCCACCCAGAAGCGCTGGCCCCCTTCGTGGATTTCAATGGGGCCGGCGGGCGCAATACCTGCCAGCAGCCCCTGCGCTTCGCTCAGCCCTTCCTGGCGGCGCAGCGCCAGATCACTGCGTTCGATGACACCGCGCGCCCCCGTCAGCGCCATGAGCATTGCAGCGAGGTCGTGTTTGCGGTTGTCCATGGCCAGCGTGCCCACCTGTAGCACGAGCCAATCCGCATAGCGATCCACCGTGAGGCCCGGCATACCGTCGCTTTCGGCAAAGACCAGGCGCAGCGCGTTGCTCTCGGCCTCAAGCGCGCGCCGCCCGTTGATGGCGCGCAGCAGCCGCCCGCGCCAGAAGTCGTCGTCAATCGCCTCGTCCTGCACCCAGGAGACGAGGCGCACCTGAATCTGGCTGCGGCGGTTGAGCATCCCGCGCGCCAGCCAGCGCCCGTCGCTGTCGGTCACATCCACAAACGCGCCGTTGGGTGCGTCGTGGGGCAATTGCGCAATCGCGCCGCTGAAGATCCACGGGTGCCCCTGGCGCACGGGCTTTTCGCGCCCCGGCTTAAGGACAACGGCTTCGCTCTCGTGGGCTGTGGGATTTGATTTCTGGTCGCGGTTCTGGCGGCTCATGGGGCGTTCACTTCCCAGCCATATTCGTTGATGGCAATTGTGATCGCAGGTTCTGCGGCCACTGGTGAGACGGAGACGCCGTCCAGCGTGATCAGGCGAGCAATTGGGTCATAGGCAAAGACGCGTTCGCCGGCGGCTGTTGTGATGATGCCTGCGACATGTGCGGGTGAGCGCTCGTTGAAACGCAGCGCGTACCCTTTGCCAATGGCCCAGTGCACAAGGGGCTTGACATTGACGCGGCTCATGCTGCACTCGCTTTGTCACGCTGCACCCAGCGCAGGGTGACTGCGCGCGCGCCCGCCTGCGCGTCCACGCCTTCGGCCACAACCAGCCCGCAGAGCCAGAGCACGCGCCCATGTGCGTTGGTAATCAATGGCCAGCCCGGGCGCAGCGCGGGCGTAATCTTGTGATCCGTAAAAATGTCGCCCAGGTTGCGCGTGTGGCCGCCCATGCCCAGCGGCGCCATGCGCATGCTCGGGCAGGCTGTGGAAAGGTGCAAGCCGTCGCATTCCTTGATATCAAGATGAACAGACCAGGGAGCAGGCGCACTGCCGGCAGCATCGCGCTCGGCGGGCAGCAGTTCCAGCGTCCAACCGCCCGCAATCGCGACGCAATCGCCCACAGCCAGGGGCAAGGTGCGCTGCGCAGTGCGCCACGCGCCATCCAGCCACGGCGTCGCTGGTTCAATGGGCAGCGCGTTGCTGCGGTGCAGGCTCAGCAGCAGCGCTTCGCCGTTGTGTACAAGAGTCCAGGCAATGTCGTCCACCAGGGGATGCGGGCCTGTTGCGTGCGGCCGGCTTGCGAGTGCGTCGGCCAGCGCCTCAATGTGCGCCAAACCTACAGCGCGCGTGGCAAAGGTGCTCCGTAGGCCCGCCCGCAGCAGTGCACAACGGTCGCCCCATGCGGCTGCCTGAAGTGGCGCGCAGCGCAGGAGCAGGCGCGTGTCCCGGGTGGATGCGACCTGCGCCTGCGCGAGCAACTGGGCATCGCGCAGGTCGAGCCGATCGGCTTCCTGGGCAAGGAGGTGAGTCGTGCGCGCGAGTGTTTCAACAATGGCCGGGTTGCGCTGTGCGAGCAGCGGCATGACCTCATGGCGCACAAAGTTGCGCGTGCGCGCCGTATCGGCATTGCTTTCGTCCTCGCGCCATGTCAGCGCGTTTGCGGCGGCGTAGGCGACCAGCGCGCTGCGCGGCGTGCGCAACAGAGGGCGCAGAAGCTGCACAGGAGGGCGCGCGCCATCGTCCCAGGTGGCCGCCATGCGCATGGCGGCCAGTCCGTGCAGCCCGCTGCCCCGTATAAGGTTGAGCAGGAGTGTCTCGGCCTGGTCGTCGGCGTGGTGTGCAACCACAATGCAGGGTTGCTGGCCGGCGGGCGTCACTGTGCGCGCAGTCGCGGCCAGAAAGGCATAGCGCGCAGCGCGCGCCGTCGCCTCCACACCACCGGCGAAACGCTCGCCGTGCGCCCAGCGCATTGTGTGGAAAGGCAGCCCCCACGTTGCGGCCAGATCGGCCACGAAACGGGTGTCTGCGGCAGAGGTGGGGCGTAGCGCGTGGTCAAAATGGGCAATGTGCGTCTCGACGCCCCGTGACGACGTCGCGCCCTGTAGCCGCGCCAGGCTGTGCAGCACGTGCGCCAGCACCACGCTGTCCATGCCGCCACTCACGCCTACCACAAGCGTGCCGCACATTGGGGCGCGCTGCACGCAAGCGCCCACAGACTCCACCAGGTTGCTGCTCATGGGGCGATTATACACCAGCGCGCCCACACCTATGCTGTTGTTGCTTAGGCGCCAAGGTGGGCCATGGCGGCGCGCATGACATCCTTCTCGCCGCCAAACGAGAGCAGCTCAAGCGCTTGCGCCATGGGGAACCAGCCTGTGGCGTCCACTTCGTAGCAGGTATCCGTCAGTTCGCCCCCGATCACGCGCAGGAGGAAGAAATCCACGCGCTTGTGGACAAGTTCGGGCACGGTGCGGTGATAGGTGTCCCAATACCAGTAGTCAATCGCACGCAGAAAGGCCACGGCCTCTGTGTGCAGCCCCACCTCTTCAGCCACTTCGCGGATGGCCGTCTGCTCAATTGTTTCATCAGGTTCGCGCGTGCCCTTGGGCAACTGCCAGCGCGTGCCGCCGCGCGTGGCAATCAGCGCGACATCGTAGCCCTGCTCACCAGGGCGAAACGCCACGCCCCCCGCAGAGTGATCTTCGCGCCGCTGCGACCACGTTTGTTTGACCTCGGCGGTGAGCTCCGGCACAGGCGCGCGCCGCCAACCACGTGGTGCGGCGGGGTGCTGCGGCTCTGAAGGTGGGAAAGAGGCTGAAGTCATGGACAACTCGTGAATGTACGGCGCAGTGTGCGCAAGGGTTGGTGTTCTGCCTGCGAGATCGCCGCTACGCCTACCCCCACTATAACGCAGATGCGCGTCTTTCTTTGTGCCTATGCTTCCGCGCGTTTGCGTGGGAACTTGGGCAATGTGCCGGCGGCCTGGTGCGCCAGATACTCGCTCCAGAGCAGGCGCGCGGCCACGGCCCGCCACGGTGACCACGCTAGAGCGCGTTCGGCCACCCACGCCGCACTGGGGCGTTCGGGCAGCGCCCAAATCATCTGTGCGCCCACAATCAGCGCCAGATCGCCCGCCGGCCACACGTCAGGCCGCCGCAGCGCCATGAGCAGATAGATATTGGCGCTCCACGGCCCCACACCGTGCAGCGCAACCAGGCGATCAAACGCCTGCGCGTCATCCATACCGGCCAGCGCGTCGAGGTCCAGTGCGCCAGAGTCCAGATCGCGCGCCAGCCCGCGTGCATAGGCGCTCTTTTGGCGGCTAAAACCCGCGGCGCGCAGCGTGTCATCCTCCAGCGCAAGCAGGCGCGCCGGGGTCACGTCGCCTGCCGCTTCCTGGAGACGCGTAAAGGTCATGCGCGCTGAGGCCAGCGACACCTGCTGCTCAAGGATAATCAGCAGCAGCGTGGCAAAGCCCGGCGCGCGCCCCCACAGCGGCGGCACGCCGCGCCGTGCCAGAATGGCGGCCAGCGCCTCATCGCGCTGGGCCAGTTCATGCGCGCCCTGGGCCATGCGCGCAGCGTCAAGCGGCTGCATGAGGGTTCTCCTGTGCAGTTGGGTTGTAGAGGCGCAGTGTCGCGGCCAGCAGTTGGCTGTGCAAGGGAAAGGCCAGTTCAATGGCAGCAAAGAGAATCTGCCGCTCGCTGGCCTCAGCGTTGGGCGCGAAAGGGGCCAATTCAGCGCTATCCAGGATCGCACCCTCGCCAAAAACAGCCAGGTTGCGCGGCGTAGAAGCTACGTGCAACACCCTGATGCGCGCAGCCTCCACGTGGATTCCGGCTTCCTCATAGGCCTCGCGCGCGCAGGCCTCCTGCCACGTTTCGCCGCACTCAATAAAGCCGCCGGGCAGCGCCAGCCACCCGGCACGCGGCTCTACCGTGCGGCGGATCACGAGAACGCCCACGCGCGGGCCTTGGTTCCCGCCGGCGCGCACAGGCTGCACCAGCACGGCCACGGGCAGCGGATTGCAGTAGGCAACCGTCTTGCAAACGGCGCAGCGGCGCGGCCAGGCCATGCCCGGCGCGTATGCAACTCCGCACGCGCTGCAGTGGCTGCCGGGCTCCGGTTTGTCTGGGCCGCTCATTCCGTGCGCACAACTTTGACGGCGCGCTTGGCGCGCACGTCGTAGAGGTCCAGCCGCCGGTCGTAAAGATGGCGCACAGAGGCCACGTCGCGCTGCTGGGCAAGGCTGGTGAGGTCGAGGTCGGTAATCAACACAGTCTCCACGTTGGCGTCGCTTTCACCGGCAATCGCCAGGGGCGGGAAGGCGAAATCGCTGGGGGTGAAGACGGCGGCGCGCCCATAGTTGATCAGATAGTTGCGCGCCGTGGGCAGGTTGCCCACGTTGCCGGCGATGACCGTGTAGATAAAGTTCTCCACCGCGCGCGCTTGCGCCGAGATGCGAATGCGGTCATACGCCTTGCGTTCGTCGGTGCTGTAGGGGATGAAGATGATTTCGGCCCCCGCCAGCACCTGCAGGCGCGAAAGCTCGGGGAACTCCACATCATAGGAGACCTGAATGCCAATGCGCGCCAGGGGCGTGTCGAAGACGCGAATGTCATCGCCCGGCTCAATGTCAAAATCTGCGCGCTCGGCAGGGGGAATGTGCAGCGCATCCTGGGTGTAGACATTGCCCGTGGGCGTAAAGAGGTGCGCAACGTTGTAGAGATCACCATCGCGCACAACCGGCTGCGATCCGCCAATGATGTAAATGCCGTTCTGCTGTGCCAACTGCGTGAACATATCAATGTAGCGGCTGGTCATGTCGGCCAGGCGGCGAATGGCAACGCGCGGCTCCAGGTCGGCGGGCATGAGGGTGAAGAGCTGTGCCGTGAAGAGCTCCGGCATGAGCAGAAAGTGCGAATGATAGGTATTGGCTGTGTCCACAAAGAACTCAACCGTGCGCTGGAATTCCTGCCATGAATGGATGGGGCGCATGTGATACTGCGCGGCGCAAATACGCATCTTGCGCACCACGCGTTGCAGGGGTGCAGCGGCTATCTTGCGTTTCTCGGGCTGGTAATTGGGGTTCGCCATCTCCAGCAGCGTGGAGTAGTTGAGGCTCGA
The DNA here is from genome assembly GCA_002415895.1 of Anaerolineales bacterium UBA5069. Classification (GTDB taxonomy): domain Bacteria; phylum Chloroflexota; class Anaerolineae; order Caldilineales; family Caldilineaceae; genus UBA5069. Next base: position 14,137 of record DIAV01000195.1, on the reverse strand, counting down.
ATTGTCCCACAGGAAATCGAGCAGCACTTTCTTGACGGTATAGCCGGCGCTCAGGTGGGCGCGCAGCGATTGGTCGCTCAACTCCCCGGCCACCACCTTGTCCACATACTCCTCGGCTGTCATCTTGCCTGCATACTTGGTGTAACCGGGGATGAGGCCATAGGCCACCATGCGGCGCAAATTGTAGCGCTGCATGAGCTTCTTGCGCGCTTCATACAGCAGTTTGGATACGCCCATGCCGCGGTAGCCAATGTGCACGCCAATATCCGCACCATAGAGCGTGTCGCCGCTGGGATCATGGGTGGCAAAGGTGCCGCCGCCTGTAATCTCCTCATAGGTGTATGTGTGCTCGTCGTCCTCCAATTGCACGATCAACGAGGTGGCGTAGCCCACCACCACCCCGTCCAACTCGGCAAGGATTTGCCCCTCGGCAAAGGTGGACCACTGCATCTGGTAATAGCGCTCGGTGTAATGCGCGCTTTCGTCGTAGTCGGGGTAGGCGGCGCGGTGGCAGGCAAGCACCGCAGGGATGTCTTCCTCGCGCCACGCCCGCACCTTCACACGTTTCTCCTGCCGACGGCGCGCGCTGGCAATTGCCGGCGTCGTGGTAACGTCCGCCTCTGCCGTGGCTTTGCCTGCGGGCTTGCGCTTGGCCGCGGGCGAGGGCGCGTGGACAGTATCCAGCGCGCTGCCTGTGGGCATGATTTCGTTGCCGGTGGGCTTGCTGCGCCCGGTGCTTGCGCCGCTTCGATTTGCGCCGCCCGTTGTGCGTTTGCGCGGCTTGGTGCCCGCCATGTTTCAATCCTTTGATGAAGCAAGCTTTCCAAAAGCGGAAGCCTTGCTTCGGCTATACAGACACAAAAGCCGCCAACTGCGCAGACATGCGGGCCAGCGATTCGGGGTGAACGTACATCATGTGGCCCGCAGCAAAGCGATGGCGCTCGATGTTGCCCTCGAGGCTGGGGTCAAGCTCGAGGTGATTCAGGGTGTGCTCGCTGGCAAAGTAGGGCGTGGCAAAGTCGTAGATACCCTGCGCCACATAGACGCGCAGGTGGGGGTTTTTGCTCATGGCGCTGCGCAGCGTCTCGGCCACATTGACGTAGCGATTCTGGTAGCTGCTGTAATCCCACTTGTCATACAGCCCCGTGAGAATCTCATAGGGCAGGTCGCTCTCAAAGTTGAGCTCGCCACGCACATAGTCGTTAAGCGTGGCCGTGTAGCTGCCTTGAATGAACGCGTAGGAAGGATCATACTCAAATTCGGCGCTGGTGGCGTCGCGATCAACGCCGCTGAAGCGGCTGTCGAGACGGCCCACGGTGCGCCGCTGGTCGCGCAGCAATTCCTTGCAGAACTTGAATATCTCCACGCGCAAATTGGCGCGCTCCACATAATCGGGTGACAGCCCCGTATAGCGCGCGACCTTCTGCGCCAGTGCGCTGCGCTCGGCGGCCGCAAGCTGGCTGCCGCGCAGAAGCGCTGTGGCATACTCGCCCTCGGCAAAGGCTTCGGCCTCGGCCAGCGTCTTGGCGAGATCGGCCTGGAGGTCAGGCGCAAGGCGTTTGTGATACCACGCCGTCGCCGCGTAGGTGGGCAGGAAGAGCACGTGCGGCAGGTCATTGCCCAGATTGAAATCCAGCGCCATGAAATCCAGCGCCGTGGAGATCAACATGATGCCGTTGAGATACATGCCATGGCGATCCTGCAGATAGCCGGAGAGCCCCGCCGCGCGCGTGGTGCCGTAGGATTCGCCAATCAGGTACTTGGGCGAGCGCCAGCGTTTGGCGCGCGACACATACAGGCGAATAAAGTCGCCCACGGACTCCACATCCTGCTCAATGCCATGAAACTGCTTGGGGTCTTCGCCCGTGGTGGCGCGGCTGAAGCCCGTGCTCACAGGGTCAATAAAGACCAAATCGGAGGCGGCAAGCAATGTAAATTCATTGTCTGTCAGGCGGTGTGGCGGCGGCTGGGGCCCATCCACATCGCCGGAGAGCACGCGCCGCGGCCCCAGCAACCCCAGGTGCATCCACACAGAAGATGATCCCGGCCCACCGTTAAAGGAGAAGGTTATGGGGCGCTCGGCTGCATCGCCAGAGGATCCATCCGCTTGCGTGCGTGTATAGGCAATAAAGAAGATATAGGCGCGCGGTTTGCCTTCCTCGGTGCGCATAACAACACGCCCCGCCGTGGCGGTGTAGGCAATCTGCTCGCCATTCACCGTCATTGTGTGCTGGGTATTAACGATCTCATCCCTGGGGTCGGCCTTGGCAACGTCTACGCCTTCTGCCGCCACAGGCTTTGCCTGCTCGTCATGCTTCGCGGAATCGGACATGGGGGGAGGCTTTCTATGGGTTCAGGATGGAATCGGCAGTGGCCAGGGTGGCGATGCTGCCGAGCGCTGCATTGATTGTCTCGATTTGCTCGAGTGCAGGTGTTTCGAGGTCAAGCGTGCTGTGGCCGTCTGAGACGAGTGTGACGGGGTAGCCAAGCTCCACAGCACCGCGCACAGTCGCGTTGATGCACCATTCCGACTGGAAGCCGCAGATGATGACCGAGTCCACGTTGTGCGCCGCCAGCAGGTCGGCAAGATTCGTGCCGGCAAAGGCGTTGCCGCTCTGCTTCTGCACAACGGGCTCATCGGGCTGGCGTGCAAGGCGGGGATCCAACTGCCAGCCGGGCGTGCCGGGCACATCAGGTTCGCCCGCGCCCCCGTTGTTTTGCACAAAGAAGACGGGCATGCCCGTGGCGCGGGCGTATGCAAGCAGCGCCAGCAGCCGGTTCAGAAAAGTTTCGGCAGCATAAACAGGCCACGGCGGCACAAACATGTTCACTTGCGCATCGACGACAAGGAGTGCCTGGGACATAGCGTGTGCCTTTCGGAGACGAGCTGTAGTCAAAGTAGGGTGGGTGACTGGGTAACTGGTAACTGGTAACAGACACTTACACGCACCAGTCACCAGTCACCAGTTACCAGTTACCAGTTACTTGTTGTACCCATGCGGATGCGTCGAATGCCACGTCCACGCGCTCTCAATGATCGAACGCAGGTCGGCGTAGCGCGGGCTCCAGCCCAGCTCGCGCTTGATCTTGTCGCTGCTGGCAATCAGGATGGCGGGATCACCCGGGCGGCGCGCCACAACCTCGGCGGGAATGGGGTGGCCTGTAATCTCGCGCGCCATCTCAATCACTTCCTTCACCGTAAAGCCCTCGCCGTTGCCCAGATTGTATTTGCGGCTGCCCCCGTCCAGCGCACGCAGCGCCAGAATGTGCGCCTGCGCCAGGTCGATCACATGCACATAGTCGCGCACGCAGGTGCCATCGCGCGTGGGGTAGTCGTCGCCGAAAATCTTGATTGAGTCGCGCTGCCCCAGCGCCACCTGCAGCACCAGCGGAATCAGGTGCATCTCGGGCGTGTGGTCCTCGCCGCGTGTGGGGGCCGCGCCGGCGGCGTTGAAATAGCGCAGCGCGGCGTAGTGCAGCTTGCCCGTACGGTCCAGCCAGTGGAGGATGCGCTCGAGCATATACTTGGATTCACCGTAGGGGCTGCCCGGCACAATGCGCTCGTTCTCGTCAATGGGCATGCGCTCGGGGTCATCAAAGAGGTTGGCTGTAGAGGAGACAATCACGCGCCCCACGTTGTGCGCAACCGCACTGCTAAAGAGGTTGATGCCGCAGATGACGTTGTCGCCCACATACTTGAGCGGCTGCTCCATGGATTCGCCCACAAGGGTGTAGGAGGCGAAGTGCATGATGGCATCGGGGCGGTGCGCAGCCATTGCCGCGTCAATCGCGGCGCGGTCGTGGAGGTCGCCCTCGACAAAAGCTGCGTCGGGGTGAACAGCCGCGCGGTGCCCTTGATAGAGATTGTCAAAGACAACAACCTGCTCGCCCGCCTCAATCAATTGTTCGACGGCAATCGAGCCGATGTAGCCTGCGCCGCCGGTAACCAGTACTTTCATGGGAGATGCACCTTTCATGGTGGATGTGGTTTCGCCTATTGTACCCTCTTTTGGGGCGATGGCGTAGAGGCCACGCGCGTTTGGTACGCGCGCGCAGTCGACTGGACACTGTTATTGTCTTTCTCTGTTCATCCGCGTCCCAACGTCCCCGTGTCGGGGTCAAGCCCTGTGTGATAAAATGAGCGCAATGCGAAGAACAATTCCAAAGCCCCGCAGCTAAAGTTTCTGGAGATTTTCCCATGATTCGACCCGAACCCATGCGCGGCGTCTACGCGCCGATCCTCACCCCTGTCACAGAGAGCTACGCGCCCGACGCCCAGCGGCTGATCGCACACGGCCACTGGTTGCTCGAAAACGGCTGTCATGGCCTGGCCCCCTTCGGCACCACCAGCGAAGCAAACTCCTTCTCCACTGCTGAGCGCATGGAGACCCTTGAGCAGATGGTGGACGGCGGCCTGCCTGCTGCGCAAATGATTGTGGGCGTGGGCTGCTGCGCCTTCACCGACACTGTAACGCTGGCGAGCCACGCGGCCGCGCTGGGCTGCGGCGGCGTCCTCNNGCTGCCCCCCTTCTACTACAAGGGTGTGAGCGATGAGGGCATCTTCCGCGCCGTGGCCGAGGTGATCGAGCGCGTGGCCGACGCCCGCCTGCGCGTCTACCTGTATCACATTCCGCCCATTGCCCAGGTGGGTTTCAGCCCGGCGTTGATAGAGCGGCTGATCAGCATGTTCCCGCAGACGGTCGTTGGCATCAAGGATAGTTCCAGCAGCGCCGAGAGCCTTGCCACCCTGCTCGACAACTTCTTCGGCTTTGGCATTCTGGCCGGCTCCGAAGGGCTGCTGCTGCAAAACATGCGCGGCGGCGGCGCAGGCACAATTACAGCCATGGCCAACATCATTCCCGGCGCCATTCGCAATCTCTATGATAACTGGCAGAAACCCGAGGCCGACCAGATTCAGGCCGACCTGCATGTTATGCGCAAGGCCCTGGCCCCCTATCCCGTCATTCCTGCGCTCAAGGAAATTATGGCGCGCCGCTGGGATGACCCGGCGTGGCGCACGGTGCGTCCGCCCCTTGTGGGGCTTTCCCAGGATGTAGCCGACGAGCTTGCCGCCAACCCAATTGTTGCCGACTACCTGGCTCAACCTGCCTAAGATTCGTATGCAGTCGGCACGGGTGCAACAGGTTTTCACTGTGGACGGCGCCGTGGACGGCCACGGGAACGCCCACAGTGCCGGCAGTCATGACGGCTCTGCCTTCTGCTGCGCCTGTGCCGACGAAATACTCAACACTACCCCTGCCCTATGAGCGCATTTCTGATCTACGGCGCGAATGGCTACACCGGTGCGCTGATTGCGCGCGCCGCCGCCGACCGCGGCCTCCAACCCATTCTCGCAGGGCGCAGTGCCACCGACGTCATCGTCGAGGCCAACGCCCTCCACCTTTCCCACCGCATCTTTGAACTGGATGACCCTAACGCGCTCGATGCTGCGCTGGAGGGTGTAACGCTGGTGCTCAACTGCGCCGGCCCCTTCATGCATACGGCACAGCCCATGGTTGAAGCCTGTCTGCGCAAACGTGTGCACTACGCCGACATTACCGGCGAGATTTCTGTTTTCGAGGCGCTTGCCGCCCAGGCCGATGCGTTCGTGGCGGCGGGCATTATGGTGCTGCCGGGCGCGGGCTTTGACGTTGTCCCCACCGATTGCATGGCCGCGCACCTCAAGCGGCGGCTGCCTGATGCGCAGCGCCTTGCGCTTGCGTTTCGCGGCATGGCCGGCGTCTCGCGCGGGACAGCAGCCACTGCCGTTGAGTCCATGGCCACGGGCATTATGGGCATGGTGCGCGAAAATGGCGTCCTCAAGGTCGTGCCTTCGGCGGCACGCACGCGCCAGGTGGATTTTGGCAAGGGGCCGCGCGATACAGTGCTCATCCCCTGGGGCGATGTGAGCACCGCCTGGGTGAGCACCGGCATCCCCAACATTGCGGTCTATATGGCGGCGCGCCCCAACATGGTGCGCGCCATGAAGATGGGGCGTTATTTGGGCCCGCTGCTGCGCGCCGGTTTCGTGCGCGATTTTCTGAAATACCGCGTCCATGCACGCGTTGCCGGGCCAACTGAGGCCCAGCGCGCCGCCGGCCAGGCCGTGATCTGGGGCCGCGCCGAAGCGCCCAATGGCCGCGCCGTCGA
>DIAV01000195.1:1086-7828 GCA_002415895.1 Anaerolineales bacterium UBA5069 | reverse complement strand
AAGTGGTAACTGAACTCGGTGGCAAGCTGCTCGGCTTGCCTGCACACACAGCGGGTTGTCCCATCCTGGCCCAATAGTTTCCCAGAAACGTGTGACTCTACTCCCGTGACGTGGGACGGCAGGACCGTTATCCTGATGTCATCGTTGTCCTGGAACGCTCTGCCAATACGAAAGGAGCCACCGATGACCCGTCCACGTACTTTTGGCATCGCCGCCGTACTGATGCTGCTCTTCTCACTGATCAGCATCGCTGTCGAGACCCCGAACCTGATGCTTGGCCTGGGCGCCGCGACCCAGTTTAACGGCGACGGCCCGCCATTCTTGCTCAGTTTGCTGAACGTCGTTGTCGGCGCGATGGGTGTGGTTGCGGCGTTCGGCGTCTGGCGAATGCAGAAATGGGCCGTTGTGCTGACAATTGTGCTGGCAGCCATCAGCATCCTCGCCTCGCTCCCTGCCGTCCTTTTCGCCCCGGGCATGCTCAAGCTCGGCGGGCTGGTTGGCGTGGTTTGGGCGGCTGCCATCATTGCCCTGTTGCTCTGGCCGCAGCCAAAGGCACGCCCGGTCACAGCCAAGGCGCAATAGCCTGATGCGCCGTTCCGCCGACAGTTCGCCCCGTTCGCAGCTCCCGGCCAAGCGTGGCCGGGGGCTGCGCGCTTTGCCGCTGCCTTCGGGCGATGCCCTCCTGACCGGCGGCCTCCACGCTTTGATTATTGCCGTTTGCGCCGCAACGATCTACGCGCTGGTGCTTGCAGTGGGCGGTCACCCCGATATACGTTCCTTTCCACCGCTGCGGCTTGCGCTGATTGCACTGGTCCTTTTCGCACTCGTGCTTGTCCCCCTCAGCCGCTGGACTCGTCGCCGTCTCGACAGCCTGATCACCGGCTGGCCCGACGACCCCTACGGGGCAATCAACCAGCTTCACGCCGAACTCAGCCGCGACCCGTCGCTGCAGGCGATTGTGCCTGCTGTGGTGGCGACGATCACCGCCACGCTCAAACTGCCCTATGGGGCGATCACCAGCCCGCCCGACGGCGAGACGGTGCACGTGGGCGTCGCCCCCGCCGGGGCTGAGCGCCTTACAATCCCGCTCCGCTTCGGTGACGATGTTGTCGGCACGCTGGAAGTCGCTGCGCGGCGCCCCGGGCTGTCGCTCTCGACCGACGAGCTGGCTTTGCTCCACAACCTCGCTCGCCAGGTCGGGATCACGCTCCATGCCGCCCAGCTCTCCGAGGCGCTCCAGGCCTCGCGGGCACAGCTGGTGGCCGCGCGTGAGGAGGAGCGCCGTCGAATCCGGCGCGACCTGCACGACGGTCTCGGCCCCACACTGGCCGCAATGCGGCTGCAGCTGGGAATTGCCCGCCGCAGCCTGCGCAGCGAACCAGAGGCTGCCGAGGCGCTGCTCGACGAGCTGCGGAGTGATGTCGTCGAGGCGACGGCCGCAATCCGGCGCCTGGTCTATAATCTGCGCCCGCCACTGCTCGACGAGCACGGGCTTGCCGGCGCGCTCCGGAGTCTGTCCCGGTTGGTCGAGCCACTCCCGCTCCAGTTGGAGCTGCCCGACACATTGCCGTCGCTGCCCGCCGCCGTTGAGGTGGCGCTCTACCGCATCGCCGCCGAGGCGCTCCACAACGTAGCCCGCCACGCGCATGCGACGAGCTGCATACTGCGATTGGAACTCACTGACGACACTGTGACGCTGCAGATGTGCGATGACGGCAATGGCCTGCCGGCTGGCCATCGCGACGGCGTGGGGCTTACTGCAATGCGCGAGCGAGCGGAGGAGCTGGGCGGAAGCGTGGTGGTGCGCGGGGCAAGCGGGGGTGTTACCGTCACAACACGCATTCCACGGAGGGCAGAGTGATGAGCGACAACGCGCTGACTGTTTTGATTGTTGATGACCACCCAATCTTTCGCAAGGGGCTGCGGGCTGTGCTGGCGAGCCACGCAAGCCTGCGCCTCGTGGGGGAGGCCACCTCAGGGCCTGAGGCGGTGCGCCTCGCCGCCGAACTGCGCCCCAACCTGATTGTGATGGACTTGCAGATGCCGGGCGGCGATGGGATTACGGCGATCAGGCACATCACCGCGGCGCAGCCCGAGTGCCGCATCCTGGTCGTGACAATGTTTGACGATGATGAGTCGGTGTTCGCGGCGATGCGGGTGGGGGCGCGGGGCTACGTGTTGAAAGACATGGACGACGAGGAGATGGCTCGCGCGCTGCTGACGGTAGGCAACGGCGATGCGATCTTCAGCGCCGCAATCGCTGAGCGGATGATGCGCTTCTTTGACCATCGCCCAGCGGTGTCGCCGCCGCTCTTCCCGGAGTTGAGTACGAGCGAGCGGAAGGTGCTGGAACTGATCGCCCATGGCGAGAGCAACCAGACGATTGCCGAGCGGCTGGCGCTAAGCCCCAAGACGGTGCGCAACTACATTAGCAACATCTTCGCCAAGCTCCAGGTGGCCGACCGCGCTCAAGCGATCATTAAGGCACGCGATGCAGGGATATAAAGCGCAGACATGCCGCTTTCCAGCGAATTCGAGTGTGCTCATGCACGACAGGGCAATGTATGCAGCGGGGGGCTTTGCAGCCCTCCGCTTTTTGTTCCGGCTTACGTCACCAGATGCAAACCCAGCGTCGCGGCCAGGGCCTGCGCGCGGGCCACGTCGGCGGCGGGCAAGGGGGCTGCCAGCACGCCGCGGGCATGCGCCGGGGCAACGTATTGGGTGAGCAGGCTCACCTCCACACTGGGCAGCGTCGCCAGAAAGCGCAGCACCGGCTCTGTGCAGCAATCAAAGTGGCCGGGCATGAGCAGATGGCGCACAAGCAGCCGCTTGCCCTGTGCGTGCAGCGCGGCGAGCGTCGCGGTGAGCACGGGCCAGTAGCCGGGCATGCCGCCCAACGTCGCGCCACAATCGCCATGCGCGCCGGGTGGGCCAAACTTCAAGTCCGGCAGGTAGATGTCGACGACGCCATCCATGAAGGCGAGTGCGGCGGGCGTCACGTAGAAGTTGCTGTTCAGGACAAGGGGTATGCGCAGCGCGCTGCCCAGCGCGGCGCGCACAGCCAGAATAAAGGGAAGATGGGGCACGGGGTCGCCACCGATGAAGGCAAGCGCACGCGCGCCCTCGGCCTGGCGCTGGAGAATGCGCGCGGCCAATTGCTGGGGCGAGACCGTAACACCATAGGTGGGGCGGAAGGCAAAGCGCGCGGCGGTGCAAAAGCTGCATGTGGCGGTGCAGCCGCTCAAGAAGATGGCATGCGCCGGGCGCAGCAACTCTTCTTCGCCCATGTGCAGCATCTCGCTGGCAATATAGCTGGCCTGCCCCACGCGACAGACGCCGCGCGCCTGCGCGCGCACCGTGCCGCAATCATGCGGGCAGAGGTGACAATCGCTGAGATGGCGCTGCGCAGCCAGCAGCAGCGCAGGCGCAGGCGCGCTCATTGCGGCAAGTACCCTGCCGCTACTTCCAGCGGCGAGAGCTTGCGCGTGATCACAGTCAGCTTCGTCCCATGGTACTTGCGCGCAATAATCAGCGCGAAACCATGCCCGCCAGTGCCCAAATAGATCGTGAGGTCGCGATTGTACGCGCGCCGCCACATATAGGAGCCGGCGATCTTCTGCACATCGGCCGAAATGATGCAGGGCTCGTCGGTAATCTTGACAAGTTCGCCGTGGCGCACCAGCGAGCCGCAGGTGATGCACAGACCGCTGTTGGGGCCAACGCAGTTGCTGCAGTACGTGCGCCCACACCAGCGGCAGGCCACCTGGTGATTGACGCAGTAGGTGGATTCGCAGATGGCGCACGGCTCGGCGCAGATTGTGCAGACTGGCTCCAGCCCAATGTGGCAGATGCCCACATGGTGAAGGCAGAGCACGTGACCGCAGGCGGCAATCACCTCACTGTGTTGCTGGCAATAGAGCTTGCCGCATTCTGCACAGCGCCGCCCGCAGTTGGCGCAGGTCGGCGCGCCGCAGGTGGCGCAAGGGCTGGTGTCACTGGCAATTGTGCCGCAGCCCGGGCACGTGACCACGCAGTTCTTGCAGACAGCCGCACCATCCAGATCGGTCATATAGAAGCCGGGGCCCACCATGCTGCCGCAGTCGCGGCAGGTCACAAGACAATTCCGGCAAAAGCGCTGGCCGCTGATGGCGCAGGCGCCCGTGCGTGCGCTGTACTGGTTGCAGCCCGGGCAGCGCACGGCGCATGAGGTGCAGATGAGGCGCGTGCTGCCGTCATCATTGACAACCGCATCGGCGCGCAGGTGGCTGCGGCATTGGCGCGCGCCGCACTCGACACAGTGCGCCTGACAGGCATGGCACACCATGTCGCCACAGACGGGGCAGCGGCTCTGGTGATCGGCGCAGGCACGCTCGCCACAGGCCCAGCAGGCGCTGCCGCACTGCTCGCAGTTGGGGCGGCCGCACACGGTGCAGGGCTCCACGCCACAGGCGGCGCAAAGCACATCGCCGCAGCCGCCGCACTGGCGCAGACAGTCGTCACAGGCCACATGGCCGTTGCGGCAGAGAATCACATCCGCCGTCTCATTCCCGCACGCGTGGCAAATGGGCCGCGTAATGGCGCCCGTGTACCGGTCGAGGCGCACACGCAATGGGGCTGCCACCGCACCATCGGTCAGGTTCATCTCGGCAAGGGCTGTGGGCAAATAGAGAATGGCATAACCGCAAAGCTCCACGTGCACGTGCAGGCGGTGGTTCTCAATCTCCTCGGCACGCTTGCGATCGAGATCGGCCTCGAGTGCAACGCGCTTCTCGCCGTTGGGATCGCTGTCCCCGCGCATCTCCTCAATTTGCTGGCCGTAGTAGGTGGTAAGCCGATCGAGAGCCTTGTAGAGGCGGGGCATTATCTCCGCTTCGTGCGTGGCGCAGCGCAGGTCAGCGTGATAGACGGCGAACTTGCGCGCCGTCTCGGCCATGCGCACAAGCTGCGTCAGCGGCGGCAGGCGCGGCCCTGTGCGCGGTTCGTCATCATCAGCGGCATCCTCGTCCAGTGCCGCCGTTGCGGGTGCGCTGCCCAGCGGCTCCTGCTGCGCGCCGTCGTTCAGGCTGGATCGGCGCACAGGCGCATCGGCCGGCGGCGGCATGGGTTCCGACAGCGCCAGCAGTTGCTCAAAGCCAAGCGGCGGCGCGAAGACCATGGGCGCGCCCTGCTCATCCAGCACCACGGTGTAGAGTTCTTCGCGTTTGTCATCGGCGCGGTAGGTAATGCGCCAGTGGAAGGCATAGCGCGGCTCGGGCTGCTCGCGCAGCCGCAGGTTGGCAATCGCCGCATTGCGCGGCCGCACGGCGCGCATGAGTTCCTCGCTGCCGGTGTGGACAATGGGCAGGCGACGCACTGTGAGCGCGCTGCGCTTCTCCACATAGGCAAGCATGCGGTCAAAGATGCGCGAACCATGGGCCACCAACTGCTGGCCGCTGCCCGCTTCCACCGATTGGAAGGCGAGCAGCAGTTCATCGCTGCCAAAGTGCGTTGCCAGCAGCTCGGGCAGTTGTACACGCAGCGAAGGCTGCTTGCGCTTGTCCAGTGGCGTTACCTTGGCCCCAAAGAGGCTAAAGAAGGCCAGCGTAAAGGCGCGCAGGTCAGGCAGGGCAACTGCATCGGGATTGGGCGCCGCTGTCGCTGCGCGCGCCCTGCGTGTGCGCCGAACTGGTTTCGTTTGTGAAGGATTTCGCATTATGCAAAGCTGTGCTAGACTGAAATAGCCGGGAGCGTTCCCCAGCATCCACGCCATTGCCCCGCGCGGGCGCCGGATTGTGGCCGGCGAGACGGAGAGCCCTATGTTCACATCTGTACAGCGCTTCCTGCTCTTTCTTGAAGAGGATCAGGAGCGTTCAGCGAACACCACGGCGGCCTACCGCAACGACCTCACTCAGTTTACCAAATACGTCAAGGAAGGGTGTGATGATTCATCACATCCTACCATTCATTGCTGGACGCAGGTGGATGAGCCTGTGGTGCAGAGTTACCTTGTACACCTAAAGCAGCACGACTACGCTTCGGCCACAGTCGCGCGCAAGGTGGCCTGCATCAAGAGCTTCTTCCACTGGATGGCGACCAGCGAAGGCAGCGGCGCCAACCCTGCGCTTGCGCTGGAAGCGCCACGCGTCAAAAAGCTTGCGCCGCGCCCCATTCGCCCGCACGAGATTGAACTGCTGCTGGCCGAGCCCGCGCGCGAGCAATCGGCGCAGGCCCTGCGCGACAGCGCGCTGCTGGAGACACTCTATGCGTCGGGCATGCGTGTGACCGAGGTGGTGGCGCTGAATCTGGATGACATCGACATTGCCCAAAGCACAATCCGCACCGGCGATCCGCGCAAGTCGCGCAGGATGGAACTTGCGCCGTCGGCACGCGCCGCGCTTCACGCCTACATACATGATGGCCGCCCTGCCCTGTTGGTGAGGCCCGACGAGGTGGCGCTCTTCCTCAACCACCGCGGCCAGCGCCTCACCCGTCAGGGGCTTTGGCTCATCGTCAAGCGCTACGTCAAGCAAGTGGGTATTACAGCCACCGTTACGCCCCATACCTTGCGCCAGAGTTTTGCCGCACATCAGTTGAACGCCGGGGTAGACATTCACCAACTGCAGGGCCAGCTTGGCCACGCCAGCGCCCAAACCACGCTCACCTATCGCAAAGCCGCCGACGCCCTGGCCCAAGAAGAGGGGGGCGGCGTGTGGGTGGATGGAAAGAAGATTGGTTGACTAGTGACTGGTTGACTGGTTGACTG
>DIAV01000195.1:0-1038 GCA_002415895.1 Anaerolineales bacterium UBA5069 | reverse complement strand
TCAACCAATCAACCAGTCAACCAGTCAACCAGTCAACCACTTAACCACTTAACCAGATAGTCCCCTCCCCAACCCAGCACCCCATAAAATTCTATGCCACACACCTACACCCTGGACGACTACGACGCCGCGGCGGCCACAATTCGCGCACGCACGCAGCACAAGCCCACCATCGGCCTGGTGCTGGGCAGCGGCCTGAATGGCCTCGCCGATCAGGTGCAGCAGGCCGATCTGATCCCCTATGGTGACATTCCGCACTTTGGCACAAGCACCGTGCCCGGCCACGCCGGGCGGCTGGTGATTGGCGAACTCGCGGGTGCGTCAGTCTGTGTCATGCAGGGGCGGCTTCATTTCTACGAGGGCTACTCCATGCAGCAGATCACCCTGCCCGTGCGGGTGATGCAGCGGCTGGGCATCAATACGCTGATTTTGACCAATGCCGCAGGCGGACTCAACCCCACCTTTGCCGCGGGCGACCTTATGGTGATTTCCGATCACATCAACTTTGTGGGCATGGCGGGGGCCAATCCACTCTCGGGGCCGAATCTGGACGCACTGGGGCCGCGCTTCCCTGCCGCCAACCGTGTCTACACCAGACGCCTGCGCGCATTGGCCATGCAGGTTGCCGCCGACGAGAACATCAACCTGCAGAGCGGCACCTATGTGGTGCTTTCGGGCCCCAACTTCGAGTCGCCCGCCGAGGTACGCATGTGGCGCATGCTGGGAGGCGACGCCGTGGGCATGAGCACCGTGCCCGAGGCGCTGGTGGCGCACCACGCAGGCATGGAGGTGCTGGCCATCAGCACAATCACCAATATGGGCGTGGAGGTGATGGATGCCGACGTGGAGCCCACCCACGAGGATGTGGTGGCCGCGGGCGCGATCATCGTGCCCCGCCTGACAGCGCTGTTACTGGGCGTGGTGCGCAGGATGGGCAGCAGGGCGCTGGAATGAAAGCGCACTGACAGGACAGGCAGCGAAGCGAGGCTTCCAGGCGCGGAAGCCTCGCTTCACTTTCATCCTTCACCCCCCGCATTA
>DIAV01000118.1:4482-8119 GCA_002415895.1 Anaerolineales bacterium UBA5069 | reverse complement strand
CGTGCAGGCGCTTATGGAGGTGGTTTTTGGCGCGGGCAACATTCCCAACGTTGGAGTGAGCCTGAATGTGATGGAAGCCGGTCTGGTGTTTGAGGACAAGAGCTTCACGCTGACGGCCTTTCCTGTGCAGCACCGGGGGCCGGATTGCTTTGGCTTCACCTTTGAGGAGAAGGCGCGCCGCCCCTTTCTGGCCGAGAAGGCCGAAGAAATGGGGATTCCACAGGGGCCGGTGCGCCGCCAACTGGCGGGGGGCGAGACGGTGACGCTGCCTGACGGCCGCACAATTGCACCAGAGGCGCTGCTGGGTCCCGCCGCGCGTGGCGCCAAGCTCTGCTTTGTGGGCGATGTGAGCAACACGGGGCCGCTGCACAAGGTGGTGGAGGGGGCCGATCTGCTGGCAATTGAGGCAACTTACCTCGCCGCCGACAAGGATTTGGCGCGCCGCTACGGCCATTTGACGGCACTGGCGGCGGCCAAGCTGGCGCGCAATGCAGGCGTGGGCGCGCTGGTGCTGCACCATGTGTCGCGCCGCTACCGCGCCCATGAAATTCTGGCTGAGGCGCAAAGCATCTTCCCTAACAGCTTCGTGGCCAATGACCTCGACAGTGTAGAGGTGCGCAAGGACAAGCCCGCAACCTTGCGCTCGCTGCGCGGCTAAGAAGATACTGGCCACAGCAACACCTCAACGCAAAGCCGCAAAGTGGCGCAAAGAAACGCGAAGAACAGCAACAGCGGAACACAGATTAGTGCGGAAACGACAAGGATAACTGCGGATATCTGCTCGTATCCCTGCTTGTTCCGCCGTTATCTGTGTTCTGGTGTTGCTGTTCTTTGCGGTCCTTTGCGTTACTTGGCGGCTTTGCGTTGAGACCTTGCGTTTGCGGTTATGTCTTTAGCCGCGCAACGTACCACCTGTCTCGATTTGCACGCTGTCGATGATGCGCTTGCGCATGGCCGCTACCTCGCGCTCATTGAGTGAGCGATCGGGGCTTTGGTAGGCAAGGTGGAAGGCCACTGACTTGTGATTGGCCACCAGCTTGTCGCCGCGGTAGATGTCGAAGAGCTCCACCTCTTGCAGCAGGAAGCCCCCCGCCTTACGAATAATCTCCTCAAGACGGCGCACTGTAACGCCCTCGTCAACATCAAACGCAAGGTCCTCGTTCACCGCCGGGTAGGGCGAGATGGGACGCATGGGGTTGATGCTGAAATGCGGGCGCACGAGCGGCATAATGTGCAGTTCCGCCATGTTGACGCGCGCCAGCGGGATGTCGAAGTTGGCGCGCACGCGCGGGTGGGCTTCGCCCAAAATGCCCACACGCACGCCGTCAATCCACACCTCTGCGCAGCGTGGCCCAAAGGCGCGCGCGTCGGGCTGGGCGCGCCACTCAATCTGCTGCGCCACAAAACCCAGCCGTGTGAGCAGCGTCTCTACAATCCCCTTCAAATCGAAGAAATCAAAGCTTTCCTGATCGCTTGCGCTGTTGTAGAAGTCAACCGGCGTGCGGTCGCCGGCCAGCAGAATGGCAACGCGGCGGTCCTCGCCGGGGAGCGTGCCGTCGCCATCTTCCGGGCGATAGGTGCGCCCCACCTCAAAGCTGGCATGGCGCGCGGCAAGGCGCGCATTGCGGGCAATGTTCTCCAGCGCACTCACCAGCAGCGAGCGGCGCAGGACGCGGCGCTCGGGCGCGTTGGGGTTGGCCAGCGCAATGAAGGCGCTCTCGGGCAGCGGCTCCTGCTGCGGGGTCATGCGCGCGTGGCTCTCCGGCGAGGTGAGCGCGTAGTTGATATTCTCCTGCAGGCCGCACGCCACCAGAATGGTGCGGATCTTCTCTTCCGTCTCCAGCAGCTCGTTGCGCCGCTGCGTAGGCAGCGAGTCATTGAGCAGCGTCATGTCTGCATGTTCGTAGCCAATGATGCGCGCCACTTCTTCCGTCAGGTCCGCGGGGATGGCAATATCCAGGCGGTGCCAGGGGGCGGTGGCGGCGAGCAGCGCCTCGCCGGGGGCGCGTTGCAGCGCGTAGGCAGCGGCGGCGGGCGCGTCCGTCGCTACCTCGGCAACCTGCTCCACGGCGAAATCAAGGCGACGCAGTGCAGCGGCCACTTGATCGAGCGTGACGGGCATGCCCAACAGGCGGCGCATGTCGCTCTCACTGGTGTAGACCGTGCGCACGGGTTGGGGCACGGGATAGGCATCCACAACGCCTTGCAGCACGCGCCCGCCCGCGTAGCGCTCGAGCAGTGCCGCGGCCAAGCGTGCGGCAATGGGATTGAGTGTCGCGGGCACGCCGCGTGCAAAGCGATAGGAGGCCTCGCTGGGCAGGCGCAGCTTCTGGCTGGTGCGCCGGTTGCTGATGGCCTCGAAGGTGGCCGATTCGAGCAGCACCGTTGTCGTGGCGTCGCTCACTTCGCTCTCCAGGCCGCCCATGACGCCGGCAATGGCCACGGAACCGGCGCGATCGGCAATCATGAGCATCGAGTCATCCAGCGTGCGCGCCACGTTGTCGAGTGTGGTGAAGCGCTCGCTCGGTTCGGCGCGCTTGACGATGATGACCGGCTTGTCTTCGCCAATCGTGTGGGCGCGCTTGACGAGAATATCGTAATCAAAGGCGTGCAGCGGCTGCCCCAGCGCCAGCATGACATAGTTGGTGATATCGACGACGTTGCTGATGGGCCGCATGCCCGCACGGGCAAGGCGGTCGCGCATCCAGCGCGGCGACGGCCCGACCTTGATGCCCTCGATCACCATGCCCGTGTAGCGGTGGCAAAGGTCGGGGTCGGCAATCTCCACAGCCACGCGCTCGGCGGCGGCGGGGGATTCCTCGGTGGGCGCAAGCGCGGGCAAATGCAGCGCTGCCCCAGTAAGCGCTGCCACCTCGCGTGCTACGCCGGCAATGCTCAGACAGCGCGCCATGTCAGGCGTCAGGTCCAGCACAAGGATTTCGTCGCCCAGGTAGTCGCGCAGGGGCATGCCCACGGGTGCGTCATCGGGCAGGGTGAGGATGCCTTCATGCTCCTCGCTCAGCCCCAGTTCGCGCTCGGAGCAAACCATGCCGTTGGAAAGCACACCCCGAATTTTGGAGGGCTTGAGTTTCTTGAAGGGGCGCGGCATAACTTCGCTGTAGGCGTCCAGCAGCGTTGCGCCGGAGCGCGCAAAGGGGGCTTTGAGTGTGGGCAGCGTGCCCTCGGCCTTGGTTTTGCCCTTGAAGGCGAAAATATTGGGCGCGCCCGTGACAACCTGCTCCACCTGACCGGCGCCGAAATCCACATCCACCAGCGTCAGGCGGTCTGCGTCGGGATGGGGCAGCACGGCCACCACCTCGCCCACGCGAATAAATTCAGGGTCCCACCAGTCGCCCACGGGCTCGATTGCGTCCACGGCCAGGCCGGCGAGCGTCAGGCGCTCGGCCAGTTCGGCGGTGGGCAGGTTGATATCGACATATTCTCGAAGCCACGACAGCGGGACACGCATGGAGCACTCCTCAGTAGGCGGTGGGGCAACGATAATTAGGCACTGGTTGACTAGGTGACTGGTAATTGGTGATTGGTAAAAGGTAAGTGGTAATTGGTAAGTGGTACATCGGGCAAGTGCGGAGCACCATTTACCACTTACCAATTACCTTTTACCTTTTACCTTTTA
>DIAV01000118.1:2323-4426 GCA_002415895.1 Anaerolineales bacterium UBA5069 | reverse complement strand
TTTACCTTTTACCTTTTACCTTTTGCCACTCAACCAGTCAGTCTATCACACACGGCTGCCGACGAGGCTTTCGTAGACGAGGTCATGGGCAATGGCGCGCCACTGCCCCCAGCCGCGCCGATCACCCATGATGTTGCGCAACTCGGCGGCGGTCTGTGTAAGCTGGCCGGGCAGCACCATGTGAAAGTCGGTGATGGCTTCGTCCACGTGGGGACACGGTGGTCCCCCTTCGCTGCGCACATGGAAGACATAGCTGGCAAAGTGCGCCACCTCTGCCTCGTGGTGGAAGGTATATTCGATCAACCCAAGGAAGCGCTCAACCTGCACTGCGAGCGCCATCTCTTCTTCGATTTCGCGCAGCAGACCCTGCGCCACATCCTCATGCCAGTTAATGCCGCCGGAGGGCAGCCGGTAGATGTGGCTTGGGTAGTGTGCCTTGGCATGGACCCAAATGCCGCCTGCCGGGTCCTGCACGGCAAAGACTACTTCGGCGCGGCGGTCGCCGCTGCTGCTAAAGCGATAGGTGCGCGTGTACTCGTCGGCGGCGAGCGCCACGCTCCAGCGCAGGGGCGCGCCATAGGCTGCGGCCAGCGCTGCCACTTCATCGACCTCGACGCAGGGGCGCCGCCACTGGACTTGCGTTTCAGCTTGATTCATTGACGTGCATCCTCAGTGGGGGAGGCGAGGCGGTTTGTGTGGCGAGCGGCACGCGCTCGGCGCAGAGCAGTCCAACCCAGAGCAGCAAGCAGCAGGGCGATTGTAGCCCAGCTTATCCAGCGGCCCACAATACGCGTGGGCGTGTCTCCGTAGGCGAGCAGAATGTAGCCCTCGCCGGGTGGCGCTTCGACGGTCATGCGGCCCAGCGTGCCTGTGCGCTCAGGGGTAATCGGCAGTTCGCGCAGCGGCGCGCCGTGTTCGCCGTCCAGCAAGAACGCGCGCCAGCCCGGGTAGTAGAACTGGTTGTAGATGAGAGTTCGCGGCGCTTCTGTGCGGTTGCTATAGTAAACCTCTTCGGAGACGCTGTTGTGCGCCACGGAGTCGGCGGCAAAGGTTTCGTAGTCGAAGACGCTGTAGTCAAGCAGCGTGCTGACAGGTTCATCAGGCGCGCCTGCCGCCTCCTGCTGGACGTAGTAGTCAGCCATGGGGCTCCACGTGGGCACTTTGGTCACCCAGGCGGTGCTGCCTGTCATTTCGTCGGAGGATTGCTGGAAGCGCATGAGCGCGGCCAGGCTCACGGGACCCTCAGCGGGTTCGCTAATTTGCACGCGCAGGTAGGGATAGCTTGCGAGGATGACCACCGCACAGAGCGCGACCGCCGCGGCCATGCGGCTCCCCTCGTGGGGCTCACCTGGGTCGACAGCCTGTGCCGGAAAGCGCGCCACCAGCAGCCCGCCCAGCATGCTCAGAAAGGGGGCCATGACGCTGTACCAGCGCCAGGGGAATTGCGCCATGCCCAGCCAGGTGCCCAGCAGCGGCAGTTCCCACAAGGGCGCGGCCGCCTGCAGCGCAAAGAAGAGCGCCAGCAACGCCGCGCCGGCATAGAATGCCAGTTCCCAGCGCACGCGCCCGGCGCGCCGCCACTGCACAATCAGCCCCAGCGCACCCAGCAGCAGCGCCGCCGCGCCAATCTGGAAACTGATTGGGTCCAGCGGCCCTGGCTCGCTCACACCAAAGCCCCACTGGCTGCTGAAGAGCTGGTGCAGATAAACGAAATGGGCGCGATAGTCGTAGCGTCCCGCATACCATTGATCAACAAGCACATATTTCTGCTCGAGAAAGGCGGGGATCCAGAAAGTGGCGCTGAGCCCCAGCCCGGCAGCCAGCCCCGCAATCGGCCAGCCTGCGCGCCGCGCAGACGCGCCCAGCCGCGCGCGCACGGGTGCCGTTGTGCCGGTGGGGATGGCATGCAGCCATGCCACCAGCAGGACATAGAGGCCAAGGAGGGGTGTGAAAAGCACCATCACCAGGTTACTGGTGAGCATGAGCGCGCCATAGCTTAGCGCCGCTGCAACCACCCAGCGCACGCCGGGCTTGATGACTGCGCCGCGCACCGCCCACAGGCAGAGCGGCAGCCAGACGAAGGCCATGCTCTCGGCCAGGTTG
>DIAV01000118.1:0-2260 GCA_002415895.1 Anaerolineales bacterium UBA5069 | reverse complement strand
CTCGGCCAGGTTGGCGCGCACGTAGAGATTGAGCAGATGATAGGGCAGGTAGGTGTAGACCACAGCCGAAACCAGCGCGGCATGCCTCCCGCCCCACGGTCGCACGGCAATGTACATGGCGGCTGCGCTGGCTACAATGCTCAGCCCGAAGATTGATTTGATGGCCGCCGTATAGCCAAAGCCAAAGAAGTGCAGCAGCAGTTCGGCCAGAAAATGGCTCAGCGGCCCGTAGATATTGAAGAAGGGGTAGCCGTAGCCAAAGGCGAAGTCGGGGCTCCAGCGGGGCCACCAAATGCCGTCCGCAACCAGGCGGTTGAACTGGTGAAGAAAGTAGACATGATGGCGCGCGTCATTGGCCCCCCAGAAGTAGCCGGGCAGCAGAAAGGGCGCGACGGCGAAGATGGTGAGCAGCAGCGCCAGGCCCAGGAGCGGGTCGCGCCAGAGGGGCGGGTTCTTTGCCACGCCCTCTTGTTCAGCGTGCGTTGTCGCGCGCAAACCTGTACTAGCCGCCATAGAGCACCAGCTTATCATCCAGCCCGCCATGCACGCGCAGGCGTGTGCCATCCTGCCAGTTGTAGAGGCCCACGTGGTAGGTCAGATTGGGGGGCGCGTTGGCGGGCAGATCGAGCGTGTATGTTTCGGCAAAGAGATCGCCTGTGCGCCAGCTTGTAGCAGGATGCTGGGCGCTGGGCGGGGCGTCCAGTTGCGCGATGACGCGCGGCGTGTCGCCGCTTGTATCCAGCGCCTGGAAGAAGAGATTGGCATCGAAGGGCAGCGGTGCGAGCGCCTGCCAATCGAACGAGAGTGTGGCGCGGCGCGTGCCATCGGCAGCGGGGGCGCTTGCGGCCACCTGCGCCGCAAGCACAGCAACCTGTGCATTACCCAGGACAACCACGGGGCGGGCGGGCGGCACTGCTGCGGTGTAGGTGGGTGCAAGATAGGGCTGCGCACCAAGCAGCAGCACAACCGCCATGGCCCCAAACCAGGCGGGCCGCCACAGGTCTGTAAAGTAGAGCAGCGTGCAGCCGGACGCCGCCGCAAGCAGGGGTGCGGCCAGCAAACCTATCTGCCATGGTGCATTGAGGAACTGTTGCGCGCCTGTCATGCGCCAGAGCGGGGCGCTCCAGCCGAGCGTGAGGGCAAAGAGCAGCACTGATCCTGCCAGTGAAAAGATGAGCAGGCGGCGATTGGATCCCGGCAAGCCATCCACAGGGCTGTGCAGCGCGATGAGGCCGAGCAGCGCTGCGGCCGAGAGCGCCAGCGCGGGCACGCCAATCTGCAGCGGCTGCGCGGGCATCCAGCCCGTGCGCAGGAGGCCATAGAGCGAGGCAAAGGGGCCGGCAACGGGGTCGCCAAAGGGCGGCAGGGCGGCGCGTACACTCCACGCCGGGATCAGGCTGAGCAGCGCGGCGGCGGCGCCGCCAACCACCAGCAGCAGCCCCAGCCGGCTGCGCTCCACAAGCAACGCATAGAGCGCGAGCAGCAGTGCGGCGCCCAGCGCCAGCCCTGCCTGTGTGCGCACCATCCACACAATTGCCAGCAGCGCCACGGCGGCGCCCAGCGGTGAGCGTTCGCCCGCAAAGACACTCACACCCGCCAGCGCCAGCGGCAGCAGCGCCAGGATCAGCGCATCGCCCAGGCTGGCGCGCACGTAGACCGTTGTCAGCAGCGCAGGCAGCAGCAGATAAACGCTGCCCGCGAGCGCGGCGGCGCGATCGCCCAGCCGCCCCTGCAGCCACGCATAGATGCCCAGCGCGCCCAGCACCATGCATGAGAGCAGCACCCACTGCACAGCGTGTGCGGGCTCTACACCTAGCAGCAGCAGGGGCTGTGCCGGCAGCAGCGCGCCAATGCCCATGCCGCGCCAGAGATCGGGCGCAATGGCTACATTGGCCAGCGGGGCCGGATTGGCCACGTTCCACGCCGCGACAAAGCCCTGCTCACTCTGCCAGAGCAGCGGCGCCAAACCGGGCGCGCACGCAAAGAGGCAGAGCAGCAGCAGCGTCCAGAGGCCGAGGCGCACGGGCAACTGAATACTCACGGGCGCGCCACCGCAACAAAAACAAATCTCGACGCAAAGGTGCGCAGGCGCAAAGGCTCGCAAAGAACAACGACAAGGAAATACAACGCGCACGCAGGCAAACGCTTGGCTTGCGCTTGCTCTGGCGGTTGTCTCTTTGCCCCTTTGCGCCTTTGCGTCAAAACAGTCTCTCGCAATCTCAAATCACTGAACTATGTAGCGGCGGTGCAAGCCGCCGTT
>DIAV01000275.1:10151-19607 GCA_002415895.1 Anaerolineales bacterium UBA5069 | reverse complement strand
TGCAATGCCCGTCAAGAACATTCCCCTTGGCACAACGATTCACAACATTGAACTCTACCCTGGGCGCGGCGGCCAGCTTGTGCGCAGCGCGGGCAACCAGGCGCAGCTTTTGGCCAAAGAGGGCACAATGGCGCAGGTGCGTTTGCCCAGTGGCGAAGTGCGCTACGTCGACATGAACTGCATGGCGACGATTGGTCAGGTTTCCAACCCGGATCATGCCAACATCAGCCTGGGCAAGGCAGGGCGCAGCCGCTGGCTGGGTATTCGGCCCGGCTCGCGCGGTGTGGCAATGGACCCCTCCTCGCATCCTCATGGTGGTGGTGAAGGGCGCTCGGGCATTGGCATGAAGGCGCCCAAGACGCCGTGGGGCAAGGTGGCGCTGGGTTTGAAGACGCGCACGAACAAGCGCACCAACAAGTTTATTGTGCGTCGCAGCGGCGCCGGCAAATAGCCGGCACTGACAATGACGTTGCGCTGGGCTCTGGGCTGGGCTCTGCAAGAAAGGTGAGTGAAGAGTGTCACGTTCACTGAAAAAAGGGCCGTTCATCGAGCCCAGACTGTTGAAGCGAATTGAAGAGATGAACCGCAAGGGCGAGCGCAAGGTGATCAAGACCTGGTCGCGTGCGTCCACCGTCTTTCCGCAGTTTGTAGGCCACACCATTGCTGTGCATGACGGCAGGCGCCACGTGCCTGTTTTCATCAGCGAGAACATGGTGGGTCACAAGCTTGGAGAGTTTGCCCCGACTCGGTTCTTCCGTGGCCATGTCCGGTCGGAGAAGAGCAGCAAAGTGCGCGCTGCGGTTCCGGCAGGCCGAGGCTAAAGAGGCGAGGGGGAAACGATGGAAGTTCGAGCGGTTACCAAATTCACCGGCATGAGCGCCCAGAAGACGCGGTTGGTCCTGGACGAAATGCGCGGCAAGCGCGCCGAAGAGGCCATGGCGCTGCTTCAGTTCATGCCCCAGCCGTCAGCGCGTGTGACCTATCAAACGGTCAAGAGTGCGCTGGCCAATGCCGTGGAAAACTACGGTTATGACGCTGCGGACATGGTGATTACCAAGATTTACGCTGACCAGGCGCCGATTCGACGCTGGCGGCGCTTTGGAGCCCGTGGGCGCTTCAAGCCCTTGCGGCGGCCGTCGTGTCACATCACTGTTGTGCTTGAGGAGCGAGTCGCGCTGGCCGCGCCCGCAGCGGCTAACAAGCCTGCATCCAAGAAACCGGCTGGGAAGTAAGGAGGATAGACTTTGGGTCGCAAAGTACACCCGCTGGGCTTCCGCCTGGGGATCATCAAGGAACATCGGAGTCGCTGGTACGCCAGCGGCAGGAAATATACCGAGCAGCTGGACGAAGATCGCAAGATTCGAGCCATGGTCGTGCGCGAGCTGCCCAAGGCGGGCATCAGCGACATTGAGATTGACCGGCAGCCGAATCAGGTGCACGTGATCATTTCCACGGCGCGCCCTGGTGTCATCATCGGCCGCAAGGGTGCAAGCGTGAACGTGCTGCGCACCGACCTGCAAGAGATGACTGACAAGAAGGTCAAGATTGATGTCAAGGAAGTGGATCGCCCCGAGCTGAATGCGTTTCTGGTTGCCGAGAGCATTGCCGAGCAGCTTGAGCGCCGTGTCAGTTGGAAGCGCGCCATGAAGCAGTCGGTGCAGAAGACCATGCGCGCCGGCGGCAAGGGCATCATGATTACTGTGGCAGGGCGGTTGGGCGGCGCCGACATGGGCCGCGTTGACACCGTGCGCGAAGGGCGCATTCCTCGCCACACACTGCGTGCCGACATTGATTACGGCCTGGCCGAAGCCAACACCACCTTTGGTGTCATCGGCGTCAAGGTGTGGGTCTATGTGGGTGAAGTTGCGCCTGGAGAAGAGTATCACGCCCGCTACGCCACCGAAGCTGCGGCGCCTGCTGCCTCCTGATTGCAGGTTGATTGCAGGGCAGGCGGATTGCGCCGCATCATTGCGGATGGCGACCCGAGCAAGCACCTCAGGTGGACGCACACGCCGCCCCGAGTGGCCGGCGCTGCAGTACTGTTGTGTTGCGCACCCGAGACAGGCTTGCGCACTACTGAAGGAATGAAGGAGTTACGACCATGTTGATGCCAAAGCGAGTCAAATACCGCAAGGTCATGCGTGGACGCCTGAAGGGCAAGGCGTGGCGCGGCAACTCCGTGACGTTTGGCACCTATGGCCTGCAGGCGGTTGAATCGCACTACATTACCAGCCGCCAGATTGAGGCGGCGCGTCGTGCAATGGTGCGCTACATCCGTCGTGGTGGGAAGATCTGGATTCGTGTCTTCCCCGACAAGCCATGGACCAAGCGCGCGGCCGAAACCCGCATGGGTTCCGGTAAAGGCAGTGTAGAGCATTGGGTCGCCCCCGTACGTCCTGGGCGCGTCCTCTTTGAGATGGCCGGCATTCACGAAGACCAGGCCCGTGAAGCCATGCGCCTGGCTGCATTCAAGCTGCCCATGCGCACCCAGTTTGTCACGCGTGATGATTACGTTGCCGGCAGCGGCGACGGGGAGTAATTTGATGAAGAGCAACGAGATTCGGTCGCTGACCAATGGCGAACTTGCCAACAAGTTGGACGACGCACACCAGGAACTCTTCAACCTGCGCTTTCAGAATGTGACGGGCCAGCTCAAGAACACGGCTCGCACGCGCGCGGTGCGTCGGGACATTGCCCGCATTATGACCATTCTGCGCGAACGGGAACTGGCCAGCGAGGCTGAATAGCCAGGAAAGCTGACAAGGCCACGAAGGCCGACGAGGCCACGAACGGCCAAAGGAGAGTAACAATGCGTGAACAGCGGCGCGCCCTGACAGGCGTAGTCACCAGTGACAAGATGGAAAAGACCGTGGTTGTGGAGGTGGTGCGTGTCACGCGGCACCCGCTCTACGGCAAGGTCATCAAGACACACAAAAAGTACAAGGCCCACGACGAGAACAACGTCGCTAAAATTGGGGACACCGTGCGCATTCGCGAGTGCCGCCCGATCAGCAAGGACAAGACCTTCTTCGTGGAAGAGATTCTCAACACGGTTGTACAAGTCGCCGAGGCGAATGTCTAGGCGGAGGGTCAAAACATGCTACAACAGGAATCAAGGCTGAAGGTTGCCGACAACACCGGCGCCAAAGAACTATTGACCATCCGCGTAAAAGGCGGCAGCACGCGCCGGTATGCTGCGATTGGCGACATTATCGTAGCCACTGTCAAGAGCGCCAGCCCCACGGGGAGCGTCAAGAAGGGTGATGTTGTGCGTGCGGTGGTTGTGCGCACCAAGCGCGCCGTGCGTCGTGCAGACGGCTCCTACATTCGCTTTGACGAAAACGCGGCCGTCATTATTGACGACAATCAGAATCCCCGCGGCACACGCATTTTTGGGCCGGTGGCCCGCGAACTGCGTGAGGGCGGCTACATGAAGATTCTGTCGCTGGCGCCGGAAGTACTCTAGCGCGCCGGCAACGGGTGACATGGGTGAATAGTCACCCGGCAGGCAGCCACCGCCCCAGGCGGTGAACACCGCCAGAGGCGGGGAGCAAGGAGCGGACAATGAATCTGAAAATCAAGAAGGGTGACACCGTCGAGGTGATTGCCGGCGAGGACAAGGGGCACCGCGGTGAGGTGCAGCGTGTCATGCGGCGCAAGAACGAAGACGGCACATATGACCCCAACAAGGTCTACGTACTGGTCGCCGGTGCAAACCTGGCCATCAAGCATCAGCGCTCCACGGGGCGCGTGCGCACGCAGACAGGGCGTATTGAGCGCGAAATGCCCATCCACATCAGCAATGTCATGCTGGTGGGCAAGGGTGGCGAAGCCACACGCGTCCGCTATGAAGTGGACGAGGGCGGCGAGAAGTCGCGTGTTGAAGTGGGCAGCGGTGCGCCGCTCCTCAAAAAGAACAAATAGCCGGCTGGCGTGCCACAATGCCATAATGGCAATTTACGTCTGAACTGGCGCCGGACGCGTCGGCGCTTGCGGGCGCATGCAAGGAGTAACACATGAGTGACAATGTCAAGGGCGCAAAGCAGCCCAAGGGTGATAAGGGCGGCAAGGGCAAGGCCCCTGCACAGCCGGCCGCGGCCGCCGAAATTGTGGATGTGCCTGAGGTCCCCACGGGCCCGCTGCCCATGCCGCGCATGCAGGAGCGGTATCGCAACGAGATCGTGCCCGCGCTCATGAAAGAGTTCGGCTACGACAACGTGATGATGGTGCCGCGCATCACCAAGATCTCGGTCAATATTGGCCTGGGTGAAGCGATTCAGAACAGCAAAGCCATTGATGCCGCAACGGGTGACCTGGTGCTGGTAACGGGGCAGAAGCCTGTTGTCACCAAGGCGCGCCTCTCCATTGCAGTGTACAAGCTGCGCGAAGGCATGCCCATTGGCGTCATGGTTACCTTGCGTGGCCGTCGCATGTGGGATTTCCTCGACCGGCTGATCAACATTGTGCTGCCTCGCCAGCGTGACTTTCAGGGCGTATCGCCCGATTCGTTTGACGGCCGCGGCAACTACAGCATTGGCCTGCGCGAGCAGCTTGTCTTCCCCGAAATCGACTACGACAAGGTTGACAAGGTGCGTGGCATGGAAATCACAATTGTGACGACCGCCAACACAGACGAAGAATCGCGCCGCATGCTGGCATTGTTTGACATGCCCTTCAAGCGTGCGTAGAGGCAGCTTTTCGTACGGGATTGACTGACAACGGTGGTTTCAACCGTCGCAAGTACTGCAAGGTTGCGTAGTATCAGGAAGGGATAGGAGATTTCGTGGCAAAGACATCAAGTGTCATTCGCGAATCACGTCGCAAGTACCCCGTGCGGGTGCGCAATCGCTGCTCCATTTGCGGGCGGCCGCGCGGCTATATGCGCCGCTTCGGGCTCTGCCGCATCTGTTTCCGCGAAGAAGCGCTGGCAGGCCGACTGCCGGGCGTGATCAAGTCGAGCTGGTAAGCTCGCGCCGGTGGTTACACACCGGCTTTTAAAGTGTGTGTCATGCGGGCGCGGGTGCATCCGCTGCTCCTGGAGCGTGCGAACGCTGCAGCAGCACGCGGTGATGACCGGCGAACCGTGCTGTTGTCCCGGTAAGGTTGCGGACTGTCGTCCCGCACGGATCAGCGCTGCACGATGCAGCGCCGGGTGCGCAGGCGGCAAGCGCAACTTGAGGAGAAAGCAAGAGGAAAAGAGAGAATGGTCAATGATCCAATTGCTGACATGCTGACCCGCATTCGCAATGCAGGTTACGTGCAGCACCGGAAAGTGGTGATGCCTTCATCCACCATCAAGGTGAACATCGCCAGAATTTTGCAGGAGGAAGGCTTCATCAAGAGCTTCAACGTCACAGACGAGAAGCCCCAGCCCAACCTTGTGCTTGAACTCAAGTACACAGGCAAGGGTGTCCCGGTTGTCAACGGGATTGAGCGAGTCAGCCGCCCCGGACGTCGCGTCTATGCAGGGTACAAGGACATTCCCTGGGTGCGCAGCGGGCTGGGTGTAAACATCGTTTCGACACCGCAAGGATTGATGACCGGTCGGCGGGCGCGACGCGCTCGTGTGGGCGGCGAAATTCTCTGCAACGTCTGGTAGGCCGGGACGCGAGGAGGCAGACAATGTCACGTATTGGACGCAGCCCGATTGAACTTCCCTCGAAGGTCAAGTTCGAGGTGGACAAGGGCAACCGAGTCACAGTCACCGGGCCGAAGGGCACACTGGTGCAGCAAATTGATCCGGACCTGACCCTGAAGGTTGAGGAAGGGCAGATCCTTGTGGAGCGCCCCACCGAGTCGCGCCACCACAAGTCGCAGCATGGACTGGCGCGCACGCTGGTTGCCAACATGGTAACGGGCGTGACGACAGGCTTCAGCCGCAAGCTGGAAGTGGTGGGTGTTGGCTACCGCGCCGAAAAGCGGGGTGAGAATCTCATGCTGCAGGTGGGCAAGAGTCACCCGGTTGAATTTGCGCCGCCCAACAAGACGATTTCGTTTGACGTGGACAAAGATGGCCGCGGCATCGTCATCAACGGCGTAGACAAGGCGGAGGTGGGTGAATTGGCCGCCGTAATCCGCCGCACCCGTCCGCCGGAGCCCTACAAGGGCAAGGGCATCCGCTACTCCGGCGAGCGCGTGCGCTCCAAGGTGGGCAAATCCGGCAAGGTCGGCAAGAAGTAAGGAACAGGTGAGATTATGGCGAAATTTAACCGTGCCCTGGCTCGCGATCGCCGCCACGCACGTGTCCGCAAAAAGGTGCATGGCACGGCCGCTCGTCCGCGTCTCAATGTCTATCGCAGCCTCGAGCACATCTACGCTCAGGTAATTGACGACGAGAGCGGCGTGACGCTTGCGTCCGCCTCAACGGTGGACTCGGCGTTGCGTGCGGACCTGGCCAGCCTGGCCAAGACAGAGCAGGCCAAGGCCGTTGGCAAGGCCATTGCCGACCGTGCCAAGGCAGCTGGTGTCGAGACTGTGGTCTTTGACCGTGGCGGCTACCCCTACCACGGGCGCGTCAAGGCATTGGCCGACGCGTCGCGCGAGGGCGGCCTGGTCTTCTAGGCCGCGCACCCTGACTGAAAGAGAATGGGAGAACCGATTCCATGGCAAGACAATCAACAGGCGGTGGTGTTGGCGGTGACAACCGCAACGACAGCAACCGTGGTGACAGCAACCGTGGCGACAATCGTGGTGAAGGTGGGCGCGGCGGTGGCCGTCGCGATCGCCGCTCCAAGGAGCGCGAGCGTGATGACCGTGAGGAACTGAGCGAGCGCGTTGTCCACATTGCCCGCACCTCCAAGGTGGTGAAGGGTGGACGCCGCTTCTCCTTCCGCGCCCTCGTTGTTGTGGGTGACAAGAAGGGCCGCGTGGGTGTTGGCCTGGGCAAGGCGCGTGACGTGCCCGATGCCATTCGCAAGGCAACCGACCGTGCGCGCAAGAACATGGTCAAGGTCAACCTGCTGGGCACAACCATCCCGCACCCCATTGAAGCGGGTTTTGGCGCAGGCCGCGTCTTCATGCGTCCGGCCAGCCCGGGCACCGGCGTGATTGCCGGCGGCGGCGTGCGCGCTGTTGTCGAAGCAGCGGGCATTAGCGATGTGCTGAGCAAGTCGATTGGCAGCGACAATATTCTGAATGTGGTGCAGGCAGCCTTTGAGGCGGTGCAGCAGTTGAAGGATTACACCGCAGAGGCAGATCGCCGCGGCGTGGAGCACAAGCATTTGGCTCCCTTCTGGCACCGCGAGGAGGCGACAAATGGCTAACGAGACACAGGCCGCTGCAGCCGGCAAGACCATGCGCATCACGCTGGTGCGCAGCCCCATCGGCTACACCAAGCGGCAGAAAGAGACTGTCAAGGCGCTCGGCCTGCATCGCATGCACGAGACGATTGACCGCCCCGACACGCCCGAAATGCGCGCCATGGTTGAGTCCATTGGCCACATGGTGCGTATCGAGGAATAACAAATAATTGATCATTGATAACTGAGTCAGCGGCGGTCAACGCTTCATGATCAATTATCAATGATTCAATTGTCAATGATCAGGTTTCTAGAGAATCGCGAGTAATCACATGCAACTACATGACCTGCGTCCCGCAGAGGGTGCAACCAAAAAGCGCAAGCGAGTGGGTCGTGGCACGGGCTCCGGTAAGGGCAAGACCTCCGGCCGTGGCACAAAGGGCCAGCTTTCGCGTACAGGCGCGAGTATTCACGCCGCGTTTGAAGGTGGCCAGAACCGCATGACCAAGCGTCTGCCCAAGATGCGTGGCTTTAACAACCGTTTCAAGGTTGAATACGTGCCCGTGAATCTGGACGCGCTTGAGCGCCTGTTTGAGGCGGGTGACGCCGTATCGCCCGAGACGCTGGCACTGGCCGGCCTGCTTGGCAATGACAGCGACCCCGTGGTGGTGCTGGCGCGTGGCGAAGTCACGAAGCCGCTTCACATCAAGGTGCATCGCATGAGCGCACAGGCCAAGGGGAAGATTGAGGCCGCCGGCGGCACCGTTGAGATGCTGCCCTACGCCGCAAACAAGAACCTGCCGCGTTCCTAACCCTCGCCCAGCCCTCTGGCCGGCGGTGCGGGCACACGCCTGCACCGCCGCTGGAGCCTTCTCGGAAGGACCTCTTCCATGGTAGACGCTGTACGCAACGCATTCCGGCTACCGGACCTGCGCCAGAAGATCCTCATCACAATCGGCATTATTGCCCTTTACCGCTTTGCAGCCAACATTCCGCTGCCGGGCGTTGATCGCGCTGCCCTCGATCAGATCTTCCGGAGCAATGACAGCAACGTGCTGCTGAGCTTCCTGAATTTCTTCAGCGGCGGCGGCCTCTCCCGCATGGGCGTCATGGCGCTGGGGGTTTACCCCTACATCACTGCCTCCATCATTATGCAGCTGCTCCAGCCGATTATTCCGGCCCTGGAAGCGCTGCAGAAAGAGGGAGACGCCGGGCGTATGAAGCTCAACCAGTACACTCTCTATCTGACAATTCCGCTCGCGATCCTGCAGGCAGTGGCGCAGGGCACGCTTCTCAGCCGGCCCGGCAGCGGCGGCCTGACGGTATTGCCCAACTGGGGCTTCACCGGCGGCAACCTGCTACCCACGCTGACAATCATTATTTGTATGACCGCAGGTACGATGTTTGGCATGTGGCTGGGCAACCTGATCACCGAACAAGGGATTGGCAACGGCATTTCGCTCATCATCTTCTCGGGTATTCTTGCCTCAGTCCCCTACCAGATTCTTGTGCTTTGGCAGCAGCCCGTATTGCTGATTCTCTTCCTCATTATCACCGTGCTGACTGTGGCGCTGATTGTGTGGATTCAGGAAGGGCAGCGGCGCATACCTGTGCAATATGGTAAACGCGTACGCACCGTGCGCGGCAACCGCATGATGATGGTGGGCGGGCAGAGCACTTACGTGCCGCTGCGCGTGAACACCGCCGGTATGATTCCGCTCATCTTTGCGCAGAGTCTGTTGATTCTGCCGAGCACGCTGGCGAGCTACTTTGTGGGGCGGTCGGGCTTCATGGGCTCCATGGCAAACTTCTTTGCCACGTGGTTCTCGCCCACGCACTTCGTCTACTGGATGCTCTACTTCATCTTTACAGTGGCATTCACCTACTTCTATACCGACGTCATGTTCCGCCAGCAGAATCTCCCCGAGACGCTGCAACGGCAGGGCGGCTTCATCCCTGGCATTCGCCCAGGCCCGCGCACCGAGCAGTACCTGAACGGCGTGCTCGGCCGCATTACGCTGATTGGCGCGCTCTTCCTGGGTTTTGTGGCTATTCTGCCCTACCTCGTGGGCGTCATTGCCAACGGGCTGGGCGCCGGCAATACCAACGTGCTGAGTGGCTACAACTCGCTGATTATCAGCAGTACAGGCCTGCTCATCGTTGTGGGTGTGGTGCTGGACACCATGAAGCAGATTGAAGCGCAGTTGATGATGCGCAA
>DIAV01000275.1:6884-10022 GCA_002415895.1 Anaerolineales bacterium UBA5069 | reverse complement strand
TACGCTGTTCTTGACCTGCGCAACATCCCATCTTCTGGATTCGAGGAAGGGATGGACACAAAACGCACGTACCTGGTGCTGCTGGGCGTGCCAGGTGCAGGCAAGGGCACACAGGCCAAGCTGCTTGAAGAAGCGCTGGGTCTGCCCCAGGTCTCCACAGGTGACATCTTTCGCTACAACTTGAAGAACGCGACGGCATTGGGTGTGCTCGCCAAGTCCTATATGGACAAGGGCATGCTTGTGCCGGACGACGTTACGATAGCCATGGTGGAGGAGCGGCTGAGCCGCCCCGATTGCGCCGGCGGCGCAATTATGGACGGGTTCCCGCGTACACTGCAGCAGGCGGCGGCTTTTGATGCGCTCACCGCACCCTATGGCGGCGTGGGCTTCGTGCCCATGATCACCATTAGCGATGAAGAGGCTGTCGTGCGCATCTCGGGACGGCGTTCGTGCCGATCCTGCGGCGCTGTTTACCACCTCGCCTATAATCCGCCGCGCGAGGCCGACCGGTGTGATGTGGATGGGGGCGAACTATACCAGCGCGACGATGACAAGGAAGATGTGGTGCGCAATCGCCTCTACGTC
Source organism: Anaerolineales bacterium UBA5069 (assembly GCA_002415895.1). Lineage (GTDB taxonomy): Bacteria > Chloroflexota > Anaerolineae > Caldilineales > Caldilineaceae > UBA5069. The sequence goes on along the minus strand of DIAV01000275.1, from coordinate 9,437 downwards.
TACTACAAACAGACGGCTCCGTTGATTGGCTACTACTTTGCCCATCGCGTGCTGCACGAGTTTGACGGGGCGCGGCCCATTGCCACGATCTTTGCCGAATTGCAGGCCGCCCTGGCAGATGTTGCGCCGGCAGTGTAGCGGCTTGATTTCGGCAGCGCGATATGACTTGCCGCGACGGTTGATGCCGCCACCCAGTACGCACGACAGTGGTTGGGCGCAAGCCCGTTTTCGTCAGGAAGTGTGACGTGTTCGGACGCAATTCAGGGCAGGCGGCGCGGCGCCCGTTGCCACGTGCAACGCAGCGGCCGATGCCCATTCTCAAGACGCCGCAGGAAATCAAGATCATGCGCGAGGCCGGGCGCATTGTTGCCCGCGTCCACGTTGCCATGCGCGAGGCGGTGCGTCCCGGTATCAGCACCTGGGAACTGGATCAGATTGCGCTGGGTGTCATGCAGAAGTATGACTCGGTCTCCTGCTTTCTGGGCTACCGGGGCTACCCCGCCCACATCTGTACGAGCATCAACCAGGAACTGGTGCATGGCATTCCCAGCCGCGAGCGCATTTTGCGCGCGGGTGACATCATCAGCATTGATGTGGGGGTCAAGCATCGGGGCTATATTGGTGACAGTGCGTGGAGCTATGCCGTTGGCGAGATCTCCGAAGAGGCGCAGCATTTGATGCGCGTCACGGAGGAGAGCCTCTACAAAGGCATTGAGCAGATGCACACCGGCAACCATGTGGTGGATATTAGCCGAGCCGTGCAGAAGCATGTGGAGAGCAACGGCCTGTATGTAGTCAAGGAATACACAGGCCACGGTGTGGGCCAATCCATGCACGAGCGCCCGCAGGTGCTCAATTATGTCGGTGGCGACGCCGACGGCCAGTTGCCGTTGGAGGCTGGGCTGGTGGTGGCCGTGGAGCCGATGGTGCAGGTTGGCACCTGGCTCACACGCACGCTCAAGGATGACTGGACCGTCGTCAGCAAGGATGGCAGCCTGGCGGCCCACTTTGAGCATACAATAGCAGTAACCAACGCAGGGCCGGAGATTTTGACTCTGCCTTAACGCTGTGATAAACTTGCAAAGTTGCGCCTGATCGAGCAACTGGAGGTAACTATGAAAGTCCGTCCGTCTGTCAAGAAAATGTGCGAGAAGTGCAAGATCGTGCGCCGCAAGGGTATCGTGTATGTCATTTGCACCAACCCGAAACATAAGCAGCGCCAGGGCTAATCAGGCACAGGGGATTCATTTATGGCTCGTATTTCCGGCGTAGACCTTCCGCGCGACAAGCGCGTCGTCATATCGCTCACCTACATCTACGGCATCGGTCGCACCACGAGCGAACAGATCCTGAAGCAGGTCAATATTGACCCTTCGAAGCGCGTTAAGGATTTGGACGAAGCGGAGCAGACGCGCCTGCGTGAGTACATTGATCGCAACTACGTGGTGGAGGGAGACCTGCGCCGCGAAGTGAACATGAACATCAAGCGGTTGATGGAAATTGGCAGCTACCGTGGGCTTCGCCATCGGCGCAGCCTGCCCACACGTGGCCAGCGCACGCGCACCAATGCGCGCACGCGCCGTGGTGTGAAGAAGACAGTGGCCGGCAAGAAGAAGGCCGCGCGCAAGTAAGTGATAGCCATGTGCCGCTTCGCCTGCCGCATTTCTCTCTGTGGAGGGTGAAGTTGGGCGCTGGGCGGCACGAATGGAAACGGGAATGAGAGCGCTCGGGTGATTGTGCCCGGGCGCGCAGGCATCAGACGTTAAGGAGCAATCATGGCTCGACCGCAGCGCCGGCGTGACCGCCGAACAGTCAGGCGTGAGCGCAAGAATGTGCCAACCGGCCAGGTGCACATTCACTCTGCATTCAACAACACGATCATCACGATCACCGACCTTTTCGGTAACACGCTCTGCTGGGGCAGCAGCGGCACCGCCGGTTTCAAAGGTAGCCGCAAGTCAACGCCCTTTGCCGCGCAGCTTGCCGCCCAGGCCGTTGGCAACACCGCCCGCAGTGACTTCAACATGCGTGAGGTGGATGTCTTCGTGAAGGGTCCTGGCCCCGGTCGCGAATCGTCGATTCGCTCCATTCAGGGTGCGGGTTTGATTGTTCGTTCGATTACGGACATCACGCCGCTGCCCCACAATGGCTGCCGCGCCCCCAAGAAGCGCCGCAACTAGGCCATTTGATCGAGCGCCAACCGCGCAGAATTGCCCTGCAGAATTGTGCAGTGCAGCGTTCGGTTGGCCCCCAATTGTGCGAGAAATCGTGCAAGAGCTCAGTCGAGATGACTGATACCCGGCAAGAAAGCCGGCGGAGGATTCATGGCACGACATACAGATGCAGTTTGCAGGCTGTGCCGCCGCGAAGGCATGAAGCTCTACTTGAAGGGCGATCGCTGTCTGAGCCCCAAGTGTGCAATTGAAAAGAAAAACAACCCGCCCGGCATGCACGGCCGCAAGGCAACATTCCGCCGCAAGACGTCGGACTATGGTTTGCAGCTGCGCGAGAAGCAGAAGGCGCGTCGCGTCTATGGCGTGATGGAACGCCAGT
>DIAV01000275.1:2327-6754 GCA_002415895.1 Anaerolineales bacterium UBA5069 | reverse complement strand
TTTGCCGACAGCCGCGCGCAGGCGCGTCAGTTGGTGCGCCACGGCCATATTTCACTCAATGGCCGCCGCACGAACATTCCTTCGGCCTTGGTGAGCGTAGGCGACAAAATTACTGTCTACGAGACCAGCCGCAGCAAGACCTATTTCAAGGACCGCCTGCAGGTGATGCAGAGCACGCGCGTGCCGGCCTGGTTGAGCCTGGACCTGGCTGCCATGGGTGGCAGTGTGGTGGCGGCGCCCGCGCGTGAGGATGTTGAGATTCCTCTCAACGAGCAGTTGATTGTTGAATATTACAACCGCTAAGAAATCAAGAAACGCAGTCGCTGCGGCGGCCGCATCGTGTGCGCTGGATCGTTCGGTCTATCGTACAAATGCGCCTGTGGCGACTGTTGTGTGCAATGAAGTTGCCGCCCGTGGGTTGAATCGGGCGGTGCGTCGGGCCTGTTCACCCGTTTGCGCACCAAGCAGGAGGGTTGTCCCTTGCTGAACACGGTACTGCCCAAAATCGAAGTTGAGTCCAGCTCGTTGAATTATGGTCGTTATGTCATTAGCCCGCTGGAAAGCGGCTACGGCATTACGCTGGGTAATGCGCTGCGGCGGGTCCTGCTCTCCAGCCTTAAGGGTGCAGCAGTGACCTCGATTCGCATTAGCGGCGTTCATCATGAATTCACTGCGATCCCCAATGTACGCGAGGATACGCAGCGCCTCATTCTGAACGTCAAGCAGATTCGCATCAAGACGCGCAGCGAAGAACCGATTCGGCTGCGTGTTGAGGTGACGAGCGAGGGGCCCATTACGGCCGGCGACTTGATCGCCCCGCCGGATGTAGAGATTGTCAACCCCGACCTCTATCTGTTGACAGCGGATGCTGAAGATGTGGACCTGGACCTGGAGATGATTGTCGGCATGGGGCGGGGCTATAGCCCGGCCGAAGAGCGCGGCAAGCTGCCTCTGGGCGAGATTCCCGTCGATGCCATCTACAGCCCGGTGCGCAAGGCCTCCTACCAGGTGGGCCGCACGCGCATTGGCCAGCAGACTGACTACGACAAATTGATCATGGATGTCTGGACCGACGGCACAATGAGCCCGGATGAGGCATTGCGCGAATCGGCCAAGATTCTGGTGACGCATTTGTCGCTGCTTTCCGGCGAAGAAGTTCGCGCCGCCGAGAAGAAGGAAGAGCCCGAGCAGGGCATCCCGGCACGTGTATACGACGCGCCGATTGAGGAACTGGAATTGACCGTGCGGGCTTACAACTGTCTCAAGCGCGCCGGCATTACCAAAGTGGGCGAAATCCTCAAGCGCATGGAGAAGGGCGAAGACGAGATGCTCGCCATTCGCAACTTCGGCAAGAAGTCGCTCGATGAACTCGTCGAGAAGCTGGGTGAGAAGAATTATCTCTCCGTACCCGGCTTTGACAACACCTTCTGGGTTGAGAGCTACAAGTCGGAAAATGATGGCGCTGCAGGCGCTGCCGACGAAGAGTAGAGTTCGCACCCGAACCGCCTGGGGTTACTTGGCAGCGCCGAGCGGATTGAAATTGAGAAGTGGGCGGTCGGCGCGCAGGCGTCGCTGTCGAATCAGGAGTCATCATCATGCGACATCGAGTTATGGGACGCCACCTGGGTCGTGATACGGCTCACCGCAAGGCGCTCTTTAGCAATCTGGTCCGCGACCTCTACATTCACGGGCGCATTACCACCACCGAAGCCAAAGCTCGCGCGATTCGCGCCGATGCCGAGAAGCTCATCACCAAGGCCAAGCATGGCCTGGCTGATGGCGGCAATCGCGTGCACAAGCAGCGCCAGGTTGTGGCCTATCTGGGTGACCCGACGGTTGCCAAGAAGGTCTTTGACGAACTTGCGCCCCGCTATGTGGACCGCAACGGTGGCTACACGCGCATTATCAAGCTGGGCAAGCGCCAGGGTGATGCCGCCGATATGGCCATCATCGAACTGGTTGACAACCCCGAGTAGGCTGTCGAGGATTGCTGCGTGGCGCTGGAGAGTGGCGCGTGCGGCAGTGTGATGCAGGTTGCTGCGTTGGTTGGGTACGATGGTACAGCCTACTGTGGGTATCAGGTACAGCCGGGTGTGCCAACGATTCAGGGAGCGCTTGAAGAATCCCTGGCTACATTCACAAGTATGCAGGGCCGCATTGCAGGCGCGGGCCGTACAGATACAGGCGTCCACGCACGCGGTCAGGTGATTGGCCTGACGCTGCCCTGGCGGCACGAGTTGGCTGCGTTGCAGCGAGCATGGAATGCGCATCTGCCACCCGACATTGTGATTCGCCAGGTGGCGGCCGCACCGGATGGATTCCATCCCCGCTTTCGTGCCGAGCGGCGCACCTACCGCTACTTTGTGCGCCAGGGTGCATTGCGCGAGCCGCTCAGCAGCCGCTACAGGCTGGATGTGTTGCAGTCGCTCGATCTTGAGGCCATGCAGGCGGCGGCCCAACAGTTGCTGGGCACGCATGACTTTGCCACATTTGGCAACCCGCCCCAGGGCGAGAGCACAGTGCGCACGGTCTTTGCCGCCGAGTGGCACGTTGAGCGCCCGGATGCGATGGCTCTGCAAGACGAGCGCCGGCTGGTCTTTACAATGACGGCCAATGCTTTCTTGCAGCACATGGTGCGCAAAGTGGTTGGCTCGCTGCTTGAAGTCGGACGCGGGCGCTGGTCGGTGTCCAGATTCAGCAGTGCACTGCAAGCGGCCAACGGCGCCCTCTCGGCCCCGCCCGCACCGCCCAGTGGGTTATTCTTTGAATGGGTGACATATCCCGAGCCCTACCAGCTCTTTGCAGAGCCGGTGGCCGGGTGAAGAGAATCGGTAAAGGCCCTGCTTCTGCGGCAGGGATGCAGGATGAGAATCAACACTCGACATGTGAGTGTTTCGCAACGTGAGTAGAGGAGTTAGTCTCGTGAAGGCGACCGTAAGTCCGAGCGAAGAAGAGATCAAGGCACAGCGCGAGTGGTACGTCGTGGATGCGACGGGCGCTACGCTGGGCCGCCTGGCCACACAGATTGCCACAGTGTTGCGTGGCAAGCACAAGCCCACGTTCAGCCCGAACATGGACAGTGGCGACTTTGTGATTGTGACCAACTGCGAGCGGATCGTCGTCACGGGCAAAAAGCTCGACACGGTCTTCTATCACCGTCACTCGCAGTATCCTGGCGGCTTGCACAGCCGCTCCATGCGCGAGCAGATGGAACGCTTCCCCGACCGCGTGATCTATGAAGCGGTCAAGGGTATGATGCCCAAGACGCGCCTGGGCCGCGCCCAGATGACCAAGCTGCGCGTCTATGCTGGCCCCGACCATCCCCACGCCGCCCAACAGCCCAAAACGCTGGAATTTGGAGAATAATTCATGGCTGAATATATTGAGGCCGTTGGCCGCCGCAAGACCGCCACAGCCCGTGTGCGCCTCTACGCCGGCACCGGCGAAATCGTTGTGAATGACAAGCCGATGGAAGTCTACTTCGGCCGCGACCTGGACAAGATGATCCTGATGCAGCCGCTCAATGCCACAGGCACCGCGGCCTCCTACAACATCAGCGTCCACGTGGCGGGTGGTGGTGACAGCGGCCAGGCTGCCGCCGTGCGCATGGGCATTGCCCGTGCCCTGGCAATGGGTGACACCAATTTGCGCTCGCCGCTCAAGAGCGCCGGTTTCCTGACGCGTGACGCACGCGCCAAGGAACGCAAGAAGCCGGGTCTCAAGCGCGCCCGCAAGGCCAAGCAGTACACAAAGCGCTAAAGCGCCGCACTGTATTGCCTGCCAATCCATGCAAGCATGCCTCCGGAAGCAATTCCGGAGGCTTTGTTTTTTGTGCGCCTGTGGGGCACAATGATCCCACACACCACGTAATCTCAAGGAGATGTGATGATTCGCACGGCCCTGCTCTGCGTCCCGCAGATGGATGATGACGCACTCGATGGCGTACGCGCGCGTTTGCGGCGCGTGGGCGGCGTGCTGATTGTGGAGGAACAGGCCGTCGCTTCGCAGCGCACATGGATTGCCGAAACCCTGCGCACGTGGTGTGATGAGGCCGAGATGGATCTTGTGCTCACGCTGGGCGGGACGCTGCCGGCGCCGGGTCCCAGTGCTGCCGAGATTGTGCCCGAGGCGACGCTGGATGTGCTCGACAGGCTGGCTCCGGCGCTGCCAGAGGCCATGCGTGGCGCCGCGCAGGAGACCTCACCCCTCGCTCTGCTCGATCGTGGCGTGGCCGGCATCCGCAGCCGCACGCTGCTTGTCAACCTGCCCGAAGGCGCGGCCGCCATGCGCTGGCTGGATGTGATTGCAGATCTGATCCCCGCCTACGTTGCGCACCTGCAGGGTGCCGGCGACGCGCCCCGCCTTGGCGACTTCGCATCGGATGCAGAGGAGACGGCTACCAGCGCAGAGGCACTGCCGCGCAGCGC
>DIAV01000275.1:0-2152 GCA_002415895.1 Anaerolineales bacterium UBA5069 | reverse complement strand
TTTCTGTTGTTTCCGCTGTTTCTGTGTGCTCGCTTTTTGTGTACTCGCTCTTCAATCCAGACCCAACTCGTCACGCACGATTTGCACGCCTGCCACCATGTTGGCGAGTTTGGGGCGCGCGGCCCAGCGCGCCGTCTGGCTCAAACCGCAGTCGGGCGCAAATGCGAGCTTTGCGGCGGGCGCATGGCGCAGGCAAAGGCGCACACGTTCGGCCACAACTGCGGGCGTCTCCACATAGTAATTCTTCACATCAATGATGCCCACCGCCACATCAGTCACCTCGGCAATCTGTGCGATGACTTCGATCTCCGCAAACTCGCGGCTCGCCATCTCCACGTGGATTTCGTTCACCTGCATCCCGAGGAAGTTGGGGAACATGGGCGCATAGCGGCGGGGGGCCACGGCGCGCGCCTTATAGTTGCCAAAGCAAAGGTGCGTGGCAAGGCGACAGAGGCCCACAACCGGCCCCACCGTGCGGTTGAAAAGGTCCACCATGCGCGCCGTATCTTCCTTCCAGGCATAGCAGGACATGGAAGGCTCGTCCACCGTAATCTCCGTGCAGCCGGCATCCACCAGCGCGATAAGCTCCTGTTGCACAAGGGGCAGCAGCGCTTCGGCCACAGCCCAGCGGTCGGGCAGCGCGCCGTTGGGTTCCAACCGTCCGCTGAGCGTGTAGGGGCCGGGCACGCTGGCCTTGAGCGCCGGTCCGGGGGGCGCGAGGCGCTGCAAGCGCTTGAATTCCTCCACCGCCCCCAGCCCGCGCGGCGCGGCCAGTTGCCCGCGAATGGCATGGCGGCCGCGCTGGTCATGCGCGGGCGGGCCATAGCGGCGCGGAGACTGTCCTTCAAGTTCAATCCCCTCAATGTAGCCATAGAAAGAGAGGTTGAAGTCAAGGCGCGTCTGTTCGCCGTCGGTAATTACATCCAGCCCTGCCTGCACCTGGTCATGAATGGCCACAAGAACAGCGTCATCAATCAGTTCGGCAATATCGGCGCTGCCGAATTGATCCAGATGGCTGCCGGCAAACTCCAGCCAGGCGGGGAAGGGGTAGCTGCCCATGACAATGGTGCGCAGCGCGCGAGGTTGCATGTTGTGTCTCTCCTCAATGACTGGGTGGATGGTCAGTGGGTGATTGGTAAGTGGTAAGTGGTGAATGGGTGGTTCTTGCCCGCGAGTGACAAATTACCAGTTACCAATTACCAATCACCCAATCACCCAATCACCCATTCAACCACTGACCAACTTTCACCTATCCATACACGCGCTTGACGCGCGCTCGATAGTCGTCATAGGCGGCGTCGAACTGGCGTTTGGAGCGCGCTTCACCCACCAGCAGCGCGCTGGAGAGGACAATGGGCGGCTGCCCCAGCGCTGTCAGTTTTTGGGCTATCAGCACCTTAAGCGCGTTGGTCACGGCGGCCGCGCCAATTGTGGAGCCGGGGCCAACGGGATCGTCCAGCCCGTCGACGCGCACCAGTGCATCGCCTGCGGGCGTGCAGTTGTCAATCACGACATCGGCCAGATCCACAAGGCGTTTGCCGCACGAGTGGCGCGGCGGCGAAGCGAGGCAATGCGCCATGCTCACCACAGCAATGACAGGCAGCCCCATTTCCTTGGCCACCAGCGCCACCTCCACCACCACCTCGTTCACGCCGCTGTTGGAGTAGATCAGGAAGCAATCGGGCGCAGTGAGCACAAAGTTGCGCAGGATTGTGCGCCCCAGACCCTCGACATGCTCGAGGAACATAGCCTGGCGCTGGCCGTTGGCACCCACCACCTGCGTGTGGAAGGTCATGGACAGCTCCACAATGGGGTGAAAGCCGGGGAAGCTGCCGTGGCGGGGGAACATTTCCTCCACAAACATGCGCGAGTGGCCGGTGGCAAAGAGATGGACGAGGCCGCCGCCACTCATGGCTTGCGTGCAGAGGTTGGCGGCCTGCGCGAGTGCGTCCAGTTGCGTGGTGCGAATGCGCTCGATGATGGCGCCGGCGGCGTCAAGGTAGTCGATGGCGGGATTCACAGGGTGCTCCATTTCACGTTGGGGAAAAGGATTTGAAAGCGCAACGGTGAGGCCCCGCCACATAGCGGGGGAGCTTCCAGCCCTCCGGCTGTACGGCGCGTCTCGGGCCACGTAGCGGGGGGCTTCCAGCCC
>DIAV01000173.1:831-2641 GCA_002415895.1 Anaerolineales bacterium UBA5069 | reverse complement strand
ACATCAAAGCCTGCATCCACCAGCGCGTTGTAGACTGCCTCACCCTGCACGCGCCACGTATTTTTGTCGGCGGTCACGAGCAGGTGCGTGCGTTCTTCGCGCGTGCAGAAATCGACCAGATTCTCAACAGCATGGTCGTCAATTGTGACTGCCCAGGGTTTGCGAGTGTGTGTTGTGTCGAAGCCATCAGCCATGTGGGGTCCCATCCTCTCTCGATTGTATTGCTATCTGTCGTAGCTCATTAAGCCAATATAGAAGTTTATCTAAACATACAAGGAGTTTGCCAGCGCCGCCAGCAACACCTGCCCCGCCTGCTCGGCTGTGCGCCCAAAACTGACGACGCCGTCCTCATGGCCGCCCATGGCAAAGAGGCGGCGGGTGCGCAGGTCACTTTCATTGTACAGGCGCGCGACTTCGGCCGACATCTCGGGTGTGCCGTAGGGCACAGCGGCGCGCGTGGTGGGAATGCCAAGCCGCGCGGCGTTGCGCCAGATTTCGGGCGAGTGGCCGTGCATCACCCAGCGGATACGGCTGTCCAGCGCATAGACCGCGCCGTGGGTCATCGATTCGGAGGAGGGTTGAATGGGGCCCTCGGCGACGGTGAGATTCTGCACAGGGTGGCAGGCCGTCACCACAACAAAGTGCTCGGGCGCAAGGTTGGCCACGTGGCCGGTTTGCGTGCCGGTAATGACAAAGCGGCGCTGCTCGGCAGGGGCGCTCCAGGGGAGCAGGCGGCACGAAATGTTGCCGAAGCCGTAGCCTGCATAGCGTTCCGGCGTCTGGCCGATCATCTCCAGCAGCACCAGAATGCGCCGCCACGCGTTCAATTCGCGCAGCGCTGCGGCGTCCAATGCAGGTGCTTCCCTGTACTCCATTTTAAACTTGATAACACCTTCATCGTGCGACATAAGCACCTCAATTTGAAGTGGATCAGTTACCAGTTACCAGTTACCGATTACCAGTTACCATTTACCGATGATCATTAGTAATTGGTAACTGGTAACTGGTAACTGGCAAGTCCAGATTATTCTTCCGCCACGTGCGCCGACATCGCGCGCATCAACTCCTTCATGCGCGGGTAGGTCTCCTGGTACTTTTGCGTATAGAAGCGATAGGCCGCGTGGCGCTCCGCATCCGGCTGGGTGACTGTGGCCTCCTGCACCATGGCGCGCGAAGCCTCTACCAGCGTAGGGTAGACGCCTGCACCCACGGCAGCGACGACGGCCGATCCCAGCATACATGCTTCGGGCTGGCGCGTGGTGTAAATGGGCTTGCCGAGCACATCGGCGTAAATCTGCATAAAGAGGGGGCTGCGTGTGACACCGCCGCTGGCAATGACTCGCTCCACCACAACACCGTGATGCGCAAAGGTGTCGAGTATCTCCTGCATGCCATACGCGATGCCCTCCATGAGGGCGCGGAAGAGATGGCCGCGGCTGCTTTGCAGCGATAGCCCCCACACCACGCCACGCGCCGCGGAATCCGTGTGGGGCGTGCGGTTGCCCTGGAAGGAATCGAGCACAATCAGCCCGTCGGACCCGGGGGCAATCTGCGCGGCTTCTCCGTCCAGCAGTTGGAAGGCGCTGACGCCGCGTGCGGCTGCCTCCGCCTCCACGTCGCGTGCAAAGTTTTGCTTGAACCAGTTGAGGATTGAACCTGTGGAGACCTGGCCCCCTTCCACGGGGTGCAGGCCCGGAATCAGCGCATCGGGGAAGGCCCCGAAGATGCCGGGGAAGTGCACCTCCTCGGCGGCGAAGGTGGTGAGCACGTTGGATGAGCCGGTGATCAGCGCCAGATCACCCGGCGCGGT
>DIAV01000173.1:0-764 GCA_002415895.1 Anaerolineales bacterium UBA5069 | reverse complement strand
AGCATCTTGGGCGGCATCCACTCGGCATTGACACCCGCGAGCGAGTAGCGCAGCGCGGCGTGGCCCGTTGCGAAGATACTGCGCGCCTGGCTTGCGGCGCGCACATCCATCCACAGCAGGGCCGGGCGCAAGTGCGTGCCGTCAAGGCGCATGGGGAGCATGGTGCAGCAGGTGGCGTCGGCGCTGATGCCGATGATCTCGGGCCGCCGCACGCTGGGCGCGGCGGCAAGGCAGGCGCGCACTGCACCCACCAGCGCATCCCACCACGCATCCGGCTCTTGTTCGGCCCAGCCGGAGCGGGGGAAGCGCGTGGCATAGGCCGCTTGCCCTGTGGCAACGAGTTCGCCCTGCACTGTAAAGAGGCCGGCCTTGAGCGCCTCGGTGCCGGCGTCAATGCCAATCACATAGGGTGGATGCAAATCAGCCACGGCGGATGCTCCTCATGTATGCAAGGGCTTTTCTGGAGTCGAGTGATATGTGCGTATGCGGGCAAACGGCAACCTCACCCCCGGCCCCTCTCCATGCGGAGAGGGGAGAACGGCAACGGCAACCTCACTCCCATTGTATCAGCCCTGGCCCGTCTGCGCCGCCGGTGCAGGTGGCGCTTGCGCAAGTGCGGCAAAGGAATTGCGCAGCGCAGGGTAGAGGTCGCGGTAAATTGCGTAGAGCGCATCATAGGTGGGGGCAAGCTGCGGGTTGGGCGCAACCGTTGCGCCCGGCTGCACAAACGCGTCCACGGCCGCCGCGACCGTGGGGTAGAGCCC
>DIAV01000142.1 GCA_002415895.1 Anaerolineales bacterium UBA5069 | reverse complement strand
AAAGAGAAAGATGAAATGGGGGGGCCGCCGGGGGGGGGGGCGGGGCGCGTCGGCAGCGCGGGCGCGCGTCACCCCCGGCGCCCCGCCGCATCTGATTCTCCTGCCCGAAGCGCCGATTGACGAGGCGCTTCTGCTCGAACGTATCCGCGCGGTGCAGGCCGAGAAGGGTATTTGCCTTATAGCCGCCGCAGAGGGCGCATGCGACACGCAGGGGCGCTATCTGGCCGAGAAGCTGGGCAGTGGCGGCGCCGATGGCAGCGGTCAGCCCATCTTGAGCATGGGCGCGGGGGTGGCTGCGTACCTGGCGACGCTTGTGCAGCATGAACTCGGGCTGCGCTGCCGGCAACTGCGCCCCAACACGCTGCAGCGCGCCACCTCGGCGCTGGCTGTTGCGGAAGTTGATCGAATGATCGCGCACATGGCGGGCGCGGCCGCAGCGGAAGCGGCGCTGGCGGGCTGCAGCGATGTGATGACGGGGCTTACCTGCACTGATGGCGCGTGGGGCACCCGGCATGTGGCGCTGGCGGATGTGATTGGGCGCACCATCACCGTGCCGCGCACCATGATCAGCGCCGATGGGCTGGACGTGACGGCTGCGTTTGTGGAGTACGTTGCGCCCCTCATTGGGGCCATGCCGCCTGCGCCCGTGTTGTGGATATGAACGCACCTGGATGCGATGGCGTCCAATTGACGCGAGCGCCGACGCAAAAAGCGCTGCCCCATCACATGCATGGGGCAGCGCTTCATGTTAGGAATGTGATTGCAGGCCGGTCTGCGGGCTACACCTGCCCGGCGTAGGGGCCGCGCCGTTCGGGCGGGAAGAGGCGCGCAATCTCGCGCATCATATCGTCGGACATTTCATCAATGCGTGCGCGGCGCTGGGTCCCGCTCAGCCCGCTCTCCACGACAAGCGGCCCAAAGATGGGGCCAATGCGCATTGTCACCACAGTGCGGCGCAGGTGGCGCAGGTTGCTGCCAATCCTGTCTGAGCCGAGCAGCGCAATCGGCAGCACGCGCTTGTGGCTCATGGTCGCCAGCAGTGCGGTGCCCGGTTTGGCGCGCGCCAACGCACCGCCAATGCGTGAGGTGGGGCCGGTTTGCGCCGTAATCTGCTCGCCGCGCGCCGTGCGTTCCGCCAGTTCGGGGTTGATGCCGCCCTCGGGGAAGACGCCCAGCGGCCGCCCTTCATCCAGCACCTTGAGGGCGCTGCGGAAGGCCTCGCGGTCCACCTGGCCACGCCAGATGGGAATGCCGTCGAATAGATTCATGAAGAAGCGCACGTACCACTTGCGCTGCGACTCGGTGGCGACGAGAAAGACGGGCTGGAAGGGAAGATAGAGGGTGAGGATGAAGGCGTCAAACCAGCCAAAGTGGTTGGAGATGACGATGATTGCCTCGCGCCCTTGCGGCAGATTGGTGGCTCCCTCCACACGCAGGCTAAAGAAGATCCAGCCCAGTGATCGTCCAAACGCAAGGATTGCGCGCCGCACCAGTGGCGATGAGCGGTGAACAATGCCTGAGCCAAGCCGAAACTGGTGCTGAACAGGAGTTGCAGTGGCGGATGTGGCGGTCGTGTCGCTGCTCATCAACTGGCTTTCTGATGCATGATGGGTGCTCGGCCCCTGTGGAGGGCATGGGAGCGGTGAATTGTGGAAGGGCGCTGCACGTTGGCGGTAGCTGGCCTTGGCTTGTCTACTCACCAACTGTGAGTATACTACAGGGGCGCATCGCAAACCTCCACATTCGTGCAAATAAACGTGAATGGGAGCACCTGTGCAGATGCGTTTTGTGGTCCGGGAGAAGTGCAATGACCGCTATGGATTTGCCCGACACACTGAATGCACGGATTGGCGTCCTGACGCGGCGCGAGGTGGAAGCGCGCATGCTGGCCCCGCTCATCGACGCGTTGGGCGCGCGCTTTGGGCGGGAGGCCGTCATCGAAACCGTGCGTGCGGCAATCATCGAAATTGCGCGCGCACAGGGCGAGCGTACAGCCGCGCAGGTGGGCGGTGGCTCCATGCAGCACCTCGACGAGGCGATGGCATTCTGGAAGCAGGATGATGCGTTGCATATGGAGGTGATCGCGCTCGACAGCGATACGTATAACTTCAACGTGACGCGCTGCCGTTATGCCGAGCTTTACAATGCGCTGGGTATTCCCGAACTGGGGGCAGTGCTTTCCTGTAACCGTGATGCTGCATTTATTGAAGGCTTCAACCCAGGTGTCTCGTTGGCGCGCACGCAAACAATTATGCAGGGCGCAGGCTACTGTGACTTTCGTTACAGCGCCACGCGTGTAGCCGACAGCAATATGGCAGTTGAGGCGGATTTGTGAATCGACGCGTTCTCGCAGTTCTGCACTATTCACCGCTACCTATGTGGAGCCATTCTATGCGAACACCACCACCGGCCTATTATCAAATGCGTTCAGCTTATGCAAACTGGTTCTACAAACTCCCTGCGAGCGTGGCGCTGCTGGCGGTGGCGCTATTGCTTGGCCGTGCGCGCCCAATCCGGGCGATCTTCTTTACTGCGGCCGCGGCGCTGCTGCTCGACAGTGTGAAGGATCGCGCAGTCTATGAGACAAGCCGCAGCATTTATCAGTCCACGCCGGACACGCTGCCGAGCTGAAAGTTGGGGCGCGCAGCGCGTGCGCAACTTCGCTGCGCGTGGCGTGTTACAAAATGAGGCAGAGGGCATGGGCGCGGCAAAGAGCAAAAAAGCGCCAGCCTCTTGACAGCGCACGGGGCGCCGTCTACAATGCTCGAGTGGCCCGCAGTGCGCGTGACGGGAGTCCCGGCAGGGCGGCAATCGAGTGTGGCAGGCTGCACTCGATCAGCAACACGGCCCTTCGGGGCCATCTACCGCCGGTCACATGGCCGGGTCAACATGTTAAATCGCGTTTGTACAATCAGGCAGAGGAGAATCCATGGCGACGACATTTGAACGCGTGCGCGACATTATCGTAGACCAACTGGGCGTGGACCCGGGCGATGTCACGATGGAGGCCAATTTTCGCGATGACCTTGAGGCGGACAGCCTTGATCTGGTTGAGCTGATTATGGCTTTTGAAGAGGAGTTTGGCGGCGAGATTAGCGACAAGCAGGCCCAGCAGATTCTCTCTGTGGGTGATGCCGTTACCTTCCTTTCCGGCGAGTAGACAGACGGCGCGCGAGCCTGTGCGCCATAGCGCAAGCCCGGCACGAAAGCTGTAGCGCGGTCGTCGTAAAAACAAGAGCGAGCCTCCGTCAGGGGGCTCGCTCTTTGCGTTGCATGGGTGTGCTGTATGGGCTAGTGATAGACGCGCACGACAGAGACTACCTTGCCGTTAATGCGCACCATGTTGGCGGGTTTGATGATGGGCTTGTACTCGGGCGCCGGATTGGCGGGCTGCAGGCGAATGTCCTTGCCCTGGCGGAAGAAGTACTTGAGCGTCGTCTCTTCGTCGCCCTCAATCCACGCTGCCACCATGTCACCGTCGTCGGCGGTTTCCTGGTGGCGCAGAATGACAATATCACCGTCAAGCACGCTGGCATCGATCATGGAATTGCCTTTGACGCGCAGGGCAAAGAGATTGTCGGTGCTGCCGGTGATGCCTTCGGCAAGGTCTACCCAGCTTTCGGGATCAACCTGGCTGCGCGGTTCCACCATAATCGGCTGGCCGGCGGCAATGAGGCCCAGCACAGGCACGCGCACGCGGTTGCCACCAAAGACCGTACTGCGCTGCACAGGCTCCAGATTGGGGCTGGCGCCGAGACCCACCTCGGCCAGCTTAGGCCAGTTCAGGCTGAGACCACGGCTCACCTCACGGTGGCGCGTTACATATTCCATCTCCTCCAGTTTTGTCAGGTTATAGTTGACTACTGACGTGGAGGAAATGCCCACTTGTTCGCCAATTTCGCGAATGGAGGGCGGAAATTTGTTGCGCTCCGAGAAGGAGATGATGAACTTGAGAATGTTCTGCTGGCGACTTGAGAGCGTGTTAGCCATGCGCGAACCTTTGTGTACCTTTCCAGGGAAGCGGGCGAGCGCCCGTGCGGTTGGGGCTCCGCAGAGGCCGGCAATACCCAAGTATCCCTGAATATCCCAACACAGAACGGATGTTTCCCAACATTTTCCCAAGTATAGCGGAACAAATGTTCAATGTCAAGAGGGAAAACGCACGCTTGTTCTGGAATTTGAGGGATTGCGTGGCGAATACGGGGCGCCGTCGCATAGTCAACACGCGTATGCGCGTAGTAACGGCAATGAAGTGGAGGGGTGGCAAGACGCTATGATTCGCGCGCGTGTGCAATGTGGGCACGCAGACCATGCGCTTCGAGGTAGGCGCCGAAGCGCGCCCACGCAGCTTCCGTTTCGGCCTGGCCCGCGGCAGCATCGGGGAAGCGTGCGTCGGCCTTTTCCATGCCGCGCTGCATGGCACTTTCCATGTCAATCCCACAGAGATAAGCCACCTTGAAGAGCATAACCTGCAGGTCGCTCAATTCAAGCGCCAGCAGGTCGCGCACGGCGTCCATGTCGGCCGGGTGGGGGGTGCGGTAGCCTTCCACCATTTGCGCGAGCTTGCTCACTTCGCCCAGTTCCTCCATGGCATGGAGCAGCGTATGGCTGAGCAGCACCTCATTCCACGTGCGCGCCTTGTCCCACGCTTCCAGCCAGCGCTGGTAGTCGCGAATTTCCATATTGATCTCCTGTGCGTGGCTGGGTGCGTGTCGTGATGCGGCGTGATTGCTTACAAGCTGCGCGCTTTGACGCATGATCGTGTGGGCGCGAGGTTGGCCAGAACGCTGCACGTGCTGCGTTTAGCCGTTGGGCGAAGCGAAGCGCGGGTCATTCTGGAGGCGGCGCAGGAAGTCCACCGAGCGCAGGTGATGCTCGAGCACGCTCATCATGTAGCGCTGCAGCAGGTTCTCGGCGCTGCGCACGAGCAGGGGGCGGATGGTGAATTTGCGCACCTCGCCCCACGGCTTTGATTGTGCGAAGCGCATGATTTTGAGCACGTCGGCATCCACGCTCTCAAACGCACGCGCCTGTGCGCCTGTCACCGCCTCGGCGCAGCGCGGGCAGTAGAAGCCGCCTTCGCCGGCATTGAAGAAGTTGGTTTCGGGCTGCAGTTCACCATCGCAGGCGAGGCAGGTGGAGAGGTTGGGCTGGAAGCCGCTCACGCTCAGCATGTGGAGCATGAACCAGACAAGCAGCATGTTGCGGTCAATTGCGTTGAGGTTGGGGGCTGCGTTTGACTCGGGGCTGCCGGAGGCTGCCACCCGGGCATGGGCCGCGGCCTCACGCGCCGCCGAGGCGTCGAGCTCGCGCAGGACGAAGGTTGTCAAATCCCACACGTTGCGGTGTTCGTCGTCGCTCTGTGCGAAAGCGTCTACGAGTTCGGCCACGTAGCCGGCGCGGCCAATGGCGTCGAGGTTTTCGCGCAGGTGGCGGAAGGGCTCCACGGTGACGACTTCGGTGATGATATCCCACGTGCGCGCCTGGGCCAGCAGCAAGCTGACATGCGTAAAAGGCTCCAGATGGCCGGCTTTGCGGCTGCTGGTTTTGCGCACACCCTTGGCAATGACCTCAAGCCTGCCCAGTTCGGGGGTGAAGAGGGTGAGGATGCGGTCGGCGTCGCCCTGATCGCGGCGGCGCAGGACAAGGGCATGGGTGCGGTATACGCGTGATCGGTCTCCTGAGGGGCGGTCAGCCGTGGGCTGGTTAGCCATGGTGTGGCGAATCCTGTGACAGGAACGTGCAGGCGCGGCACGACTTGCGAAGCTAATTATACCACGTTTGCGCTTTCTTCTCGAGAAAGCGCGCTGCTGGATTTGACATAAGTGCTTTTGCACACAGGCACAAAGAAGCCCCCACCCTAGCGGTGGAGGCTGCTTTGAGGACCGTTGTACCCCCAAGGGGATTCGAACCCCTGTCGCGGCCTTGAAAGGGCCGTGTCCTGGTCCTCTAGACGATGGGGGCGCAGAGGCGTGTCAACTCTCATGCTCTCCGCCGCGTCCGCCAGTCTACCAGAGGTGGCGGAGACCGTCAAATTCATTCGAGGCTGTGGGGCGCGTAGACGAGAATGAGGGCGGAAAGGCGCAAAGAAATTGCTGTTGAGATTGTGACTCTATGCCTGCGTACTCGCCTCTTGCGGGGTGGTTTCCTGGGGAATGACCACCTCAGTGGTTATCAGGCCGCGCAGGGTGTAGATGAGCGCAATGGCCTGCACCAGCGCGCCCGTCCAGAAGGCCAGCGTCGCGTAGATATCAAAGGCCATGCCTGCCCACAGCGGTCCCACGCCGCGCCCTAATGACTGGAACGATTGGTTAATGCCCATAACGGCCCCCTGCCCCTCGCGCGCACGCCTGGAGATCAGCGAGGTGACGCTGGGCTGGAGCAGCATGTTGCCCACATTGAAGAAGAGTGTGGCTCCAATGAAGAGCGTGCGCGTAGGCGCCAGCGCCATGGCCGCAAAGCCCAGAATGCCAATTACAAGGCCCCACTGAATGACGCGCTCCTCGCCAAAGCGCCTGGTGAGGGGGCCGATCATGACGCCCTGCTGGATGACGGAGATGATGCCCAGCGCGCCCATGAGCAACCCGATTTGCGAGGGCCCCATGACAAAGCGCTCCTTGCCGTAGAGTGCAAGTACGGCCTCCATCATTGCCAGCGAAAAGGCCAGCAGGAAGGCCAGGACAAAGAGCAAGCCCATGGGTCCCTTTACGGCGGCCACCAATAAGCCCATGCGCGACTCACCCTTGACAGCATGACGCACGCGCTTGTGCGGGGGCAGCGATTCGGGGAGCATAAAGATGACAAAGGGCACGGCCAGCAGCGCCAGCAGCGCGCTTCCAAAGAAAGGGATCGACAGATTGATTGTCTGGCCGGTTGAGGGGTCTGTTGTGACCTGCAGCAGCGAACCAATCCACGCGGGCAATTGTGGGTTGACGTGCGTGAGAAAGCCGCCCAGCATGGGGCCAAAGATCATGCCCACACCCATGGCCGCACCCAGCATGCCTACACCCTTGGCGCGATTCTCGGCAGTTGTGGTATCGGCAACATAGGCCATGGCTGTGGGCAGCGTTGCCGAGGAGAGGATGCCGGCCAGTGTGCGTACGAGCATGAACTGGATGAGGTTCTGTGCCAGCCCTTGCAGTAGAAAGGAGAGTGCAAAGCCCACAATGCCAATCAGCAGCACAGGCTTGCGCCCCACACGGTCCGACAAGCGGCCCCAAACGGGCGCAAAGACGAACTGCATGAGCGAATAGAGCGCCATCATCAACCCCAGGGCGGTGCCCGAGGCGTTGAAGTGGATCACATAGAAGGGCGTCAGGGGGATGGCAATGCCGAAGCCCAGCATGACAATAACCAGCGTGGCCGAAAGGATTGCCAGGTTGCGCCCCTGGCTAACGGTGGTTGTATTCAATGGAGATATGTGGCGCGCATGCGCGTCCCTCAGAACAAAGGATATTAAAGGCGTGTGAAGTATAATTATCATAACCGTGCGTAGCAAGTTGGGCGGCAGGCAGAGCGGGACAGAATGGGAGGCGAGCGTATGGAGCAGCGCAACGTCATAGAGCTATTTACAGAGTGGTCGTCTGTCTTCATGCAGGCGTCGATGCACGAGTTCAACAAGTATGCGCGTTCCAGCGGCATATCCATGCTGCAACTCACAGTTCTTACAGGGCTTTATCATCATGGGCCGCACGAAGTGACGGCTTTTGCCGAAATCATGCAGATTTCCCCTGCAGGCGCCAGCCAAATGGTGGAGCGCCTTGTGCAGGAGGGGTTGGTTGTGCGGCAGCCCGCGGTCAGCGACCGGCGTGTGCGCGAAGTGCACCTGACAGAACAAGGGCGCATACTGGTTGAAGCGAGCAACACGCAGCGCAACGCTTGGCTCGCGCAGATTGTGGAAGGGGTTCCGGCGCGCAAGCGCATGCTTGTATCCGAGGCGCTTGAATTGCTCAGCAATGCGACGGCTAACATACACAGTGAAACAACCATGACGCCGGATGCGCTGCCAGGCAAGAGCAATCAGGGGCCATTTAGCCATACGCGTGAGGAACCGGCGTGAGCGCAGTGATTGGGTGGGGCGGGATGCCCTGGCAGATGCTGGGGCTGCTGATGGCCATTGCGCTGGTGGTCTCATCGATTGGCTTCTATCGCATGGTCTACTTCATTAGCATAGGCTATGCGTTTTCGATTGCCGCGATGGTTGTTGCACTGGTGATTGTTGCGTGGGAACAGTTGAGTTGGCTAGCGCTTGCACAAAATGCGTTGCTGCTGGTTTGGGGTTTGCGGCTGGGCATTTTTCTTGTGCAGCGCGAGTGGCGGCAGCAGAGCTATCGTGAGCAGGCGGAGTCCATGCATGGAGCCTCGGCGGGGTTGAACTTTGGCGTGCGCTGCGCGATCTGGGTGACGGTGGCGCTGCTCTACGTGGCGCTCTTTGCGCCCAGCCTCTTTGCCGGGATTGGGCGCGCGCCGCTGCCGGTGTGGGCGCAGGCGGTGCAGGCACTGGGTGTGCTGATTATGGCGGGCGGCCTGCTGCTTGAGGCCGTGGCTGATGCACAGAAGTCCGCGGCAAAGGCGCGTGCGCCCCGTGCGTTTGTGCAAACAGGACTCTACAGCTGGGTGCGTTGCCCCAACTACCTGGGCGAGATGCTCTTTTGGGTGGGCAATTTCATTGCGGGGATTGGTTTCTATTTGCTGCCTGGCCCGTGGCTGCTGAGCCTGACCGGCGTTACCTGCCTCATTCTGATTATGCTGGGTTCCACGCGCCGCATTGAGCTCGCGCAGGATGCGCGCTATGGCAGCCAGGCGGATTATCAACGTTACGCGCGCACAACGCCGGTTGTTTTCCCCTTTGTGCCCGTCTACACGCTGCGCAACCTGCGTGTCTACCTGGGCTGACGCTGTGCCGTACTGAGAGTGCGACAGGCGCATGTGTAGTGCGTTCACCCCTGAAATGGCCCGCGTTGGCATGGCCGCGCGCCCCTATGGTAGACTTTGCCTCTGCATGGACAACAACAGGCGCACCCAGGGGTGCGCCTGGCACAAGGTGGTTTTCTGCTCATGGACAAGTTCACAATTGCATGCGTGCAAATGCAAATGCGCATGCACGCCTCACTGGATGATTACCGCGATGACCTGCGCCGTTTTCTGCGTGCGGCAGAGGCCAAGCGCGCGCGCCTGATCCTCTTCCCCGAAATGGCTGGGCTCATGCTTGCGCCGCTTCTGCTGGGGGACGCGCGCACAAACCTGTTGCGTCGTGCTGAAGTGGGGCGCAAGCGCAGCGCGGGCGCGTGGGACAAGGTGAGCGGGAAGGCGGCGGGCTGGCTCGCGCAGGCGCTCAAGGCCGACCTGGGCGCAGCCACAGCGGGCCTGCTGGACGTTGAACCGCAGCGCATGTGGGAGGCTTACGCCGATCTTTTTGGCGGCCTGGCCCGCGCCCAGGGGGTGACAATTGTCGCACCCAGTGCGTGGCTGCCCGATCCTGCCGGCGGCGAAAACGGCTCTGTCCTCCGCAATCTGAGCGCCATCTTTGGCCCCGGGGGCGAACTCCTGGGCACACAGGCCAAGGTGCTGGGGGCCATGGAGGATGAAGCACGCGTGGCAAAGGGCGTTGGCTGGCGCGCGATTTCCACCGAGGTGGGACGCGTGGGACTGCTTTTGGGCAGCGATGTGCTCTACCCCGAAGTCGGTCGTGTGCTGGCCTACCAGAACGCCGAGATGATCCTGTTGCAGGGCGCGTGCCCCAACGCGGCTTCCTATCACAAGCTGCGCGCCGGCGTCCTGGCGCGTATGCAGGACAATCAGTTGTACGCCGCAGCGAGTTTTGTAGTGGGTGCAAACCCGCTGCGCAAAGGGGCTGACCCCTACATGGGGCGTTCGGCTATTCTTGCACCGCAGGAATTGACGCCCAAGTATAACGGCGTGCTTGTGGAGATGGGGAGCGCGCAGAGCGAGGGTGTTGTGACTGCCGAATGGGATTATACGGCGCTCAAGCGACTTTGGGAGACGAGCGAGACTTCAATTCGGCGCGCGCTTGCGCCCGAGGATGCCGCCCCCGTGCTGGCCGCGCTCTACACGCAACTGAAGGCGCTGCCGCAGTCGCCTGCTGTGGAAATGCTGCCCGCGCCGCCCATAGCCGAGACTGCCGAGATTATGCTGGAAAATGGCCGTGCCCAGGATGCGCCGCTCTCTGTGCCGGCAGCCGGTGAAGAAGCGGCTGACGTGGACGCTATGCATGTTGCAGACGATGGGACAGCCGCGCAGGGCGACGATGAGCCTGTGCGCGAACTGGAGGACTTGCCGCTGCTGGGTTCTGTGCGCAGTCATTGGCCGCTGCATCCTGTGGATGCCGAGAGCGCCGTCTCCGAGGAGACTGTAGAAGAGTTTGTGGCGCGTGATCTGCCCACCGATGTGGAGTGGAGCACGCCGCGCAACTACGCCGAGCAGGGGGCCGACTCTACAATTCGGCGCGATGATGAAACTGACGAGATGGACGCCGTTGAGCACCAGCCGGAGGCCGTGGCTGAGGAGAGTGCCAAGGTTGGGGCCGCAGCACATGCTGAACCAGAGCTTCAAGAGTCCGTCGAGGATGAAGCTGCAGATGGTGCAGCTGCCGAAGACGAGGCGTCGGCAGCCTGAATTGGGCATCGAGCAAAAGCGCGTCGCGGCGGTGTACCGCTCGTTGCCGTACCTGCGGACGCGGCGCGCGCATGTCATGCTCTCATTGCCGCAAAAGCCGATTTGACATGCACACGCGCCCTTGCTATTATCCTCGCAGCGTTTTTCACACCAGCGCGTTTTTGAGGCCACTCTGCATGTTCAATCCGCTTGGCGGCGCAAACAAGAAGAGCAAGAAGCAGACACCCGGACCAGCAGTCTGGTAGACGGCGCTTGCTCACTGTTGAGACAAAGCCACCGGCCATCCAGACGGATGGGCCGGTTTTTATTTGCCCACTTTCCGTCGTCCAGTCCTTTACGTCAGCCACGTATCGTCCAACCTGTCAGCCATGCAGTTCCGATGTCAGCCAATGGCGGCTCCTGCAGCGACGCAGCATCGGCAGTCAGACGTTCACCTGCCACCGTGATTTTTGTCGACCAGGAGCCTTGCCATGAGCCTTGACAACTTTTCCATCATTGAATCCACGTTGCGCGAAGGCGAACAGTTCGCCAATGCTTTCTTCACAAGCGATCAGAAGGTGGAAATCGCGCGCCTGCTGGATGCGTTTGGCGTGGAATACCTCGAACTCACATCACCCGCTGCCAGCCCCCAATCGCTTGCCGACCTTAGGCGCATTACTGCGCTCGGCCTCAAGAGCAAAATCCTCACCCACGTGCGCTGCCANNTCCTTCCTGCGCGAGTTTTCGCACGGCAAGGACATCCCCTTTATTATTGAAAGCGCCATCGAGGTCATTGAGTTCGTCAAGAGCCAGGGGCTTGAGGTGCGCTTCAGCAGCGAAGACTCCTTCCGCAGCGACCTTGTTGACTTGCTGACGATCTACCGCGGTGTGGACAAGATCGGCGTGAACCGCGTGGGCATTGCCGATACGGTAGGCGTGGCGAATCCGCGCCAGGTTTACGACCTGATCAAGACGCTGCGCAGCATCGTCTCGTGCGATATTGAGTTCCACGGCCACAACGACACAGGCTGCGCCGTTGCCAATGCCTACTGCGCGCTGGAAGCGGGCGCAACGCACGTGGATACCTCGGTGCTGGGGATTGGCGAGCGCAACGGCATTACCTCGCTGGGGGGCCTTGTTGCACGCATGTACGTGCACGACAAGGAAAGCGTGCGCAGCAAGTACAATTTGCCCATGCTGCGCGAAGTGGAAAACTTTGTTGCAGGGCTGGTGGAGGTTGACGTGCCCTTCAACAACTACATTACCGGTTTCACTGCCTTTACGCACAAGGCAGGCATTCACGCCAAGGCCATTCTCAACAATCCCAGCACCTATGAGATTCTGGACCCGGCGGACTTTGGCCTCACCCGCTACATCCACGTGGCGCACCGGCTCACAGGTTGGAACGCCATCAAGGAGCGCGCCGAGCAGTTGCAGCTTGAGTTGAGCGACGACGCCGTGAAGAAGGTGACAGCGCAGATCAAGGCCATGGCCGACCAGAAGCGGCTTACGCTTGACGACGTCGACTATCTCTTGCGCGCCTACCACAGCAGCGTGGTGGATGGTGAAGCGATTGAAGCGATGGAGACGGTTGAGTAGATGGGGCCGCTGTAGCCGAGTGGATTTATTGGACTTTGTGGAGTCGAAAGCGTCATACCATTGTCATTCTTAATGGTGATTGGCAACTGCGGGCACAACCCACGTTGCCATTCACCCACGAAATGTCAACGCCAGCCCACTACCTTAGCCCTATGAAGAGTGATCCCGCGCACTGGAAACTGCTCGATAGCCGCACGCACTACACCAACCGCTGGCTGACTGTGGTGGTGGATGATGTAGTGCTGCCCAGCGGCAAACCCTACAAATACACGCGCCTGGAGCCTGCCGGCATTGGCGTGGGTGTTGTGGGCTTTGACGCCAAGGGGCGCATTTTGCTTGAACGCGAGTACCGTCACGGCGTGGGCGAGGTGGTGTGGCAGATCCCCGGCGGCCTGGCGGATGCCAATGAAGATTTGCAGGCGGCAGGCCTGCGCGAGTTGCGCGAGGAAACGGGCTATCAGCCGCAGGCCGTAACGAGTGAAACAGTGCGCTATTTGGGCGTTGTTTGGGATAACCCCGCCTTTGGCGTGGCCGCCAGCCACATCTACGCGGCATGGGGGCTGGAGACAATCAGCGATGTGCGGCGCGACCCGGCCGAATTTGTCACGCTCCACTGGGTGACGCCAACGTGGCTGCGCGAGGCCGTGCGCAGCGGCGAGATTAAAGATCGCGTTGTGGTGGCCGCGGTGGCCTATCTGCTGTTGAATGGGTGGCTGCAATGAGCGCAACAGAGGGGCATCCCCAAACCTTTGCGCAAAAGGCGCTGGCGCGCAGCGCAGGGCTGCCCAGCGTGGCAATTGGCCAGGTTGTGGATGCGCGCCCGGACGTTGTGCTGAGCCACGACAACAGCGCCGCGATTCGCCGCATTTGGCAGGAATTTGGCCAGTCGCGCGTGCTGATTCCCGACAAAATTGCCATGACGCTGGACCATGCTGTGCCCGCCCCCACCACAAAGCACGCGCAAAATCATGCCGAAATTCGCGCTTTTGTGGCCGAACAGGGGATTGCCAACTTCTTCGAGGTGGGGCGCGGCATCTGCCACCAGGTTTTGAGCGAGGAGGCTGTGGTGCTGCCCGGCCAGGTCATTCTGGGGGCCGATTCGCACACCCCGCACTTTGGATGGATGGGCGCGTTTGGCGCGGGCATTGGGCGCAGCGAGGTTGCGGTGCTGTGGGCCACGGGAGAATTGTGGCTGCGCGTGCCCGAATCCATGCAGATTGTGCTTGACGGCAGCCTGCCGCCGGGGGTGAGTGCCAAGGATTTCGCATTGCGCGTGATCGGCGATCTGGGTGCCGATGGCGGCCTCTATGCCTCGGTTGAGTTTGGCGGCAGTGGCATTGCGGCCATGAGCCTTGCCTCGCGCATGGTGTTGCCCAACATGATGGCTGAGTTCGGTGTCAAGAATGCCTATATTGCGCCCGACGCCACCACGCTCGCGTATATTAGCGAACGCCTTGTGCGGCGCACAACGCGCCAGGGCGCGCCGCTGGCGGCGGAGGACGCACGCACTCTGGTTGCTGCGGGCGCGCTCTACCCCGATGCGGGCGCAACCTATGCAGCCGTGCATCGTTATGACGCCGCAGCGCTGGAGCCATTGATCGCGTGCCCCCATTCCGTGGACGCGGTGGTACCCGTTGCGCAGGTGGCCGGAACGCGCGTCCAGCAGGCCTTCCTGGGCACATGCACCAACGGGCGGCTGGAGGATTTGGCCGAGGCTGCGGCCATTGTGCGCGGGCGGCGCATTGCTGCTGGTACGCGCTTTCTCGTTATTCCTGCTTCAAGCGAGGTGCTGGCCGATGCGCTGCGCCTTGGGTATATTGCGGATTTTGTGGATGCAGGCGCGGTGATTGGCGTGCCCGGCTGCGGCCCCTGCATGGGCAACCACATGGGCATCCCCGCGCCCAACGAGGTGACGATCTCGAGCGCCAACCGCAACTTCCGCGGGCGCATGGGCACGCGCGATGCCGATATCTACCTGGCCAACCCGGCCGTGGTGGCCGCATCAGCCATTGCAGGCAAGATCATTGACCCGCGCCACCTTGACGCAAAAAGTGTTGTCTCAACCAGCCAAGCGGTTGACCCATATTCAGTGATCAATCATCAATGACAATTATCTCCGGTCGCACGTGGACTTACGGCGACAACGTCAATACAGACGTCATCTTCCCGGGCAAATATACCTATACGCTGACCGAACGCGCCGAAATTGCGCGCCATGCGCTGGAAGACCTTGACCCTACCTTTGCCGCTGTAGTGCAGCCGGGCGATGTGATTGTGGCGGGGCGCAACTGGGGCTGCGGATCGAGTCGCGAACAGGCGGCCACCTGCCTTGTCTTTAACGGTGTGGGTGCAGTGGTGGCGGCCTCCTTCAGCCGCATTTTCTATCGCAACGCGCTCAACAACGGCTTGCTGGCTATTGTCTGCCCGGCAGCGGTGGCGGCGATTGCGCCCCAGGAGACGATTACAATTGACCTCGCGCGCAACGAGATTGTGTGCAAAGGGGGCGTCTTTGCCTTCCCGCCGCTGAGCGCAAGTGTGCTGGGGATTGTTGAAGCGGGTGGGCTTGTGCCCTATGTCAAGCGCAAAGTGGCCGCGACCTCATGAGGCGCACGCTGCTGAAGGCGGCTTATGCGCTCTATGGCCTCAAGTGGCGATTGCTGCGGCCACTGACGCTGGGTGTGCGCCTGATGCTCATCCAGGATGGCGCGATTTTGCTCATTCGCCACAGCTACCAGGACGACTGGAACTTCCCGGGTGGCGGCGTCAAGCGCGGTGAATCGCTGCGGGAGGCGGCGCTGCGCGAGGCGCGCGAAGAAGTTGGCGCACTTGTGCTGGATGAGCCGTGGCTGCAGGGGATTTACACCAACTTTCAAGGGGGCAAGAGCGACCACGTGGCCCTCTTTGTCAGCGAGTCCTACAGCCTGGAGACGCCGAGCGACCGCTGGGAAATTGAGGCGCGCGCGCTCTTTGCGCTCGATGCGCTGCCCGCGGTTGAGTCCGGCACGATTCAGGTGCGCGTGTGGGAATATCTAGCCGGCATGCGCGGCCTCAACAAGAAGTGGTAGCTGCTTGATGGAAATCCCTTTGCTGCTGCGGGGCATAATTTTGGGCGTAGGGATTGCCGCACCCGTGGGGCCGATTGGGCTGCTGTGCATTCAGCGCACGCTGAGCCACGGGCGGCGGATTGGGCTGGCCTCGGGGCTGGGGGCAGCCAGCGCAGATGCGCTCTACGGCGTGGTGGCCGCGTTTGGGCTGACGCTGATCACGGCCTTTCTGGTTGAGCAGCAGCTGTGGCTGGGGGTGGGTGGCGGCCTCTTTTTGGCTTATCTGGGCGTGCGCACGTTGCTGGCGCTGCCCGCAGAGATGGCAGGGTCCACCGAATCAAGTGGGGGCATTGGGCGGGCCTGGGGCTCCACCTTCCTGCTCACGCTCACCAACCCGATGACGATTCTGGCTTTCGTGGCGATCTTTGCCGGCGCCGGTATGTCGGCAAGCGGCGGCGGGGCCGAGGCTGTGTTGCTGGTGGTTGGCGTCTTTTTGGGTTCGGCGCTCTGGTGGACTCTGCTGACCACCGGCGTTGCGCTGGCGCACGGGCGCATGACGCCGCGCCTGATGGTGTGGATTAACCGCAGCGCAGGCGTGCTGATTCTGGCTTTTGCGGCCTACGCATTGTTGTCGGTGCTTGGCGGTTGAGTTGGTGCAGCCGCAGGTGATGACTCATTTCCATGATTTGATCGAGGTATTCGTGTGAAGCGTATTGCGTTAATTGAAGGTGATGGGGTTGGCAAGGAAGTGGTTCCGGCGGCGCGGCGCGTGCTGGATGCCGTGGGCGCGCCTTTTGAGTATGTGGCGCTTGAGGCAGGCTGGCAGGTCTTCATCCGCACAGGTAACGCGCTGCCGCAGGTGACGATTGATACATTGCGTACCTGTGACGGCGCGTTGCTGGGGGCCGTCAACTCGCCCAGTCATCGGGTGGATGGCTATAGCAGCCCCGTGGTGGCGCTGCGCACCCTGCTTGATCTCTATGCCAACCTGCGCCCGATTATCTCGGCGCCCGTGGCCGCGAGCCGCCCGAACATCAACTTGCTCATTGTGCGCGAAAACACCGAGTGCCTGTATGTCAAGCAGGAGTGGCTGGAGAATGACGGCAACACAGCCGTTGCGCAGCGCATTATTACGCGCCACGCCTCCGAACGCATCGCGCGCAGTGCCTTTGCCGCGGCGTCCAACCGCGCGCGCCATACGCGGGAGAGTGGCAAATTGCCGCGTGTGACCGTTGTGCACAAGGCTAACGTCCTGAGCGTGAGCGACGGACTCTTCCGCAGCGCGTGCATGGATGTGGCGCAGGAGTTCAGTCAAATTGAGGTTGAGGAGCAACTGGTCGATTCCATGGCCTACCGCCTCATCCTCGAACCCGAGCGTTATGATGTGGTGGTTGCCCCCAATCTCTATGGCGACATTCTCAGCGATGCCGCCGCCGCGCTTGTGGGTGGGCTGGGCCTTGCACCATCCGCCAATATGGGTGATGATTTTGTGCTTGCTGAGCCGGTGCATGGCAGCGCGCCCGATATTGCGGGCAAGGGTATTGCCAACCCGACCGCTACAATTCTGGCCGCGGCGCTCTTGCTTGATGCGCTGGGGCTACCCACGCCGGCGGGGCGCATTCGTCACGCGGTTGACGCAGCGCTGCGCACATCCACGCTCACGCGCGATCTCGGCGGCAGCGCATCCACCTGTGATTTCACGAATGCAGTGATTGCCCATCTCGCATAGGGCCGACTTTGCCAATCCTGTGCCTGATCCAACTTCGCCAACACGCAACTGAAAGAAGGAGTCATCATCCATGGCCATGCAGACCGCCAGCGGCACCGCTGAGTGCCCCGAATGCTTTGCCGACGTTGAATTGAAGGATGTCATGCAGAATGAGATTACGCAGTGCCCCGAGTGTGGGGCCGATCTCGAGGTGGTGAGTCTGGAGCCGCTGGAACTGGCGCTTGCGCCTGAAGAAGAAGAGGATTGGGGCGAATAAATGGCACAGGGCAAAAAGTTCGGCCTGCTCTACAGCCGCGTGCGCGTTGAAGAGAAATTGCTCTTCACAGAATTCCAGCGCCGCGGCATTGACTTTGACCTGCTCGACGACCAGAAGATGATCTTTGACATCTCGGGCGGCCCCACGGCGTCGCAGTATGACGGCTATGACTGCGTGGTGGAGCGCTGCATCAACCACAGCCGCGCGCTCTATGCGCTGCGGCTGCTCAACGACCGCGGCGTGCGCACTGTGAATACGGCGCAGGTGGCCGACACCTGCGGCAACAAGTTGCAGACCACCAGCGCGCTCACTGCAGCGGGCGTTGCGCAGCCGCGCGCACTGGTCGCCTTTACGCCCGAAAGCGCGCTGGAAGCAATCGAGCTGATGGGCTATCCCGTTGTGCTCAAGCCGGCGGTGGGATCATGGGGCCGATTGCTGAGCAAAATCAATGATCGGGACGCGGCCGAGGCGATTCTTGAACACAAGGAGACGCTCGGCTCATACCATCACAGCATCTTCTATATTCAGGAGTATGTGCGCAAGCCCGGGCGCGACATTCGCGCCTTCGTGGTGGGCGGCGAGACCATTTGCGCAATCTACCGCGACGCTGAACACTGGATTACGAACACGGCGCGCGGCGGCAAATCGAGCAATTGCCCGGTGACGCCTGAACTGGACGCCATTTGTGCGGCCGCGGCGACGGCCGTAGGCGGCGGCGTGGTGGCGATTGATGTCTTCGAAGACCCCGACCGCGGCTTTACCATTAATGAAGTCAACTACACCATGGAATTCCGCAACAGCATTGAGCCGACGGGGGTGAATATTCCCGCGCGCATGGTGGATTTCTGTGTGCGCGTGGCCGAAGAGGGCTGGGCCGCGGCCAATGGCTGGCAGAACGGCGGGCCGGAGATTGC
>DIAV01000022.1 GCA_002415895.1 Anaerolineales bacterium UBA5069 | reverse complement strand
GCCACGGAAATCAAAATGCGGCCAATGCCTGTGGAGAGGGATTCGACGAAGCCCGGTTTGTGCTGCGCCGGTTGAGGCGTGACGCTCATGCAAGGTCTCCTCGTGCGGTACGAATGGATGCGACTGGAGAAAGGCGGGAAGCGTAACTACGCATTGTGCGCGCCAACGGGGCAGAGGGTGCGCCCGTTTTGCTGCAACATCAGGGTGTGAAACGAAGAGGGCAGGGCAGCGCTACTGCCGCCCTGCCCTCTGGTTCACTCACATACAGGTCAGCCAGTGCAACAAACTGGCTACCGACTGCTTACTTAGGCCACGAGTCGTCAATTTCCTTCAAGGCGGTTTCCAGGTCCACTGTACCGGCGACCCAGCTCGTCATGCCTGTCCAGAAGGAGCCTGCGCCCACTTCGCCGGGCATGAGGTCGGACGCGTCGAAGCGAACGGATGTGGCGGAGTTCGCGAGTTCAGCAATGCTGCGCTCGAGATCATCGCCGTACCATTCGAGCTGCACATCCTTTTGTGTGGCAAGGGTGCCGCCCTGTTCGAGCCATGCCTTGAGCGATTCGCCACGGGTGAAGAATTCCATGGCTGCGCGCACTTCGGGGCGGTCGTTAAACATCGCGTAGATGTCGCCGGCCACAAGGAAGGGCTTGCCGTACTGCTCGTCAATCGGCGGGAAGTAGAAGACGTCATAGTCAACGCCTGCCTTAAGCTCGCCCGGGAAGAAGGAGGTGATGAAGTTACCCTGCTTGTGCATCCAGCACTTGGGCGGATCTTCGAACATGGGGGCCGGGGCATCACCGAAGTTTGTCGAGACAATGGCATCTGCGCCACCGTAGACATAATCGGCATTCAACCACACTTCGCCCAGCTTCTCGGCAGCGTTCGTTACTTCAGGCGAGGAGAAGGGCAGTTCACCGGTGACCCACTTGTCGTAGTTCTCCAGTGAGGTGGTGCGCAGCATGAACTCTTCCATCCAGTCGGTGGCGGGCCAACCCGTGGCTGCGCCCGACTCAATGCCGACGCACCAGGGGGTGTCACCGTCAGAGACGATGGTGTCCATGAGTGTCTGCATCTCGTCCCAGGTGGTGGGGATTTCATAGCCTGCTTCGTCCCAGGCAACCTTGGGGTACCAAACGAGGCTCTTGCCATTAAAGCGGGTCCACACACCGGCAGTGATGGGGCCATCGGGGCCTTCCATCTGCGCCATGTCGATCCAGCTTTGCAGGTACTGCTGCTGCAGGTACTCTTCGGGCATGAAGGTGCTGACGTCCACGACTGTGCCGGCTGCCACAAGGTTGGCGAGGAGGCCGGGCTGCGGGAAGTCGGCAATGTCGGGGGCGTCGCCGGCGTCAACACGGGTGTTGATGCTGGCTTCGAAGCCCTTGCCGCCGATGT
Organism: Anaerolineales bacterium UBA5069; assembly: GCA_002415895.1. Taxonomy (GTDB): domain Bacteria; phylum Chloroflexota; class Anaerolineae; order Caldilineales; family Caldilineaceae; genus UBA5069. The sequence continues at coordinate 6,683 of DIAV01000022.1, read as the reverse complement.
ATTGAATGTCAATACCGGTGGCTTCTTCAAAGGCGACGACGGAGTCCTCAAACTTGCGGGCGTCGGCGTCGGCAAAGGGACCGTCCATGATGACGACTGTGCCCTTGAAATCGCCGGCCATGGCCTGTTCCAGTGCGCCACCCGGGATCATGGGCGATGCGCTGGTCTCTGCCGCGGCTGCGGTTTCGGTTGTTGCGCCGGTATCCGTCACAGCCTCTGTCTCGGTGACAGGTGCGGTTTCAGTCATGGCGGCGGCTTCGGTCATGGCTGCTGTCTCTGTGACAGCGGCCGCTTCCGTTACTGCTTCGGTGGCAGTCATTTCCGTGCTGGCGGCGGGTTCTTCCACGACCGGCGCGGGTGCTTCGGTTGCTGCTTCTGCAGGGGCCTCTGCTGCGGGGGCTTCGGGAACCGCAGTCGGCTCCTCATTCCCACCGCGCCCGCATGCGCCCAATACCAGGGCAAACACGACGAGCAGGCTAAGCAGCGTCAATAGTTTTCGCGACATACCTTCTCCTTTTCTCTTTCTGACGTGCGTGGAGATGCTTTGACTCATCAACTGTACGTTATGTCAAAACATCTGATGAACAATGGTAGCGGACTGGTGTGACATACAAGTCAAACAACGGTTTTGGACACGCGTAGCGCCTATCGAGCACGTGCCCGATACGTACGTTGCCGCAACCGGAAAAACCGATGCATGGGAGTTGGCAATCCTGAATCCTGCGTTGATTATACACCAAGCATACGAACAAGCGGTCGTCTTGTCAACCACACGCACGGAGCGCACCCACTGCCCCTTACCGCCGGCCCCTCTCCATGCGGATGTACAGCCCGGGGCGAGGGGAGAAGAACAGCGACGCGCAGGACCGCGGGCTGTGGTTGCTGGGCGCCTCTCTGCACATGAAAAGGGCGAGCGTGCGTTTGTGTTCCGCTCTACTCGGTTTCCGCCGGTACGTAGCTTTGCACAAGAATGCCGCGATCACTCAACTGGGCGTGCAGACCTTCGGTGTTGGGTGTGTTGCCCACAAGCGTGACGACGTCGGCGCGCAAGGCTTCGGCGAAATCCGTGCCGGCGACGGCGCGCTGGCTGGACGCATAACTCAGCACATCGGAGAGTTCCCTGCCGGTCAGTTGCACATTGCCAATGAAGACGTAGTGGCGCGTGCGCGTGGCTGCGCTTTCGATGCGGGGGGCCGGTGCGGGTTCCCTGTGCAGGCGCGACACCTGATTGGCCTGCGTGGGCGCGCTGCGCGGGCGGAATGTGATCCAAACCGCCTCCAGGCCGGTGAGTTCCACATCCGTCCACACACCCAGCCCTTCGGGCTCAATCATGTAGACGCCGGGGCCCAGTGGCGAGAACTCCACGGCGCAGGGGCCAAGCTCCGGCCCCACAAACTCGGCTTGTGCCTGATCGAGATTGCGCCCGGTGCGCTTCATCATGCCTTCCCAGTTTTCCTTCCAAATGTAGACGGGCACATCCTTGAGCCCCTCCACCTCTACGCGCACCACGCTGTAGCCGGGCATGGACTCGGCGCGCGTGACCTGCACCTCCCACGATGAGGCAAGGGGCGCGAAGAGCACCTCCCAGGCGAGCGCGCCATTGATGACAAGGTCACCCTGCTCGTAGCCGCCTTCCACCATGAGCAGATATTCGCCAGGCGGCAGTTGCTCGAAGCGTACAGTGTCATCGAGGCCGATATCGGCGCGCTGCTCGTTGCCCACAGCATCGACAAGGCGCGCAAGGCGACCGGCCGCACCGGGCACGTGGCCGAGGATCATGCCGCCGCCTTCGGGCACAGCGGGTGCTGCGGGGCGCATCTGCATGGGCAGCAACAGGTCCACCGTCACCTGATTGATGCCGTCCAGTGCGATATCCTGGCGCTGGCCGGTGGCTTCGTGTCCCACCACTTCGAGTGCATAGGTGCCCGCGGGCAGGCGGTCAAAACGGAAGGAGCCATCGGCCTGCACAGGCTGTTCGGCGGCATTGGCGGAGGCGTCCATGAGGCGCACGCGCGGCGCGTTCATGCGTTCAAGCGGGCCGATTACGCGTCCGGTGACCGAGGATTGGGCCGCGAGGGGGGCGTGGGCGGCATCGCTGAAGCTGAAATCGACCAGCGGCACGCGCCGCCGGTCCACAGTGACGCGCGCCTCTAGTTCTACAGGATCGCCTTCGTCATCGGTGATGTTTGTGACTGTGACAATGTAGAGGCCGTTTTCCAGCCCCTCAAATTGGCAGAGGTCACTGGGCAGGCCGGGAGCCGTGCCGGTGATGAGTGGCGGGATGACGCCGTTGACACCGTAGAGCTGTACAGCGGCGCCGGTGTATTCCTGCACACGCACGCGAATTGCACCCACGCCGGGGGTTGGGTCTGCCGTGGCAATGACGTGGCCCCAGCCGCCCACGGCCATTTCCAGTTCCACTTGGTTGCGGCCGTCGAGAACAAGGTTATCGACGCGGCTGCCGGTGGGATTCACCTGGAGCGAGTAGGCGCCAGGGGGTAGATCGATGAAACGGAAGGCGCCATCTTCGCGCGCGGTGGTGAGATATTCCTCGCCATCACCCGTGCGCAGCAGGCGCAATGATGCGCCGCTGCCGCCGCGCACGCGGCCCTCCACCAGGCTGCGGCTAATGACTTCGGCAGGCTTGCCCACGTCCAGGTTGACAACCATTTCAAGCTGGTCGGCGCTGAGCGTAACGGGTTGGCGGATGTCGTAGCCCTCCACGCGCAGTGTGTAATTGCCCGGCCCTAGCTCGTTGAGCAGGTAGCGGTTGTTGGGATCAACCAGTGTGCTTGCCATCTGGATGCCATCGCGCTCGAGAATGAGCGCAGGTCGCTCCGGCGCGCCGGCACGCCGGTTGAGCACCGCACCGCGCAGGGTGAGCAGCGGGGCGCCGCCTGCCGCGCCCTGCCACTTGCGTGCGGCCTTTGGTTCGGCGCGCAGTGCGCGCACAATCGGCAGGCTGCCCCCGGGCCAGCGGTTGCTGTACCACGCGAACTTCTCCCACCAGGCGCTGCTGCCCCCCAATTGCTGGTTGGCAATGACTGAAAACGCCGCGCAAAAAAGAAAGTCGGGTGCGGCGGGGAAGCGTGTGCTTGTGCCCATGAGCGTGCGGCAGAGTTCGAGCGTTTGCGCCATGTGCAAGTTGGGCGTTGCCGCGGGGTAGCGTGCGTCGCTGTCGTCGCCCACGACATAACCACTCTCTGTGGCAAGAATGGGGAGGCTGCGCCCAAGGTGGTGGCGGTTGAGTGCGTCAAAATGCTGCCACGCCAGCCAGCCGGCGTGGTCCTCACGCAGGGTAAGGCCTGGCGCGCAGCGGTCCATGCGCAGGCGATTGACCTCGGCAAGGCTGCGGCCGCGCCAGGCGTTCTCTTCCCACGCTTCGTCGGCCACGGTGCGATAGAAACGCTCGGTGAAGGCGGCGCCTTCCTGGTTGCCAATGTCAAAGGGGTAGTCAATGGGGCGGTTGCGTGCATAGTTGTGAACTGCCTGCCACACGGGGCCATCGAAGAGGTCTTTGCGGCCAAGGGCGACAATCTTGCCCACGAGGTCCCACGTGCTGCCCACGGAGAGCGCAGGCACGCCAGGCATGCCGCCGCGCTCGAGAATGGCCTCCATGTTAACAATGGAATCTTCGGCCACAAGTTCAAGGCCGTTGGACGGGACGCGCCCGCCCTTCCACTCGGAGTCGCGATCAGGCTCGTTGTTGAACTCGAAATAGCGCACGCCCACGCGCACGAATGAGTCGACAAAGACGATTTCGCGCAGGCTGAGGCGTCCCGGGTTGGGGGTGGGGCGGTAGAGGCGCACAATGGGCATGATGCCCTCGGCGAGGAGCAACTCGGCAAAATCCAGCGCGCCGTCGTGGTTGTAGATCTTTACCCATTTGACGCCCAGGGCGCGCAATTCGGGAATCCACACTTCGCGCAATTTAGCCATGCCCACAGCAGCGGCATAGCCGGGGGCCCAGTGAATGCCGATGCCAGTGTCGTTGGCAGGGCGCGGGTATTCGTGCAGTTCCATGAGGCGCTCTCACTGATGTGTGTGATTTGGGGCTGTCCGCAGCCGCACGCGGGCGTGCGCAAGCGCGATTGACAGGTAGAGTATAGCAGGGAATGAGCATGTTTTGAAAGCGCCTGGGGGACGAGCAGGGCTTCTATGAAGTCGCCGCCCCCACGACTTTTGAGAAGCCCTGCCATTGCCCGTGCATGGCTTGCCCACGCTTGGCACTTACTGTATCTTATGCTGGAACGCTGCGCGTGTCGCGTCCGCTCTTCATTGCGCCCACGTCCGTCTGGGCCGCTGCATGGCTGAGGTAACTTCAATGCAAGTTGTGCAAGGTGTTGCAGACCGCATTCTAGAGAATGTACGCACCGTGATTGTTGGCAAGGATCAGGAAATTCGCCTGACGCTCGTCGCGCTCTTGTGCGAAGGGCACCTGCTGATCGAAGATGTCCCCGGCGTGGGCAAGACCATGCTCGCGCGCGCGCTGGCCAAGAGCGTGGGCTGCGTCTTCCGCCGCATCCAGTTTACGCCCGACATGCTGCCCAGTGATGTGACGGGGGTGAGCGTCTTCAACCAGAAGAGCATGGAGTTCGAGTTTAGGCCGGGGCCTATTATGGCGCAGATTGTCCTCACAGACGAAATCAACCGCGCTACGCCCAAGACGCAATCGGCGCTGCTGGAGGCCATGGAGGAGCGCCAGGTGACGGTGGACGGCATTACGCACCCCATGGCGCGCCCCTTCATGGTGCTGGCTACACAGAACCCCATTGAGTACGAAGGCACTTTTCCGCTGCCCGAGGCGCAGGTGGACCGCTTTATGATGCGCATTCACCTTGGCTATCCCTCGCGCACCAGCGAGATTGACGTCATGACACGCCAGGCCACTCACCACCCGATTCAGGATATTCAGCAGGTGGTTGGCGCAGAAGAACTCATGACGGCGCAAAAAGCTGCGCGCGATGTCTATGTGGATGAACTCGTGAAGGGGTACATTGTGGATCTGGTGACGACAACGCGCGATCATCCCGATGTCTATTTGGGCGCGAGCCCGCGCGGCAGTTTGTCGCTTTATCTGGCTGCGCGCGCCTGGGCGGCCATGGAGGGGCGGGACTTTGTCCTGCCGGACGACATCAAGCTGCTGGCCCCCAGCGTGCTTGCGCATCGCCTGATTGTGAGTCCTTCGGCGCGCATCAAGAATGTAGGGGCGCAGCAGATTGTGGAGGATGCACTGCGCCATACACCAGTCCCCGGCGCGCGTGCCCGTGTACGCTAGCGCTGTGGCAACAAGAGGGGCCGGGCGCGCATGAATTCCCGCCTGATCATGCTGGCACTGGGCATTGTTGTTGCGTGGATACTTGCCTTCAATACGGGCAACAGCCTGGCGTATGGCCTTGCTTATCTCACATCAGGGGTGCTGCTCTTTAGCTACCTCTGGGCGGTGAATGGCGTGCGGCGCATTAGCGTGCGGCGCTTTACGAAGACGCGCCGCAGCCAGGTGGGCCAATTTGCCGAGGAGCAGATCGAGGTCAGCAACAAGGCGGCGCTGCCCAAGCTCTGGCTTGAGATTGACGACGCCTCCACGCTGCCGTGGCACAGTGTGAGCCGGGTGATCAGCCTGGGGCGTAACATGACGGATCGCTGGCAGGTGCGTACGCTCTGCACGCAGCGGGGCCGTTTTCGGCTGGGCCCGCTGGTGTTGCGCAACACCGATCCGCTGGGCATCTTCCGCATGGCGCGCTCTCTCAGCAGTTCGGGCTATCTGGTTGTCTATCCCCTCACAGTCGATCTGCCTTCTTTTCAGCCCTCCATCTCTGAATTGGCTGGGGGTGAAGCGCGCCATCGCCGCACCTATCAAGTGACAACCAATGCGGCGGGCGTGCGCGACTATGTGCCGGGCGACAGCCTCAACCGCATCCACTGGCCCACCACGGCGCGGCTTAACCGTTTGATGGCCAAGGAGTTTGAGCTTGACCCCACGGCCGATGTGTGGATCTATCTTGATCTCAACGCCGCGGTTGAGGGCGCGCTGGCGTGGACTCCGCAGCCACCTGAGCCGGGGCTTTTTGCGCTGCACAGTGTGGCGCGCCAGCGCAGCCAGTTCGAGATTCCACCCACCACCACAGAGTATGCGATTACCGCAACAGCCAGCCTCGCACGTTACTTTGTGCTGCGCAATCGCGCCGTGGGCCTGAGCGCGCATGCAGCCACGCGCGAGTACCTGCAAGCGGATCGCGGCGAGCGTCAGTTGAACAAGGTACTCGAGATGCTGGCCGTGGTGGAGGCGACAGGTACGCTGCCTTTTGCACAATTGATTGCCACCGATGGCGTGCGTTTGAACCGCAATGACACTGTGCTCGCGATTAGTGCGGACCCCAGCCCGGATTGGGCGGCGGCGCTTCAACATCTGCAGCGGCGGGGAATCAACAGCATTGCGCTGGTTGTGAACGGCCACACATTTGGCCGTCCCTTTGAGTACGCTGAGCTCCTGGCAAAGCTGGAAACGACGGCTGTCTCCACCTACATGCTGCACCACGGTGAGGCGCTGGATGCTGCGCTGGCCACGCAATATCGCGCCGGCGCGGTCAAGCCTGTATGATCGGGGCGGGGTTGCGCCAGGTCGTTGCTATTGCGGTGTCGCTTTAGTGCTGCTTCTCGCAAGTAAGAGGCATTGTGCGTAG
>DIAV01000149.1:7628-9854 GCA_002415895.1 Anaerolineales bacterium UBA5069 | reverse complement strand
GCGCACTTCAGAGACGCACCACTAATGCACTGGTGGACAGATTATTGATCATTGATCATTGATTATTGATCATTGGTGGCAGACACAGCCACCGACCCATGATCAGTTATCTATGATCGATTATCAGTCAACCAATCAACCCATCACCTGCTCACCCACCACGCCAACAGCATGACTGTCTACGCAACCATTGATCTGGGCGGAACCAAAATTGCCGGCGCGCTGGCCACTGTTGAGGGCGCGATTGTGGCAGAGCGCACTGTGCCCACGCAGTCATACGAGGGGCCGCGCGCCGTCATCGAACGCATTGGCGCGCTCGTCAACGAACTGGCCGCCGACTATGGCGAGCGTCCGGCGGCGCTGGGCATGGGCATCCCCGGCAATGCCACCGCGGCGGGGGAGGTCATTTTCCTGCCCAACCTCGCCGGCAACTGGCGCGATGTGCCCGCGCGCGCCTGGCTGGAGCCGATGATTGGCTGCCCTGTGGCCTTGCTCAACGATGTGCGCATGGCAACGCTGGGCGAGCTTGTTTACGGCCACGGCATCACCACGCCTACGCTGGCTTTCTTTGCCATTGGCACGGGCATTGGCGGCGGCTTTGCGTATGACGGCCATCTCTACATGGCCGCCGGCGGCGTCAACAGCGAATTTGGCCATCATACAATCCTGCCTGATGGCCCGCGCTGCGGCTGCGGCAGTCGTGGCTGCCTGGAGACTCTGTGCAGCGGCCCAGCCATCACCGCTGAGGGAGTGCGGCTGCTGCTCACCGGCCAGACTACGGTCCTTTACACCCTGGTGGATGGCGATACGGGGCGGGTGAACCCGCGCACCATGGCCGAGGCTGCGGCGCAGGGTGATACAGCCGTACGTGAGGTGCTGGGGCGCGCCAGCGAATACCTGGGCATTGCCGTCTCCAATGTGATTGCCTTCTTCCACCCGCCGCTGGTGGTGCTGGGCGGCGGCGTGGTGGGCACGAGCGCCATTGATTTCGACACGGTGCGCGCCACTGTGCGTGCGCGCGTGCAAATGTTCCCCGTTGACGATGTGCGCATTGAGGAGTCACTCCTGGGCACGCGTGCGGGGATGCTTGGCGGCGTTGCGCTGGCCGCACAGCGCGGCATTGCATGGGGGCGAACGTGAGGATTGTGCGCGCATAAACGATGTTCAATTTGCGTAATGCAGCGCCTTGCGGGCACTGGCTTGTCGTATCAATTTGCACATGTGCATTAAGGCTTTGATTGGGAGCAACTATGGAAATCACCTATCGCGACGTGGCCAAAATGATTGACCACTCGCTGCTCAACCCTACAATCACCCAGGCGGAACTCGATGCGGGCTGCCAACTGGCCGTCGCGTATGACGTGGCCAGTGTCTGCATCATGCCCTACTCCCTCAAGCGCTGCGCCGAAATCCTGCACGGGAGCAGCGTAGCCCCCAGCACAACGATTGGTTTTCCCCATGGCGGCCACACCACCAGCATCAAGGTGAAGGAGGCCGAGCAGGCGCTGGCGGACGGCGGCAAGGAACTCGACATGGTCGTCAACATCAGCAAGGTGCTGAGCGGTGATTGGGGCTATGTCACCGACGAAATCAAGGCCGTGGTGGATGTCACGCACGCGGGCGGCGCGCTGGTCAAGGTGATCTTCGAGAACGCCTACCTGGATGACGACATGAAGATTCGCCTCTGCCAGGTTTGCGGCGACGTGGGGGCCGACTGGGTGAAGACCTCCACAGGTTACGCCCCCAGCGGTGCGACCGATGCCGACCTGATTCTCATGCGCAAGTATGCGCCTGCGCACGTGCAGGTGAAGGCGGCGGGCGGCGTGCGCACCTTGGAGCGGCTGCTGGAAGTGCGCGCGCTGGGCGTGACGCGCGCCGGCGCCACGCGCACAGCCGAAATTCTGGATGCCTTTAGGGCGCGTCAAGCTGCATAGGCGGTTTGCTCGATCAAATTGGGATTGACCCGTGCGCTTTGGCAGAAATGCATCCGCCATTTACAATGGGATGAACGGTCGCACCCCAGGCCGTTTCCACACGCAGTACCAAACATGCAATACCCAATCTCATCAGATTCAGTCAAGGAGGACCTATGAATCGCAAGTTTGTACTGGTATTCAGCCTGTTGCTGATTGCCGCCATGGTTGTCTCGGCATGCGCGGCCCCGGTGGCCGCACCGGCCGCGCCCGCTGCTGAAGCTCCTGCTGCCGAAGCGCCCGCCGCCGAAGC
>DIAV01000149.1:0-7490 GCA_002415895.1 Anaerolineales bacterium UBA5069 | reverse complement strand
GCCGCCGAAGCCGCTGCGGGCCCCTTCACCATCGGCCTCTCGAACAGCTTTGTGAGCAGCGAGTGGCGCACGCAGATGATCCAGAATATGCAGGATCTCAATGCTGAGTTGATGATGACCGGCCTCACCAATGACCTCGTCATTGAGAGCGCCGACACCGACGCCCAGGGTCAGATCCAGCAGATCCAGAACCTCGTCAACAAGGGTGTCAATGGCATCGTCCTCAACCCTGGTGACGTCACCGCCCTCAACACCACCCTCGAAGAAGTGGTTGCGGGTGGCGTGCCGGTTGTCTCGATTGACCAGGCCATCTGCGCCGAGGGCGTCATCAACGTCGTCATCGACCAGAAGGAATGGGCCAAGATCAGCATGCAGTGGCTGGCCGACGAACTGGGCGGCAAGGGTGATGTTGTTCTCATCGAAGGCTTCCCCGGCCACCCCGCCAACGAGGCACGCATGGCGGGCGTGCAGGAAGTGCTGGACCAGTACCCCGACATCAAGGTTGTAGGCCGCGATACCGGCAAGTGGGACCAGGCCACCGGCCAGCAGGTGATGTCGAACTTCCTCGCCTCTCTGCCCAACATTGACGGCGTGTGGACACAGGACGGCATGGCGACAGGCGCTCTCCTCGCTGTGCAGACAGCGAACCCCGAGAAGTGGCCGATCATGGTTGGCGAGCAGCGCGCCAGCTATCTGCAACTTTGGAACGAGATTCTCCAGACGCGCCCCGACTTCACGAGCATTGGCGTTGTCAACCCGCCGGGCGTTGCGACCAGCGGCATGCGCGTCCTGCTTGAATTGCTCCAGGGCCGCACAATTGACCCGGCGCAACTGGCCGGTGATTGCCCCACGCCCAACACCCTCTTCGTGCCCATCCCCGGCGTTGTCACATCTGACAACTTCGCCGAGGCGTACGAGATGGTCAAGGATCTGCCCGCCTCCTACACAGGTGACGGCATGATCAATGCAGAAGAGGCCGCAGCCTTCTTCCAGTAGTACGCATTCGTCCGGCAGGGGGAGGGCAACCTTCCCCTGCCGGACGTCACTTTCCGCTGCGTCCCTATGGTGCAGCGCCTCTCCCTACCCCTTACCCGTGCAACCATGCAAGTATCACTATCGGCAACCAACGTCAGCAAACGCTATGGTGGCGTGGTGGCGCTCGCCGACGGCACGCTGGATGTCCATTCGGGCGATGTTGTGGCGCTGGTTGGCGCCAACGGCAGCGGCAAGAGCACGCTGAGCAAAATCCTCACGGGCGTTGTTGCGCCGGATGCCGGGCAGATTCTGCTGGACGGCAAGCCGGTGAGCTTCAACTCGCCTCACGCTGCGCGCGCCCATGGGCTGACGGCTGTCTATCAGGAGCTAAGCCTCATCCCCGACCTGACGGTTGAGGAGAACATCTGGCTCACGCATGAGCCGCTGCGCGCCGGTTTTGTGCAGCGCGGCGTCGCGCGGGCGCGCACGGCGGCGCTGCTCGATCTCTTCAAGGGCACCGTTGGCGCCTCGCTTCACCCCGATGCGCCCATTCGCGACCTGCCGCCCGACGAAAAGCAGATTGTCGAAATCCTCAAAGCATGGAGCATTGGCCCGCGGTTGCTGATTTTGGACGAGGCGACAGCCAGCCTCGACAGCCGCCAGGTGGGCCGCCTCTTTGCGCTTGTGGACGAGTGGAAGCGCGATGGGCTTGCGATTGTCTTCGTCTCGCACCGCATGGAGGAGATTTTCCGCGTGGCCGATCGCGCTGTGGTGCTGCGCAATGGGCACAGCGTGGGCACACTGCAGCTTGCCGAAGCCACTGAGCGCGATGTTGTGAACCTGATGATCGGCGACAGTGTGGCCGGGACGGCCGTTGGCGCAGCGCTGAGCAGCGCCGCCGAAGAAGCCGCTTCGGCACAGGCCAGGGCGGCCAGGGCGACGGGCATTCGCCTGCGTGCGCAACAACTGACCACCGCCACCGTGCGCGGTGTGGATTTGGCTGTGCATGATGGCGAACTTGTGGGCTTGGGCGGCTTGCGCGGCCAGGGGCAGGAGGATTTGCTGCTGGCGATTTACGGCGCCCTGCCCTTTGGCGGCAGCCTGACGCTCAGCGGCCAGCCTGTGCGCTTCAGGCACCCGCAGGAGGCCATGCGCCAGGGCATTGCGTATGTGCCCGGCGAGCGTAACGCCCAGGGGCTGCTCTCCATTCGCAGCATTTTGGAAAACATGCAGCTGCCCTCATGGAGCAAGTACGGGCTGATTTTGCGCATGGCCGCGGCACGCCGCAACGCCGGCGACGTGGCCAATGACCTGCGCCTCGTCATGGCGGGCCTGGATGCCCCCGTCAGCTCGCTCAGCGGCGGCAACGCGCAGAAGGTGGTGATCGGCAAGTGGCTGCTGCGTGCGCCGCAATTACTTCTGCTTAATGACCCCACCAAAGGCGTGGATGTGGGCGCCAAGGCCGAAATCTACAAGCTGCTGGCCGAACTGCGCCGCGCCGGGGCCGCAATTCTCTTTTACAGCAGTGACGATGAGGAGTTGCTCGGCCTTTGTGACAGGGTGCATGTGCTGCACGACGGCCGTGTACGCACCACGCTTGTGGCGGGCGATAACCTGACGCGCGCCAACCTGATCGCCGCCAGTGTTGCCGCCGAATCCCCCGCCCAGAGTGCCGGCGCAGGTCATGCTGCCTCACCCCCTGCGGAGGCGGCATGAACAACAGCCTCGGGCGTTTTGTGCGCCGCAACCCCTATTTATTCGCGCTGCTGCTGCTGGTGATTGCGTTGGGCGTTAACCGCTATTTGCAGCCCAATCTCTTTACGGCGCGCGTATTTAACGGCAATTTCCGCACCTTCCTCCCGCTCATCCTGCTGGCTGCCGGGCAAACCATTGTTGTGATTGGTGGCGGCATCGATCTCTCGATTGGCGCAATCGTCTCAATGGTTACCGCTGTGCTGGTGACGCGGCTTGCCCCGGATTCGGGCATGAGTGCCTTCGCTGCGGCGCTGGCGCTGGGGATGGTGGCCGGCATGATGGCAGGTGCACTCAACGGCTTTGCCGTCGCGATTCTGCGTCTGCAACCCATTGTAACGACCTATGCCACCTCATTCATCTTTGGCGGCATCGCGCTCTGGCTGCTGCCGCGCCCGGGCGGCAATATGCCGGGTGAACTGGTCAAGACCTACCGTGCCACGTCGCCTTTTGGGTTGCCGCTCGGCATCTATGTGGCTGTGGTGGTGGTGTTGCTCTGGGTTGTGCTGCGCTCAACACGCTATGGGCGCTACCTCTTTGCTGTGGGCGGCCAGCCCGAGGCGGCCTATACCACGGGCGTGCCTGTGAACTGGGTGCGCTTCAGCAGCTATGTGATTGCCGGGCTGATGGCCGCCCTGAGCGCGCTGGCGATTACCCTGGCCACGGGCGCAGGCGACCCGCGCACGGGCGACCTGATGACGCTCGACTCGGTGGTGGCGGTGGTGCTGGGCGGCACGCGCCTGAGCGGCGGCCAGGGCGGTGTCGCGGGGACCGTCATGGGCGTGGTGATTCTGGGGCTGATCCGCAACATCATCTCCTTTGCCAACGTGCCCAACTGGTGGCAAACGCTGGTGGATGCCCTCATCATCATCATTGCGCTGGCTGCACCGGGCATCTTCCGCCTGCTGCGTGGCCTGGGCGGCGCGCCCAAAACTCGGTACGCAGAGACAACGGACGAAGTGGAAACAACGTAAAGTCGGTACGCAGAAACGACGGGAATAACGGAAACAGCAGAAACCACCTGCTTTTCACAGTGCTTTAGTTGTTGCCGCCCTGTCTGCGTATGTCGTTCTGTTTTGAGGTCTACATGCGTTCATCAAGCGTCAGTCGAATGTCACCACCGGCAATTGCACTGCTGCTGGCGATTGCCCTTTTCTTTCTGGGCGGGTTGATCCAGCCCGGTTTTGTCAACGCGGGGCAAGCAATCAACATTGTGCGCCTGGCTGCGTTCCTGGGCATCATTGCCGCGGGGCAAACGCTGGTTATCGTCTCCGGCGGCGAAGGCATTGACCTCTCCGTGGGCGCCGTGGTCACAATCAGCGCGATTCTGGTCTACCGCATCACAGGCGGGGACAACGCGCAACTGCTGCCCGCGCTGGCCGCGGCGCTGGGCGTGGGCGCGCTGATTGGCCTTGCCAACGGTATCGGCGTCACCGCGTTGGGCATCCCTCCGCTGGTCATGACATTGGGTATGACAGGCATTGTGCAAGGGCTTGTGCTTGTGGTCACGCAGGGGCAGCTTGTGGGCAAAGCGCCCCCCTTCCTCAGCCAGTATGTCTCCAGCCCGCTGGTGGGACCGCTGCCGGGCATTGTCTTTATTTGGGCGCTGGTGGGCGTGGGGATGTGGCTGCTGCTCGAGCGCACACGCTACGGCAAGGAGCTCTTCGGCGTGGGCGTCAACCGTGTCACGTCGCGCCTCTCGGGCGTGCGCGTGCCGTGGGTGGTGGTGGCAACCTACACGCTCTCGGGTGTGCTCTCGGCCTTTGGCGGCGTCATGCTGCTGGGCTTCACGCAGAACGTGTTTCTGAATTTGGGCAGCCCGTTTCTTTTCCCCTCAGTGGCGGCCGTGGTGGTGGGCGGTACCATGCTGGCGGGCGGCAAAGGCTCCTACTGGGGCACCATGGCGGGTGCACTGGTGCTGACGCTGCTCACCAGCCTGTTGACGGCCAGCCAACTCCCCGAGGCCATTCGCCAGATGATTCTGGGCGTTACCCTGCTTGTATTGATTACCGCCTATGGGCGGCAGCGTAGTTTGAGGCAGTAAAGCGGGGAGTGGGTTGACTGGTTGACTGGTTGACTGATCTATTTGGCAATTGCCTTGGATCTGCCAAGTAAACCAATCAACCAATCAACCAATAAACTAATCAACCCACTCCCTGATTTCAGCAAGGAGCTCACGTATGCCCCAGGTTCACAACGTGACAATGCTTGGCACCGGCCTCATCGGCATGTTCTACACCATGACGATGCACGGCCAGCGTGGGCGCGACCGCGTGCAGGTGGTCTATTCGCGCACTGCCGACCGTGCGCGCGCTTTTGCGGCGCAATGGGACATCCCCACATACACGGATGACCTGAAGGCGGCAATTGAGGACCCCGGCACCGATACCGTGGTAATTGGCCTGCCCAATCACATGCACGTGGAGTGTGTGCGGCTGGCCGCGGCGGCCGGCAAGAATATCCTCTGCACCAAGCCGCTGGGGCGCACCGCCGCCGAGGCCAAACAGATGCTCGACATCGTCGAGCAGGCAGGCATCTTTGGCGGCTATCTCGAAGATCTGGCCTATACACCCAAGACGCTCAAGGCGCTGGCCACCGTCAAAGCCGGGGCGTTGGGCGACATCACCTGGGCGCGCAGCCGGGAGACCCACCCCGGTCCCCACTCGGCCTGGTTCTGGGACAAAGAAGCGGCCGGCGGCGGCGCCATCATCGATCTCGGCTGCCACTGCGCCGAAATCATCCGCAACTATGTGGGCAAGGAGAATCGCCCGCTGGAGGTCATGTGCCACGCCGATACGCTGGTCCATCCCATCCCGGCCGAAGACAACGCCATCGCCTTGATCAAATTCGAGTCGGGCGCCATCGGCCAGTTCGAAGTCAGCTGGACCTTCCGCGGCGGCATGGATCTGCGCGATGAGGTAGCGGGTACGGCCGGCACGATCTGGACCAACCACTTCCTGCGCACAGGCTTTGAGATGTTTACCGCCGCCAAAGGCGGCTACGTGGCGGAAAAAGCCGAGAGCGAAAGCGGCTGGCTCTTCCCTGTGGGCGATGAGGTCCATGAACTGGGCTACAACCACATGTTCTCCGACATGTTTGACGCCATGGATAACGGCACGCAGCCCATGGAGAGCTTTTACGACGGGTATGTGATCAACGCCATCCTGGATGCGGCCTTCGCCTCCGCCAAGAGCCGTCAATGGGAACCGGTGCAACTAGCGGACTGGCGCGCCGCGGCCCCGGCCCGGCGCATCGGCGCCACCCCCGCGCTGGTCGACGGCATGGCCGTGGTCAAGGAAGAGCGCATGCACGGGAACAAGCTCAAGCAGATCCTGTGCAATCAGGCGACGGGGGAGATCATCGAGCGGATCATCGACCTGCCGTAGAGCATATTGGGGAGGCGGAGAGTTTTAACGCAAAGACGCCAAAGGTGGGGAAGGGAGTTTAGGGAAAACATGCAAACGTAAAAAACACGGAGACACGGAGACACGGTGGCACAGGGATGATCCTCTTGTGCCACCGCATTTCTGGCACCCCACAGGCACAGTGCCACCGTGTCTCCGTGTTCCATTTCTCCGTGTCTCTTTGTTTCTCCGTGCATCTGTTTCTCCATGCCTCCGTGCCTCCGTGTTCTATTACTCTGTGCCTCCGTGCCTCCGTGTTCTTCTTGTTCTCTCCTGCCCCGAACCTTCCCACACTCTCTGCCCCCACCGTCCTCTTCTTTGCGTCTTTGCCCCTTTGCGCCTTTGCGTTAAAATCCTTCCATCCCCACGTCCCCCCACCGCCAACCGCCTACCATCAGTGTATAATGCAAGCAACCACCGGTAGTCGTCTGCCACTATCTACGCTTCGTCTCAAGCGCTCCCACCAAGAGGTTCTATGCCCAACACAATCTCCATGTCGCCCGTGGATGCAGCCTGGCTGCACATGGAAGACCCGACCAATCTGATGATGGTCACCGGCGTGATCATGCTCAAAGGCCAGGTTGACTTTGCCCGCATCGTAGAGACATTCCAGGAACGGGTTGTCTCTCTGCGCCGCTTCCGCATGCGGGTGCGCGAGAGTTCGCTGCCATTGGGCGGCCCGTATTGGGAAGATGACCCAAACTTCACCATCGATGCACACATCCATCGCATTGCGGTGGCCGAGCCGGGCGGCTACGCCGCGTTTCTCGAGTTGGCCGGCGATTTGGCTTCCATCCCGCTCGACTTTTCCAAGTCGCCCTGGCAGGTGCATATCGTGGAAAATGTCGACGGCAATACCGCGGTGGTTTTGCGCTTTCACCACTGCATCGCCGACGGGATCGCCATGGTAGCCGTTACCATGCGTCTCTTCGACAAGCAGCCCGACACACCGGTGGCCCTGCCTGTCAAGAACCGGAAACAGCCTGCCGGCATGCTGGACTTCCTGATCAAGCCCGCCCAGCAAGCCATCAAAAGCGCCGGCGATATGGCCAACACCCTCATGCAGGAAGGGATGGCCACGTTGCAGCACCCGGGCCGCGTCCTTGAGTTTGGGGCACTGGCCACCCAAAGCGCCGGCATTCTGGCCCATACGCTGTTGATGCCCGGCGACCCGAAAACGCCCTTCAAGGGCAAACTCCACGTTTCGAAGCGGGTTGCCGTTTCGCCGCAGATGGACCTCGCTGAGGTGAAGCTGATCGGCGATCTGGCCGGCGGCAAGGTCAACGATGTCTTGCTGGCCGCCATGACCGGCGCGCTGCGCGATTATCTGATTCAGCGCGGAACCGAGGTCAACGGCCT
>DIAV01000236.1 GCA_002415895.1 Anaerolineales bacterium UBA5069 | reverse complement strand
ACGGCCGGAGGGCTGGAAGCCCCCCGCTACAAATACGCCGCAACACATGGCCGGAGGGCTGGAAGCCCCCCGCTACGTACACCGAATCACCGTATCACCCGTTCACTTGCGAAACGCAGCACGAACGGCCAAAGCAAAATGCTTAAACATCGTAATAATTGCGCTGCAATCTTCTGTTGAGGAGTCATTTATGCCCGTTGACTGGACAAATCCGCTGCTGCGCAACCTGAACGATGTGCTCGCCTACCGCTTCCGCAGAGAAGAGCAGGCCGATCAGATTGTCGAGGAGGTGGGGCTCAACCCGATCTTCATCGCGTCGGACCCCATGCCCAGCACCAACTGGTACAACATTCTCACGGCGGCGGCGGGCGAGGGATTGCTCAACGACGTGGTGGCCGCTGCGCTGCGTCGCTATCCCAAAGACCCCTTTCTGCAAAGCGCGGCCAAGGGTGATCTGAATGGCGTGCGCGGGGCGGACATTGCCAGCGATGTCGAATGGCATGGCCCCAAAGAAGTGTCGTCGCTGGAGAAGATTATTGGCGAACGCAGTACGCTGCTGCCCATTTCCTTTCTCGAGCAAGGGATGCAGCGGGCACGTGCTGTGGTGCGCATTCTGCTGCCGGGCGAGGACAACGCCGCGCCTTCTTCCGGCTCGGGCTTTCTCAGCGACAACGGCCTCATCATCACCAACCACCATGTGCTGGCCGACGCGAATGCCGCGCGCCGCGCCATTATCCAGTTCAACTATCAGCAAACGCCGGACGGCCTGGATGTGCAACCCCATGAGGCGCGGCTGGATGTTGATGCCGGCTTTGCCACCTCCGCCGAGGACGACTGGAGCGCCGCGCGCATTGGGGGTGATCAGGCCCTGTTTGTGGCGGACTGGGGCGGCTTGCCCCTGCGCGAGCGCACTGTCAAGAAGCAGGAAGCAATCAACATCATCCAGCACCCGGGTGGTGGCCCCAAGCAGATTGCGCTCTACCACAACGTGGTGGTGTACAGCGACGAACGTGTTGTGCAGTACCTTACCGACACGTTGCCGGGGTCATCTGGATCGCCCTGCTTCAATGATGCGTGGGAGGTGGTGGCGCTGCACCACAGCGGCGGCTGGCTGCGCGAGCCGGGCGGCAAGGAAGCGGCCTTCCGCAATGAGGGCATTGCGATTGGCAAGGTGCTTGCCGGGCTGCGCGCAGCACAACTCCTTTGATGCCAGATTGTGTAAAAAGGGGTGTGGCCCATGAGCAGGAAGCAGAATGATGACACATTGAGCGCACGTGAAATCACGCGGCTGCGCGAGGTGCTGGTGTGGTTGGTGCAGTTCATGGCCGAGACGCTTGCCGACGCGGCGGCAACGCTTGCCGTCGCGCGCGCAGCAGGCCTGGCCACGCGTATCTATGATCGCGACGCAAGCTGGCACGACCCAGCCAATCTTGCACACTTGCAGCGTACGCTCATTGCCGAAGCCGCGGCGAACGGGCGGCTGCCATATCTGCTCCAGGCGCTGCGCGCACAATCGCCCGACGCGGGTCCCTCCATCGATGCCATCATGCAATGGAGGCGCGCGCTCAGCGTGCCGGTGCAGGTCAATCCGGCCGATATGGAGGTGCGCCAATATCAGCAGCAGGAACAACAGCAACAGCAGCAACAGCAACAGCAACAACAGCAACAACAGCAGCAGGAACAACAGCAGCAGCTACCGGAACTCTGGACGGGCGAACAATTCCAACAGTGGCCACAGCAACAGCAGCAGCAACAGCAGCAACAGCAGCAACAGCAGCAAGAGCCTGAAACCGTGCACGCCTATGCACGCACACGCGGCGACGAGAGCGACGCCCAGCCCCCGTCCGCAGGCGACCGTTTCGAGACGCTGTGCCTCGACACCGCCGTGCCCGAGCGTGTCTATCTGAACCAGGCTTTCGCGCTGGCGGTGGCCGTGCGCCAGCAGTCGTCACCCCCGTTCATGCGCGATGGTCTCCCCGTTACGGCTTCGGGCGGGGTTGATGTCTTCTGGCCCGAGGGCGCGGCCTACGTCACTTTGCGTCTCCGCATTAGTGCGCCCGATTGCACCATTCACGGCAGCAAGGGCGACAAGTTTCGCCTGCTGCCGGGGCGCGACTCGCCTGATTTTCTCTATCACCTGACGCCCAAACGCACAGGGCCCATCTCTATCTTCGTCACCGTCTACCAGGAAGATGAGCGCCTGGGCACGGCGGGTGTCGATACACTTGCCGGTGAGACTGAGCCGCAAGCGCCTGCTCTCGAGATGAACCGCAGCATCGCGCTGGAATCGCCTCAGCCCGCCGGTGCAGTCACAATGCAGGTGCAGAGCCTCGTGCTGCTGAGTTTGCCTGTGGCGCGTGCGCTGCGCGGACTACACGCCGTGCTGATTGAGTACTTCCGCAAGAGTGACGAAGCGCTGGTCATGGCAAGCCAGGCAGGACTGAATCCCGTTTTCATTCGCACCAGCGATATCCTGGCTGATTTGTGGTGGAATGTACTTGAGGCGGCGCACAGCGAGAAGCGCGTCGCCGATCTGATTGATGTGGCCAAGAGCCGCGTCAACCGGCGCGCCGCCGCGCTGGACACGGCGTATCAAGCGTATGCATCAGTTGCCTAAATGGTGCATACGGCAAGTGCGCAATCGCTCGCGTACTTGCCGTATGCACCACTAAAGTCACAACTGCTTGACGTCATGTTATCAGGGCGCGCCCTGGCAACATGACGTCAAGCGGTACAGCCTGGCTCATACTGACTTGTTTTCATGTAAAGGAGCAGCGCATGTCTGTCATCGATATGGTCTTTGAAGGGGGCGGCGCCAAGGGGATGGTCTTCGTTGGCGCACTGGATGAGCTTTTGCGCGACAGCAACCACAGCACGGGGCGGCTCCTGGGTACATCGGCAGGCGCCATTACCGCTGTCCTGCTGGCGGCGCGCTACACCGTGGACGAAATGCAGGCCGCGCTCGCCGAGAAGAATGAGGCCGGCCGCTCTGTGTTTGAGAGCTTCATGGGCATTCCGTCGGCCTTTAGCAGCGAACAAGTGCACAACAGCGCCGTGCGCCACTTCCTCAGCGATCTGGATCTCCCCTTTGTGCCCGATTTTGTCGAGGCGCGCCTGGATGACTGGATTGCCACGCAAATGGCCGCGGGCGGCTGGCCGCGCAATCTCTTCTCCTTTGTCGAGCGGGGCGGCTGGTATTCGGCTGACGCTTTCACAGCCTGGATGGAGCGCAAGCTCAACGAAGGTACAGTCAACGGCAAACCGCGCGACTTTGGCAGCCTCACCCTTGCCCAACTCTACGAGCGCACGGGCGCGGAATTGACGGTGGTTGCCGCCGACACAACCGCCATGCGCATTCTCTTCCTCAACCATACCACCGCCCCGCAATGCCCCGTTGTTTGGGCCGCGCGCATGTCCATGTCCATTCCGCTGCTCTGGCAGGAGGTGATTTGGCAGAAGGAGTGGGGCACATACAAGGGCGAGCAGATTGCGGGGACAGTTGTCGTGGATGGCGGTATGCTCTCCAACTTCCCGATTGCGCTCTTTCTCTCGTCGCGGCCCGAAGTGGGCGACATTGTGGGGCCGCCCCAATCCAAGAATGTGCTGGGCTTCCTCATTGATGATCGCATCGCCGTTCCCAACCTGCCGCCGCCCCCCGAGCAGATCAGCATCCCTGCGGGCGTTGGCGAACTGCGCACAGTGCGCCGCCTGACGGGGCTGGTCTCCACCATGATGAGCGCGCATGACAACATGGCGGTGACCGTCTTTGCCAAGCATGTGGTGCGGCTTCCCGCGCGCGGCATTGGCACCACCCAGTTTGACATGACCGACGGCGAACGCAACGCACTTGTGGATGGCGGGCGCACGGCCATGCGCGATTTCCTTGCCCAGCAGGAGGTGCTCGAGTCGCTCACAGGTGGCCCCGAGTTCTCGCCTACGCCCGATGATGTCAATCTTGCCAACGACGCCGCGCTGGAGATGCTGCGCTAGTAAACTAGTCACTCAAGTTACGCAGCAAAACGAT
>DIAV01000128.1 GCA_002415895.1 Anaerolineales bacterium UBA5069 | reverse complement strand
CGCGCGAAAATAGACTATTGACTTGCGTAGCGGGCCGTGCTATTCTTGTTAAAGTAATTTACACGTGTAAGGTTGCACGTGTAACCTTACACGTTTCGTTTTTCTCCCCATTCCCGTACCCGTGGCTTACCATGAAAAAGCCTGCCGAGGCGCAGCCCTCGAGACGGCCAATCCAGAGTGACGTTGCACGCGCCGCCGGCGTCTCCCGCGGCACTGTCTCCTATGTTGTCAACGGTGTCACCACCGGCAAGGTCTCCATTTCGGAGGAGACGCGCGCACGTGTCTGGCGGGCGGTTGAGGAGCTTGGCTATGAGCCTGACGCCGGCGCACGCGCCCTGCGCTCCGGCACAACGCATACCATTGGTCTTGTCATTCCCGACCTCAGCAACCCCCACTATTGGGAGAACGCTGTCGGCATTGAGCATGAAGCACGTGCGGCAGGTTACCGCCTGCTGCTGTCGAGCATGGAACTCAACGCCGACTATGGTGTTGACATCTTCAAGGATTTGGCGGGCAGGCGCATTGATGCGCTGATTCTGACTGGAGCGCTGACCGAAAAGTCCGGCGAAGCGCAGAAGATTATGGCGCGCTGCATCAAACGCGGCCAGGTGATTGTGGAAATTGGCGATCACCAATTAGGTAAACAGCGGGTTGACTTCGTCGTTTCGGATTATCGAGCGACCACTGCAGAGGCCATGGCGCACCTGCTTGCCCTGGGGCATAAGCGCATTGGTTTTGTCTTTGGCTTGACCGACCCCGCACAGGGCGCAGACCGCATTGAACCCTATCACGAAGCGATTGCGGCAGCGGGCCTGCCGGCAGACCCCGCACTGGTGGCCGAGTGCGGCCCTGCGCTTGAGGATGGTTATCAAGCCGCTTTGCGCCTGCTGCAAATGCCGGATCGGCCCACGGCAATCATGGCGCTCAACGACATGATGGCGATTGGCGTGTTGCGCGCCGCCGGTGATTGCGGCCTGCGTGTGCCCGACGACCTTTCGCTTGTCGGCTGCGACGACATTCCGGTTGCCAGCTATCTTGTGCCGCGACTCACGACGTCATCCAAGGATTCTGTGCTCCTGGGCCGCCACGCCGTCCGTTTGGTGTTGGATCGGCTGCAGAATCCTGGCCGGCCCGTGCGCTCGATCCACATTCCGGCACGCTTCATCGTGCGAGAGTCAACCGGGCCCGCACCGCACGCCGCAGCGCTGCGCATGTAAACGCAGCGCCTTCAGCAGTGGTTTCGGCGGTGCTTGGCCGCAGCTTGCATCACGATACGCAGAGGCGCCCACACAGGGCGCCAGAGAAGCTCTTCTTGAAAGGAGATGCGCCTATTGGAGGCAGAACAAAGCCTTCATCCCAAGACTATCCGTAGGTTTGCAGCCGGATCGAGCAGTCTGAAGCACCCATCACCTTGCATTTGCAACCACACTGGAGCAAAACATGAAGATACGCAATCTCCTTCTCAAGAGTATTGGCGCATTGTCGGTTGTGGGTTTACTGGCCGCGTGTGCACCTGTGCCTGCCGCCCCCGCCGCTGAGCCTGCCGCAGGCGAGGCCGCTGCACCCAGCGACGCCGCGGTATCACTCGTCTACCTGGTGGACGAAAGCCAGCCCAGCCAGGCGCGCGCCAAGGCGTTCGTTGATGGCTATATGGCGCTCCACCCCAATGTCACCATCACCATTGAGAGCCGCCCGGGTGGCACCGAAGGCGACAACCTCGTCAAGACACGCCTTGCCACGGGCGAAATGGCCGACGTCTTCTGGTACAACTCGGGCTCGCTCATGCAGGCGCTCAACCCTGCGCAGAGCCTTGTAGACCTTTCGGGTGAGCCTTTCATTGCCAATATCGCTGAATCGTACCTGCCGACGGTGTCGCAGGGCGAGGCCATCTTCGGCGTGCCCGGTGAGACGGCCATGGGTGGCGGCATCCTCTACAACAAGAAGGTCTATGCCGACCTTGGCCTGAGCATCCCCACCACATGGGAAGAGTTTGCCGCCAACAATGAGGCAATTCTCGCCGCCGGCATTACACCCGTTATCCAGACCTATGGCGACACCTGGACTTCGCAGCTCTTTGTGCTGGCCGACTACTACAACGTCGCGCAGGCTGTTCCCACCTTTACCGCAGACTTCACCGCCAACAAGGCGAAGTACGCCACAACCCCCGCCGCAGTCGAAGGCTTCAAGCACCTGCAGGAAGGCTTCGAAAAGGGCTGGTGGCAGCAGGACTATGCCACAGACAAGTTCGACCAGGGCTTGCAGTTGCTGGCCGAAGGCAAGGGCGCACACTACCCCATGCTCACCTTTGCGCTGACAACGCTGGCCGAGAACTACCCCGAGCAGATTGAGGACATCGGCTTCTTTGCGCAGCCGGGCAGCGACGCCGCATTGAACGGCGCCACCATCTGGATGCCCGCCGCCACCTACATTCCGCAGACCACCAGCAACCTTGAGGTCGCCAAGGACTTCCTGGCCTTCATCGCCTCGACTGCCGGTGTTGATGCACAGAACGCCGCCGTCGTGCCCTCCGGCCCGTATGTGATCAAGGGCGCAGTTCTGCCCGATGACGTCATCTCCGCCGTGCGCGACGTAGCCGCCTACATTGACAACGGCAACGCCGGTCCGGCGCTGGAATTCCTCTCGCCCGTCAAGGGCCCGTCGCTTGAGCAGATCACGGTTGCCGTAGGCACCGGGCAGATGACGGCCGAAGACGCCGCCGCTGCGTACGACGCCGACGTGGAGAAGCAGGCGCAGCAGTTGGGCCTGCCGGGCTGGTAGGCTGCAGGTAGTCCGCTTACCTGCACCTTGCTCTTTGTCATGTGCTTGGGGGCCGGCGATTGGCGCCGGCCCCCACAGTTCTCCCGCCGCACTGTTGAGGAGTCCCACACGGCCCCATGAGCAACCCCAAACGACCTCTAGCTGTTCTGCGCTCTTATCCCAATTGGTTCTATCTGCCGGCAGGGCTCGTCTTTGCCGTCTTCTTTGTTGTGCCCACGGTGCTGGCCTTCTACTTCAGCCTGACGCGCTGGACGCTCTTCAATGCCACCTTTATCGGCATGGAGAACTACCGCAACTTTCTGGGCGAGCCGATGCTTGCGGCCGGGCTGCGCAACACCATCATTTATGCCGTCATGACAAGCGGGCTGAAGGTGATCATTGCACTGCCGCTGGCAACGCTGCTCACATCGCGCATCCGCCTGACGGGGTTCTTTCGCGCCATCATCTTCTTCCCGGTGCTTGTCAGCACAGTGGCAGTGGGCATTACCTTTTCTGCGCTCATGCAGCCCTCTGTGGGGTTGATCAACACGGCGCTGGGCACGCTGGGGCTACCCACGCCCGATTGGCTGGGCAATCCCCGGCTGGCACTCTATTCGGTGGCGCTTGTCGACGTCTGGAAGGGCGTTGGCATTGCCATGGTGATCTTCATTGCCGGTATTCTGTCCATCCCTACCGACTATTTTGAGGCGGCGCGGCTGGAGGGGGGCGCATGGGTCAAGTTCCGCCATGTCATCATCCCCCTTGCGCGCAACGCCACCTTTACGGTGATTCTGCTTTCCTTCATCGGCGGCCTGCGCACCTTTGATCTGATCTGGACAATGACCAAGGGCGGCCCCGGCTTCGCCTCCGACGTGCTGACCTCGGTGATCTACAAGTATTACCAGGCAGGCTTCTATGGGCTTTCCACCGCAGGCAATGTGGTGCTTTTCATACTTGTGACCATCATTGTCTTTCCGCTCATGCGCTACTTTAACCGGCTGGAGTTGGAACTATGAGCTTCTGGAAATTCATCAAACGCATCTGGCTGGATGTGGTGGCGCTGGTGGTGATCGGCATCGTCTTTGTGGTGCCCTTCATTTTCATTGTGCTGACGGCCGGCAAGACACAGAAGGAGGCGTCAACCTTTGCCTTCAGCATGCCGGCAAATTTCCTGTTGTGGCAAAACATGCGTGAGGTCATGGCTTTTGGCAACAACCGCATGTGGCTTGCGCTCTGGAACAGCATGCTGCTCACCGTCGGCTCGGTGACGCTGCTGGTCTTTCTGGCTGCGCTTGTCGCCTATGTCATGCAGCGGCGCGGCGATCGTATGGCAGCGTTTGTCAGTGCCGTGATGCTGGCAGGGCTGATCATCCCGCCCGCTGTCGTACCCACAATCTTCCTGCTTCAGGAAATTGGTCTTTACAAGACGCTCATTGGGCTGATCCTCATTGAGGTGGCGCTGCAGCTTTCGTTTGCCACGCTCATCTTCCGCACTTTTATGGCCAGCATTCCCAAAGAGATTGATGAGGCCGCCATCATTGACGGTGCATCGCCGACGCAACTCTTCTTTCGGGTGATTCTGCCGCTGCTGCGCCCAGCCATGATTACGGTGATTGTCGTTTCGGCGGTCGCCGTCTACAACGATTTTGTGGGGCCGCTCTACTTCCTGCCCGGCGCAGAAAATGTGACTGCGCAACTCACACTCTACAGTTTCATTAGCCAGTTTAATACACGTTTCAATCTGCTTTTCGCCAACGTGATTGTCATCACGATTCCGCCGCTGATCATGTTCATGTTCTTCCAGCGCCAGATCGTTGCAGGCATGACAACCGGCGCAATCAAGGGTTAGGCGACGCCCGCCACATGGATGCAAGTCCAGCGCAACGCCGGCGCGAATACAGAACACACCCACCGTCAATTGAGGATATGTAAATCAAAATGGCCGACATGCAACCGCAGGTTGTTGACCTTCGCTTTGAGCATTTGCCCACTGCCTTTGGCATTGGTGTAGCGCAACCCCGCCTCTCATGGATTGTGCAGACGCAAACACAGGACTGGAAACAGGCAGCCTATGCCATTGAGGCAATTGATGCCGATGGCGCGCCGCTGGCGCAGACAGGGCGCATCGCGTCGTTCGAATCGGTGCTGGTGGCGTGGCCTTTTGCCCCATTGGCGTCGCGCGAACGGCGGACTGTGCGCGTGCAGGTGTGGGGCGAAGATGGCGTCGCCTCACCGTGGAGCGCCGCCGGGACCGTTGAGGTGGGGCTGCTGGAGCCGGATGCATGGCAGGCGCGCTTTGTTTCGCCCGACTGGGACGAAGACAACACGCGCGCACAACCCGCCCCGCTCCTGCGCCGCGAATTTGACGTGCAGGGCGCCATCCTGCGCGCGCGGCTCTACATCACCGCACATGGCGTCTACACGGCCGAAATCAACGGCGCGGCCGTGGGCGATGATGTCATGGCCCCGGGCTGGACGAGCTATGACCACCGCCTGCGCTACCAGACCTATGACGTAACGGCGCTGCTCCACACAGGGCGCAACGCGCTGGGCGCAATGGTGGGCGAGGGCTGGTATCGCGGCCGCCTTGGCTATCATCACGGTCGCCGCAATATCTATGGCGACCGTGCCGCGCTACTGGCCCAACTGGAAATTGAATACACCGACGGCACACGCGCCGTTGTGGCAACGGATGCGAACTGGCGCGCCGCAACGGGGCCAATCCTCGCCAGCGAGATTTACGACGGCGAGACCTATGATGCGCGCCTTGAAAAAGCGGGCTGGTCATCTGCGGGCTTTGATGACAGCACGTGGCACGGCGTGCGCTTTGTCGAGCGCGACCTGACAACGCTCGTCGCCCCCACGGGCCCGGCCGTGCGCCGCACGGAAGTGCGCGCACCCGTCTCCGTGACGACCTCGCCCTCGGGCAAGACTATTGTGGACTTCGGCCAGAACCTGGTGGGTACAGTGCGCATTCGCGTACAGGGCGCTGCGGGGCAGACTGTTACCCTGCGCTTTGCCGAGGTGCTTGAGGGGGGCGAGCTCTGCACGCGCCCGCTGCGCTACGCCCGCGTCACCGATCACTACACACTGCGCGGCGGCGAAGTGGAAACATGGGAGCCGCGTTTTACCTTCCACGGCTTCCGCTACGCCGAAGTGAGCGGCTGGCCCAGCGCATTCGATGCGAACGCAATCAGTGCCATTGTCAGCCACTCGGACATGGAGCGCACCGGCTGGTTTGCCTGCTCGAATCCGCTTGTCAATCAACTGCACGAAAATGTGATCTGGAGCATGCGCGGCAACTTCTTCGACGTGCCCACCGACTGCCCACAGCGCGACGAGCGTCTGGGCTGGACAGGTGATATCCAGGTCTTCACACCCACGGCCTCCTTCCTCTACAACGTCGCGGGCTTTCTGCAATCATGGCTGGGGGACCTGGCAGCCGAGCAAGCAGCAGCGGGTGGCATTGTGCCCTACTTTGTGCCCAACGTCATGGCGCCGCCGCCTTCGCCCGCGGCCGCCTGGGGCGACGCCGCAGTGGTTGTGCCCTGGGTGCTCTACCAGCGCTATGGCGACAAGGCCATTCTGGCGCAACAGTTCGAGAGCATGCGCACCTGGGTGAACCAACTGGCGCTGGCCGCCGGCAGCAACCGCCTGTGGGACAAAGGCTTCCAGTTTGGTGATTGGCTTGACCCCAAAGCAGCCCCCGAAAAAGCCGCTGACGCGCGCACAGCGCCCTTCATTGTGGCTACGGCCTACTTCGCTTACTCCGCCGAGCTGCTGGCACAGGCTGCCGCTGTGCTGGGCGATGCAGAGACGGCGCAGCACTACCATGCCCTGGCCGGCGACGTGCGTGCGGCCTTTGCCAATGCCTATGTCACACCGGCGGGCCGCCTCGTGAGCGACGCCACCACAGCCTATACGCTGGCGCTCCAGTTTGCCCTGCTGCCAACGCCCGCACAGCGCAGCGTTGCAGGGCGGCGCCTTGCCGAACTCGTGCGCGGCGATGCCTATCACATCAGCACCGGCTTTGTGGGCACGCCGCTCGTCTGCGATGCGCTCTGCGATGCGGGTGAGTACGCGGCAGCCTACCGCCTGCTGCTGCAGGAGAGTTGCCCTTCGTGGCTCTACCCCGTCACCATGGGCGCCACCACAATCTGGGAGCGCTGGGACAGCATGCTGCCCAATGGCGCGATTAACCCCGGCGAAATGACCTCGTTTAACCATTACGCGCTGGGTGCGGTTGCCGACTGGCTGCACCGCACGGTGGCCGGGCTGGCCCCGGCCGAGCCGGGCTACCGCCGCATTGTGATTCGGCCCGTCCCGGGCGGCCAGCTTGCCTTTGCCCAGGCGCGCCACCGCACGCCCTACGGCATGGCGGCCAGCGCGTGGCGCATTGAAGGCGGCATGATTACGGTTGAGGTTGAAGTGCCCGCCAACAGCAGCGCCACCGTCTACTTGCCCGGGCAGGAAGGGGACCCCGTAGAGGTGGGCGCGGGGTCGCACAGTTGGTCCTACGCCTACAGCGCACCCAGCAACGCCATGGCGCCGTTGACGCTTGACAGCACAATTGAGGACCTGATCGAGAATCAGACGGTCTTTGACACCATCATGGAGACCATCGCGCGCGAGCACCTGGACTTCAAGAACATGATTGAGGGCCAGCCAACCGTCACGCTGCGCCAGGCAATTGGGCTAAGCCCCAGCGGGCCGGCGCTGCAGGCCAGCCTCACCAAGGTGATTGCGGAGCTTGCCAGCTAACGCAGCGTGAAGACGCAGATGAAATGGACCCTACACTGAAAGCACGATGAGAAGGTCTTGACGCAAAGAAAAGCAACAACAGGCAAGCGTGCTTGCCTGTTGTTGCTTTTCTTTGCGCCTTCGCGCCTTCGCGTCAAGACCTTCTCACCGCAATATCACTTTAGTGCTGATAGACCTCCCAGCCGAAATAGGTGGAGAATGCCTCCGCCAAAATCGCGGCTGTGCTCGATGCGTTCATGCTCACGTGGTGCTCAAAGCCATTCTTGCAGATGTAGCGCATGAGGTTCTGCAGGTTGGGCACCTCGACAACCGCACGCGTGCCAAAGGTATCCAGCTTGTCATCGGTGAAGCGCCCCTCACCCACATAGGTGCGGATGACGCCGTGTGCATCGTCGGTGCTAATGCGCGCAAAGGTGACGGGGCCCGCCGGTGTGCGGCCTGCCATCGCGCCCCAGGTGTTCTCCTCGCCCAGCGTGCTGCCAAGAATGGGCGCTGTGCTGATTTGCGCGTTGGGAATAAAGCTTTTGGCCCAGTTGCCGCAATGGAAGAAGACGCACTTGTTGCGGTCATCCCCATAGTTGTTGTTCCAGTCCACCAGCGCGCTGGGAGAGGCCGCCGCCAGTTGCTGCGCATACATGGCCACCACGCCTGTAATGTCCACTTCGCAGGCCGAGGGCATCAACCGCTCGCTCATAATGCTCATCAGCGTGCAAACGTTGACGCCAAAATTGCGCTGGAGCGAGTTCCAGCATTGAATCGCGCTGGCAACCAAATCGTTCTCGTCCATCCAGTTCTCAATTACAACGCCCAGCTTGGACATCTTGACGAGTGAGGCCGGCGGGACGCTACCGTAGTCGGCATAGGCCTTGATGTCGGCCAGTTTCTTCAGCACGCGCGCATCGTCATCCGCAAGGCGCGCCACCCACCCCAGCACCTCCGAAAAATCGAGCGTGGTCACGGTAATGCCGCTTGCCTGCAGCAGCTTCTCACTGTAACGAACCGTGTTGAAGGCTGCTGGCCGCGCGCCGATGGCCCCCAGGCGCGCCGTGCGCAAACCATTCACCACGCGGCAAACGCCCAGGAAAGCCTCAAGTTCACCACGGAATTCCTCGCTTAGGGGATGCACCGTGTGCGCCTCTGTCAGCGTAAAGGCAAAGCCATACTGGCGCAGGTTATTGCACACCGAGACCTTGCCGCAGAAGGAATCGCGGCGGCGCACCACACTCAGGCTATCCAGTTGATCAGGGTAGGCCTGCACAAGAATGGGTACATCCAGCCCTGCCAGCTTGATGGTATCGGCAACCCCTTTTTCGTCGCCGAAGTTGGGCAGACAAACGAGCACGCCTTCGATCTCGCGCGCATGCTGGCGAAAGAGATCGGCACACAATTTGGAATCGGACCACGTCTCCACGCCGCCCAGCTTGGTTGCGGATGGGTCCAGCATGATTGCGGCTATGTCCATCTGCGCAAAGAGCGTTTCAATGTCGCGCCGCGCTTCGGTCACGAGTTGATCCGGGAAGAAATCGCGGTTACCAATAATGACTCCAAGCGTTGCGCGTGCCATTGTGCTATCTCCTTAAGAGGTGAGCGGATATGGGGGTCGTACAGGCCTCAAGGGCCGCATGATTCGTTAACAAAATGCGCGCATGCTGGCGCGTGTGCAGCGATTTTCGGGGCGGACAGGCCGGTGAAGGAGCAATGTGCTGGGGCATCTCCCTGGGATGGGCCGCCGCACGTGTGTGCGGCGGCCCATCCACTGCAAAGGAGAGGGACTCAAGCAAGCTGTGCAGCCGGGTGGCTGCGGGTTACTGTGCTACCACGCACGGCTCGGTGGAGCCGGTGGGCGCGAAGGTCTTGTACTGGCAGGCATTTTCCGGGGTGAGCAGCACCATGTCAATGGACTGCTTCTCGGGCTTGCCTGTGCTGCCGGTGGTGATGTAGGCGTCGGCCTGAATCACAGCCTGGGTGGCCATCTCGGCCACGGGCTGCAGGGAGGTCGCCTTGAGTTCGCCATTCATAATCGACTGAATGGCGTCATCGCTGCCGTCAAAGCCCACAACGATGATTTCGGGCTTGCCGGCGGCAATCAGAGCAGCCTGTGCGCCCAGCGCCATCGTGTCATTGCCTGCAATCACGCCCTTGATATCGGGGTTGGCCTGGAGAATGGTCTCCATGACGCCGTAGGCTTCGGTCTGGCTCCAGTTGGCGGTCTGCTGCGCAACCATCTTCATGTCGGGCAGCGCGTCAAGAACGTCGTGGTAGCCCTGCGAGCGGACATGTGCATTGGTGTCGGTGTCGCGGCCCGTCAGTTCCACAAAGTCGCCGCTCTCGCCCATCAGCGTTGCAAATTCTTCAGCCAGAATGGTTGCGCCCTGATAGTTGTTGGAGACAATCTGCGCAACCGCTACACCTTCCTGGCTGATTTCACGGTCGACGAGGAAGCTGGGGATGCCTGCATCCAGAGCCTTCTGCACGGCTGCGACAGAGGCGTCAGCGCCGGCGTTGTCGAGGACAATGGCCGAAGCCGCACGTGCGATACAGGTCTCGAAGAGCTCCATCTGCTTGTTCGCGTCGTCATCATGCACGAGCTTGAGGGTCTCATAGCCCAGTTCCTCGGCCTTGGCCGCAGCAATTTCCTGCATAGCGCCAAAGAAGGGGTTCTCAACAGCCGGGACGATGACACAGATCAGCTTGGCGCCCGAAGCGTCGGCAGGCGCAGCGTCGGCAGGGGCAGCCTCAGCAGGGGCGGCAGCTTCAGCAGGTGCAGCCTCGGCAGGAGCCGCCTCTTCGGCGGGCACTGCCGTAGGCTCTGCGGGAGCATCCTGCGCAAAAACACTCACGGATANNCAGCAGGCGCGGCAGGGGCGGCCGCCGGTGCGGCGCAACCTGCAAACATTGCCAACACAACAAGCAACGACAGAATGATAGTAACGGTGCGTTTCATGGTGTCCTTTCCTTCCAATGGTTGAAGCTGACAAAGGGTGACTGTCGACTTTGGATCTCAGCACAAAGAACAAACCCAAAGGTTGTACGCGATGTATTCACACGAAACCCTGAAACTACGACGCAAACCGGACTCAGGCCACGACCTCGCGCTGTTTCTGCAGCGCGATGCGCTCCTGCATGCGTGCCTGCACCTGGTCGATGATAACAGCCAGCACAATCACAATGCCCTTGATCACCTGCTGCCAG
>DIAV01000070.1:3693-8430 GCA_002415895.1 Anaerolineales bacterium UBA5069 | reverse complement strand
GCGCCAAAGGCGCGCGCGGCAATGCCCGGCACACCCGCCATGCCGCGCCCGGCCAGCGTCATGAGCGTCATCCCCTTGATGGCCGTGATGCCCTTGACGGTGCCATGCTCCTCGCTGTTGCTGCGCTCGCGGATCACGGTGCCCGGGTGCTCCGCCTCGAAGGTGTTGAGCACGCGCACAGGAATGCGCTTGTGAATGGCAGGGATGACGGTTTTGGGGTGCAGCACCTTGGCCCCGTAGTAGGCCAGTTCGGCCACTTCTTCGTAGGAGAGCTGCGAGACGGTGCGCGCCTCGGGCACAATGCGCGGGTCGGCCGTCATCACACCGTTGACATCCGTCCAGATTTCGATGACGTCGGCATCAAGCGCAGCACCCACTATCGCGCCCGAATAATCGGAGCCGCCGCGCCCCAGTGTAGTGGGCACGCCCTCCACTGTGGCCCCCACAAAGCCGGTGACCACAGGCACAATGCCCTGTTGCAGCAGCGGCAGCAGGCGCTCGTGACAACGTGCCGTCGTCAAGTCCATGAGCGGCTCGGCGCCGCCAAAAACGGTGTCGGTCACAACCAGGTCAACGGCATCAATGGCCTCTGCGGGCACGCCATGGGCGCGCAGCACAGCCGCCAGCACAGGTGCGTTCATGCGCTCGCCCAGACCACTCACAAGGTCGAGGCCGCGCGGCGTGAGTTCGCCCAATACGGCAATGCTGCTGCAGAGACGGTCAAATTCCTGCAGGCGATCCTCGAGGCCGCGCACGACGGCGGCGCGCTCGCTCTCGTCGGTGACAAAGACATTGAGAATCTCCATGTGTTTTTGCGCCAGCGCGGCTGTGGCCTCATGGTGGGTGGTTGTGCCGCCCGCCGCGGCCTGCTGCGCCGCGTCGATCAGCAGATTCGTCACGCCGCCCATGGCGCTGGTGACGACGATGACGCCGGGGCGCGCGTTCTGCGCCTCGCCCGCGTGCTTCTGCTTGACGATTTGCGCCACCGCGCCAAAAGCCCTGGCGCTGCCAACCGATGTGCCGCCGAATTTCATGACGATCATGGTGCACCTGTTTCCCATGTACGCGTGCCAAACGACGCGTGATTGTGCCAGCGGCCCATGCCGCGTGCTGACTGCGAAACTGCCCGCCGCGGCGCAAGAAAAATCCCTCGCATCAGGGTGATGGAGGGATTGGATACCAGTTATGGCGGCGCCGTACGCGCAGCGCGCGGGTCCCTCTCATCTTCCAGATTGCTCTGCCGGATTTGGCACCCTGGCCGCCGTGCTTGCGCACAAACGCCGGGTTGCCGAGGCATCGTCGGGCCGGTCCCTCCGCCTCTCTGGATAAGAGCCGCTATGCAGTTGTGCATTCAGAATAATTGGCGCGTGCGTATGTGTCAAAATTGCAATTGCCAGACACGGATTTTGCGAATCACCCACGCCGCACCAGCATCAACGCACAGGCGAATCACAGCGCGACCCCGGCGCACCCACTTGCGTACTGTCTGCCAGACTATGCTATATTTGCTTTATTCCTAATGGTCGCGCGTGCGCCAAGTCCCACGAAACGAGTCTATCGAATGGATATCACCAAATCACTTACCTTCTATTTGGATGACCCTCGCCGCATTGAAAAGCTGGGCGTGGGCACAGCCGTTGTGTTGATTAGTACGATTCTGGCGCCGGTGTTGATCGGTATGGTTGGTTTCCTCATCCTCACCGGCTATGCAATTCGCCTGCTGCAAAACGTGCGCGACGGCGTTGAGTATCCCCTGCCCGAATGGGACCGCTGGAGCGAGGACCTCTCTGTCGGCTTCAAGTATGTTGTGGCAGTGCTGGTTTATGCGCTGCCGTTGATGGTCCTGTGGATTCCCACGGCGGTGGGCGCAGCCATGACGGACAGCAGCCGAGGCGCAGGTTTTGTCGGCGTACCGCTCCTGGTGCTGGGCATGTGTCTGATTACGATCTATGGCATCTTCCTTGCGCTGGCTTCGCCCGGCATTACGATTGCCTTTGCGCGTGATAACGAGATTCGCAGCGCATTCGATGTCTCGGCCATTTGGGAATGGACGCGCGCGCATGTGGGTCCGGTGATCGTCGCCACGCTGGTCTACCTTGCCGCCAGCATGGTGCTTGCAATTGGTGGCTCCATTGTGGGCGCGCTGCTCTGTGTGGTGGGCCTGATTGTGACTGTGCCGCTGGCCACACTGCTGACGACGGTGGTGCAGTATCACCTCTATGGCCAGTTGGCGCGCGAGTATGGTGCGCCTGTGCGCAATACCACGCACGTAACGCCGCTGCTGCCCCTGCCTGATGCGCCCGCCAATCCCTTTGTCCCTGCCAGCCCCAGCGTGGCCGAGGAACTGGATGCGGCGGGATGGGCTGACGCGCCCGCTGCGCCCGAAGCACCGACTGCACCCGAGGCGCACGTTACGTATGTCGCACCTCGGTCACCTGCGGATTTTGACGCTGCATCTGTCGCGCCCGACGCGACTGACGCGCCCGACGTGCCCGACGTGCCCGACGTGCCCGACGCACTTGTCGAGTTGGCGCCGGATGAGGCGTTGCTCACGCCGCCCGCCGCGCTTGCAGACGATGCAGGCGACGGGGACGCAAGCGACGACGCTGTGCAGATCTAGCCGCGGCCGCAACTGAACCCATGACAGCGGGGGGCAATCCAGCCCCCCGCTTTTTTGTGCCGCGCGGAGCCACTTCATGGCGTTGGTAATAACGATTGCGCAGAAAACAGGCACGTAATCTGCAAAATGTGCATTTTGGGGGCTTGACACGCGCGCATTCTGCGCTTATCCTGTCGCCAGCAGGAGACGCAGCGCACCATTCGCCCCGGAGTTGCCCATGGCCGACGAGCTGGACCCCACCGATCGCGACATCATCAAGGCCTTCAAGGGTGATGGGCGCTTGCCCTTCAGCACGGTTGCGGCGGCCTTGGGCGTCTCGCCGGGGATGATTCGCCAGCGCGTGCAGCGGTTGAACGAGCGCGGCATCCTGCAGTTTGCCGCGGTCACCAATCCCCTCAAGATCGGCTACAGCACCATGGCGCTGATTGGTGTCAAGGCGGACGGCCAGCGCATTGAGGAGATTGCGCGCCAGATTGCCGCCTTTGATGAGGTGATCTATCTGACGATTACCGCAGGTGCGTACAACTTCTTGGTTGAAGTCACCTGCATGGACAACGCCCACCTGCTGCGCTTCCTGACCGACAAGCTCTACAGCGTGGAGGGCGTGCGCGAGGCAGAGACTTTCATCTACCTCGACATTGTCAAGGAGATTTACGCCTGGGACCCGCCGCGCGCAACCACCGATTGAGAAGTGCGGCGTGGCGCGCGCGCTGCAACGAGCAACGAGCAACAACCTTCACCCCTGCCTTAGCACCGGATCGAGAACGCCAGGAAAGCCGCCATGCAACACACACGCACGCGCGCACTCTTTGAAGAAGCGAAGAAGTACATCCCCTACGGCGTCAATTCCAACTTCCGCTACTGGGGCGATGACGAGACGCCGATTATCTATCGGGGCGAGGGCGCGCATGTGTGGGATGCCGATGACAACCGCTTTATCGACTACCGCCTTGGCTTTGGGCCGATTATTCTGGGCCACGCCTACCCTGCAGTGACGCGGCGCGTGGCCGAGGCGATCCAGTCGGGCGTGCTCTTTGCCGCCACAACGCCTGTGGAGATTGAGGTGGCCGAGCGCTTTACACGCATGACGGGCATGGACAAGGTGCGTTTGAGCAACACGGGCACCGAGGCCAACATGCACGCCCTGCGCATTGCGCGCGCATACACCGGACGCGAGAAATTCATCAAGTTTGAAGGCAACTATCACGGCAATTTTGATTACGTGATGTTCAGCGGCCCCACGGCCAATGCCGAGATGCTGGGGCCGCGCGCCAAGCCCCACCGCGTGAGCGCCACCGATGGCATGCCCCTCTCTGTGCGCAACTTCCTCATTTCGCTGCCCTACAATGACATGGAGATGCTCGACCGCACCTTTGCCGAGCAGGGCGAGGAACTGGCCGCAGTGCTGGTGGAGCCGATGATGGGCAATGTGGCGGGGATTGTGGCCGATCTCGCGTGGCTGCGCCGCCTGCGCGACCTCTGCACGCGCTATGGCGTGGTGCTCATTTTTGATGAGGTGAAGACGGGCTTTCGCGTTGCGCGCGGCGGCGCACAGGAGTATTTCGGCGTGCGCGCCGACGTGGCCGCATATGCCAAGGCCATGGGCAACGGCTTCCCTGTGGCCGCCGTTGCCGGGCGCAATGCCATTATGGCGGTTGTGGAGCCGGGGCGCGTGGCGCACGGCGGCACCTATTGCGGCAATGTGGTCGCCGCCTCGGCCGCGGCTGCAACGCTTGAAATCATTGAATCGCAACCGGTGATCGAGACAATCGTTGCGCGCGGGCGCGCGCTCATGGACGGGATCAGCGCCCTGCTCGCACAGCGCAGTATTGTACATGTGGTGAGCGGCGTTCCGTCCATGTTCAGCGTGCTGCTGGGCAGCGACAAAGCACCCACGGATTACCGCTCCTACAGCACCTTTGACGCTGAACTCTTTGGAAAGCTGGGCAAGGCGCTGATTGCCAACGGTGTGCTTGTGGATGACGACCCGCGCGAGCCGTGGTTCCTCTCCTACAGCCACAGCGAAGCGGTGATTGCCGACACGCTCACACGCGTCGAGACGGCCATCAATGATGCCTTCGGCAAGCGCAAGCCCCTGCGTTCTGCGGCTTAGGCAA
>DIAV01000070.1:0-3488 GCA_002415895.1 Anaerolineales bacterium UBA5069 | reverse complement strand
GTCATGTCCACGCTCACGCGCAGCATTTCCTGGGGCGGCACGGCGAAAATGTCCTCGCTCAACAAGACCAGGTCGGCCAAATAGCCGGCGCGCACCACCCCCTTTTCCTTCTCCATAAACTCGGCCCAGGCCGCGTCGCGCGTGTAACCTGCGAGCAGATTGGCAAGCGTTTGGCGTTGCTCCGGATGGCCGGGAGCCCACGGCCTGCGGTTCATGCCCGCGTGCAAGCCAAGCATGGGGTTCATGCCCACCACGGGCCAATCGCTGCCATAGGCAAGGTGCGCGCCCGCCTGGCGCAGTGTCTCCCAGGCAAAGCTCAGGTGCCACCGGTGCGCGCCTGCGCGCGCCGGCCAAACGTCGCCTGCCTCCACATGCAGTGGCGCGTGGTAGGGCTGCATTGCCGCAACGACGCCCAGTTGCTTGAAGCGTGGAATGTCTTCCGGCCCGATCACCTCGATATGCTCGATGCGGTGGCGGCTGTCGCGACGGCCGTTGACCTGCTGAGCGTGCGCAAAGCCATCCAGCGTGCGCCGCACCGCACCATCACCGCAGCAGTGGACGAAGATTTGCAGCCCCAGCCGGTCGGCCTCGGCGGCCACGGCCTTGAAGCGCTCGGCGCTGTGGAGCGCGTCACCCAGGTTGCCGGGGGCGGTGGCATACTCCTCAAGCATCAGCGCTGTATATGACTCCAGCACGCCATCCATAAAGACCTTGACGGCGCCCGCGCGCACCATGCCGCCGGGATAGCGATCGCGCAGTGCCGCGCCCTGGATAATCGCCTCCACGGGCGTGTGCGAGTGAATGTCGAAGGGGACATAGACGCGTAGGGTAAGCTCGCCCTCGGCCTCCAATGCGGCAAAAAGCGCGATTGCATCATCCTTGTTGTCCATGTTGTGGACGCTGGTAATGCCATACTGTGCGGCCTGCGCCAGCCCCTTGTGCAGCAGCGCGCGCCGGCGCGCCGCAGAGGGTTCTGGGATCAACTCCTTCACAGGCAGGAAAGCCGCCGGCTCGCGCAGTTCGCCCGTGGCTGTGCCGTCGGCCCCCATAACAATCTCGTTGCCGGGCGGCAGACCGCGCCCATGCAGGATGCCGGCGCGTCGCAGCGCCTCGCTGTTGGCCCACGTTGTGTGGCCGTCGAAGGCCGTCAGCACAAGCGGTCGGTCGGGCACAAGTGTATCAAGCAGGCGGCGGTCGAGCGTTTGCGGCTGGTGGGCCAGCGCGGCGTAGCGCAACTGTACGCCCTCAATCCATTCGAGATCGGGATGCTCGGCAGCATAGGCGCGCACAGCCTCTGCAAGCTCGCTGATGCTGTCCACATCATCAAGGTCCAGCAGATCAATTTGCAGGGAGCCGAGCAGCAGGTGAAAGTGGCTGTCGATGAAGCCGGGCATGAGGGTGCGGCCGCGGCAGTTGATCACCTGCGTTTGGGGCGCGTGATGGTGGATTGCGCCGCCGTTGTCGCCCACGTAGAGGATGCGGTTGCCGCGCACGGCCACAGCCTGCGCCGCCGGTTGCTGCACATCGGCGGTGTAAACTGCGGCATTGAGAAAAATGATGTCGGCGGGCGCACCAAACATCGTTGGCATGGTAATACTCATGAGCTCACTTCATTTCTAGACGAATACTAATTGCCGTTGCGTGCGCCGTCGCCTACTTGTAGGATGCAGCATTTAGCGCCCTCGCACCCTTGCGTCAAGCTGTGCAGCTTTCACTCCAGCTTCCAGTTCTGCACATCCCACGTGAGGCTGCCCCACATGTTGACTGTGTAGCCGCTCAACCGGTTCGATGCGCCAAATCCCTCTGTAAAGCGGAAGAGGACGATGCGCGGCAGGTCGGTGGCAATCAGGTTGGAGAGCTCGCAGTAGATGCGCTTGCGCTCGGCCAGGTCAATCGTGGCGGCGGCTTCGTCCACCAGCGCGTCGGCCTCTGCATTGACCCAGCGCGAGTTGTTATCGCCCGCCGGATTTTCGGCGCTGGGGATGCCCGACGAGTGGTGCTCGTCATGGATGCGCGCCTGCGGGTCCATGGGCAGGCTTGTATCGTAGACCAGCACATCGAAGTTACCCAGTTGGCGGGGCGCGTTATCCTCCCACCCGCCGAAGATGATGGAAAAATCATCGTTTTGGATTGTGGCTTCAATGCCCACCTGCTTGAGCATTTCGGCCAGCGCCTCCTCCAGTTTCACAAGCGGCTGGAAGTTGGTGTAGCCGTTGAGCTGGATCGTCATGCGCGTGCCGTCTTCGGCATATTGTGCGCCCTGCGCGACGCGAATGCCATCGCTGCCCATCACCCAGCCGGCCTCGTCCAGCAGGGCGTTGGCTTTGTCAACAGCATAGCCGTAAAGCCGTTCCTGCTCGCAACCATACCAGCCATAGGGAATGGCCCCTGCGGTGGGGATTGTCTCAGGGTTCACGCTGGTGGTAATCAGATCATAGTCAATCGCGTGAGCAATCGCCTGGCGCACACGCAGATCACCCAGAATGGGATGGGGCGGCTGCGCGCCGGGGTCGCCATCAAACGGTGCGCTCAGATTAAAGAACATGGTCATCGTCCATTGGCCGGGCGTTTCGGTGAGGATTGCCTCTCCCTCCACCATGTCATTGTAGACAGCGCGCGTTTCGCCGGGCCAGAGCTGCACAACACCCTCGCCCTGCGCCATCATCGCCACCTGCGCGCCGGTGTCGGGCACAACCTTGAAGATGAGGCGGTCGATATAGGGCTGATCGGGGACATAGTAGTTGGGATTGCGATCCATGACGATGCTGTCGCCCGCATTCCACTCGCTGACGACATAGGGCCCTGCCGTTACAGGCTGGCGATTCCATGCCCACTGCATCATCTCTTCGGGGGCGCCTGTGGCATGGCGTGGCAGCAGGCCATACGTCCATTGCGAGAGATAGGCGAGGGTGGGCGCACGATAGGTGATGATCGCCGTCTGCGCGTCGGGCGTCTCAATGGACTCGATGAGGTCGAAACCCGAGGAGACCACCGCGCCACTGGCCGGATTGCTGATCACTTCCCAGGTAAACTTGATGTCATCCGACGTGAGCGGCGCGCCGTCGGACCACTTGAGATCGGGGCGCAGCTTCCATGTGACGACGGTTCCGTCGGCGGAGACGCCGCCATTTTCCACGCTGGGCACTGCTTCGGCCAGCACGGGGATGAATACGCCATTCTCGTTGGGCACAACCAGAAAGCCTGTGGTGGCGTCGGCGGCTTGCTTGACGATCGCGGCGACGGCCAGGTACTGGTTGAGTGTGGCGGGCTCCTCGGGCAGAATGATGATGGCTTGTGAAGGTTCGGCTGCGGCGTCGCCATTTGCACCCACGGCGTCTTCTGGCGCAGCGCCGTTTGCACCGCACGCCGCCAACAGGAGCGCCAGCAGCAGCCCGCCCAGCCAACGCGCGCGCGTGGCGCGGTGGGTTGTTTGCCGTGTAAACCGCAATTGTATAGCCCTCATGATGTGTCCTTTCGTCCAACGTAAC
>DIAV01000120.1:9290-9537 GCA_002415895.1 Anaerolineales bacterium UBA5069 | reverse complement strand
AGGCGCCCACGGCGCGCGCTGTGCGCCCCTACCTGGCCGAATTCCTGGGCGACCCGCGCGTCATTGAGCTTTCGCCGTGGCTCTGGAAACCACTTTTGCACGGCATTCTGCTCAACACGCGCCCGCGCAAGTCGGCGCGCCTCTACCAGAACATTTGGAGCGAAGAAGGGTCACCGCTGATTGCCAACCTGCGCAAGCAGGCGGCGGGCGTGGGCGCGTTGCTCAGCAGCGCGCTGCAAACGCCCGT
>DIAV01000120.1:3099-9283 GCA_002415895.1 Anaerolineales bacterium UBA5069 | reverse complement strand
TGTCTTCCCACTCTTTCCCCAGTATTCGGCCACCACAACCGCCACGGCCTTTGACGCCGTATTTGATGAACTCAAGCAGTGGCGGCATGTGCCTGCCCTGCGCACCATTCAGCACTATCATGACCACCCGGCCTACATCGCTGCGCTGGCCAATACGATTCGCGAGCAGTGGCAGGCCGAGGGGCGCGCCGAGCGCTTGCTATTCAGCTTCCACGGCATCCCCAAAAGCTACGCACAGAAGGGTGATCCCTACCCCAACGAGTGCCGCGCGACCGCAGCGCGGCTGGCGCAGGCGCTGGGCATTGGCGAAGATGAATACTGGCTCACCTTCCAGTCGCGCCTGGGGCCAATTGAGTGGCTGCGCCCCTACACCGATGAAACCATGGAGGCGTGGGGCAAGGCGGGCGTGCCCAGCGTGCAGGCGCTCTGCCCGGGCTTCTCGGGCGATTGTCTCGAGACTGTGGACGAAGTGGGGCGCGAGGCGCGTCACACTTTCCAGGAAGCGGGGGGCGGCCGCTTCACCTACATCCCCGCGCTCAATGATCGCCCTGATCACCTGCACGCACTCAACCAGATACTGCTGGAAGCCCTGCAGGGCTGGGTACAGCCTGCACGCTAGCGCCATGAGTGCAATT
This sequence comes from Anaerolineales bacterium UBA5069, assembly GCA_002415895.1. GTDB lineage: Bacteria > Chloroflexota > Anaerolineae > Caldilineales > Caldilineaceae > UBA5069. The sequence continues at coordinate 8,648 of DIAV01000120.1, read as the reverse complement.
CCATGGCGCACGCGCCTTGGCGCCGCCGGTTGCCTGATTTGCGCCCACGCGCGTGGGCGTTTTGAATGACCAGAAGGAGCCTCACTCTCGTGAATGATTTCTTCCCTCCACCTGCAAACACCGCCAGTGCAAGACCAGCAGAAGCAGAGCCGCACGTTCTGATTGTAGGCGGCGGCATTAGCGGCCTCAGCGCCGCATGGGAGGCCGCAACCACAGGCGGCGCACGTGTCACACTGCTTGAGCGTGACGACCGCTGGGGCGGCAAGATCGTGACCGACCGCCTTACATTTGACGACGCCGGACGCACTGTCACGCTGCTGCTCGACGGCGGCCCCGAGTCTTTCATCACGCGCAAGGCCGCCGCATGGGAGCTAGCCGGCGAACTGGGGCTGCAGGATGCCGTACAGAAGGCAGGCAACGAAACGAGCAACACCTACGTGCTCGACAACGGCGAACCCAAGCCCGTGCCCCTTTCGCCCGCCAAATTCATCAACTCCACACTCATCAGCACACGCGCCAAGTTGCGTCTCATTGCCGAGCCGCTGGTGCGCGCGCGGCGTGACATGGACGATGAATCACTCGCGAGCTTTGTCAGCCGCCGCCTGGGCCCGGAGACGCTGGACAAGTTTGTTGGCCCCATTCTGGGCGGCATCTACAACACAGACCCGCAGCATCAGAGCATCATGGTTTCATCGCCCGTCATGCGCGAAATGGAGCGCGATCACGGCGGCCTCTTTGTGGCCACGGTGGCGCGCGGCGTTGCCAAGGCGCGCAAGCGCAAGGCGCTGGAGGCACAGGGGCTTTCCATGCCCCCCGCCTTCATGGCCTTTGCCGACGGCTCGCAGGTGATGGTGGACACACTTGCCGCGCGCCTGCACGCGCTGCCCAACGTGCGCCTGCAACTGAATGCCGACGTGCAGGCACTGGCGCGCAACGAGAATGGCTACGTGCTGACATTGGCCGATGGCCAGACGCTGGCCGCCGACGTGGTCATCCTGGCCACACCCGCCAACGTCGCCGCGCGGCTGATCAACGGCATCGACGGCCCATCGGCGCAGCGGCTGGACGCCATCCGCCACGTGAGTATCGGCACGATCTCGCTTGTCTACCGCACGCGCGAATTCGACGCCGCCCACGCCTTTAGCGGCCTCATGATCCCGCGCCGCGAGCATCGCGCAATCGACGCCGTCACCGTCACGTCGGCCCGCTTCCCCGAGCGCATTCCGCAGGAGTACACGGTTGTGCGTGTATTCTTTGGCGGCAGCGCCCCCCACATTATGGCCCTCAACGACGCAGAGCTGCGCGCCGCGGTGCAGGGCGAGCTGCGCCTGCTGCTGGGCATCAACGCGCAGTCGATTGCGGTCGCAATTCAGCGCTGGCCCAACGCCTATCCGCAGGCCGATGTGGGCCAACTGGCGCGTGTGGACAAGATCGAGCGCGGTTTGCCCAAGGGCATCTATGTGACAGGTGCATCCTACCGCGGCATTGGCGTGCCCGATTGTGTGGCGCAGGGGCGCGCAACGGCCGCCGAGGCCATGCAGGCAGTGCTGGCAGTGCAAACGCAAACAGTGACTGTTGAGGGATTAAATCCCATGCACAGCATGAGTAACAAGGAAGAAGCATTGTGAAGAAAGCGCTTGGTTTGGCCAATGGTGTGCGCCTGTCGCTCTTTGCATTGGGCTATGGCATTGTGGGCGTACTGATGGCAGGCACGCTCAACCGCGTTCTGCTTGTGGAGGTGGGTCTCTCGAAGGCGCTTGTAGGCCTCATGTTCGCCCTGCCCTACCTCGAATCACCCATACGCGTCTGGCTTGGCTATCGTTCGGACGGCTTTCCCGTGTGGGGCAAGCGTCGCGAACCATGGATTATTCTCGGCGCGTTCCTGGGCGGCCTGGGCGTCGTCTTCACCGCCATGCTCACCGTGCGCGTGGAACCCGGCGCGTGGCTGCTGATTGCAGGGATTACGCTGGCCCTGCTCCTCTACGGCTTTGGGCGCGGCTTTGCCCACATGAGCTTTCAGGCGCTCCTGACGGACAAGTACGATCCCGGCAAGCGGCGCGTGATTGCCACGCTGATTGAGGTCGTCACGCTCATTGGCTCTGTCATTGCCGGCGGGCTGCTGGGCCGTGCGCTGGACGACTTCAACCCGCAGAAGCTTGTGAGTACGAGCATTACCGTCATGTTTGTTTTCGTGGTGCTGGCAGCGCTGGCCGCCCCCTGGCAGGAGCCGCGCAATCCCAACCTGCCCACACAGAGCGCCACCGTGCGTGCGCGCACCTTCCGCCAAACCCTGGACGAAATTCTATTGACCGACCGCCAGGTGCGCATCTTCTTTACACTCATCATCTGCGCCTTTGTGGGCACGCTGGCGCAGGATGTGTGGCTGGAAGGCTTTGGCGGCGAGGTGCTGGGCATGACGGTGGGTGACACCACGCGCCTCTCCCAATACTGGGGGCCGGGCGTGCTGATCTCCATGCTCCTCTCGGCCATCATTCTGCTGCCGCTGATTGGCTACATGAACCTTATGCGCATTGGCTTTGCCGCGAGCGCGCTGACCTTCGCCGCAGTGATCGTCGTGGGCATCATGGGCAACGCCGTGATCTTCCGCTGGCTGGTCTTTGTCATGGGGCTGGGCACAGGGCTGGCAGGCGCGGCCATGCTCGCCGGCGTCGTGAGTTTCTCCAGCCCGGTGCGGGCGGGGCTGCTCATGGGCGTATGGGGCACGGCCAACGCGCTGGGGCGCGCGCTGGGCACCTTCCTGGGGGGCGCATCGGCCGAGATTGTGCAGCGCGCCACGGGCAGCGCAGTTGCCGCCTATAGCTCAATCTTCGCGCTGGAAATCGCCATGCTGCTGATTGCGCTCTTCCTCACCTTCCGCCTCGACCTGAACGCATCCTCAGTGCGCAAGGAAGGCATAGAGATGGAAGCCAGGCCTGTGGCTGTGTAAAGGTGAAAGAACATCATTGGTCAATGATCAGTGAAAACGAAGCGAGGCTTCCGCGTGTGGAAGCCTCGCTTCGTTTTTCACTCCGCCGCCCAGCCCCAAGCAACCCCATCGCTCCAGATTTCCAGCGGCCCGCCCGTCGCTGGATAGACGAGCGTGCTGCCAGCCAGGTTGCCGAGCGTATCATCCGCCGAGGCCGCGCCGTAAACAACCATTAGGTTGGGAGCGGCCGCAGCAGGCCAGCCAGCCTCTGCATGGGCGGCGGTGCGCAGGAGCAGCACGTCGGCGGGCAAGCCAAAAGAAGTGGCGCTGCCCGGCAGCAGCAGGCTGAAATCGCCATACACCAGCCGCCAGGTGAGGGGCTGCACCTTGCCGCGCGGCGTGGGTGGCGCGCCCTCTGCCCACAGCGCAACGCCATCCCCCAAATCCACCCAGCCCCCAGCCGCAGTGTGCGTCACGGGCACACCCGCGGCGTCCCACATGCGGACCCAGGCATCGGCGGCGGCGTCACTTGCCGTGCCCGTGGCAGGCGGGCCGAGCGCTGCGTTCACAGCAAGGCGCGCGGGCAGGGCAGCCTGCGTAGCCGCGGCGTGCTTGTCGGCCACAGAGAGCAGCGCCAGATCGAGCGAGCGATCCCAGAAAGGCATAACGCCGCCCAGCGCCGTCAGCAACGCCGCTGGATCACCACCGCCATCGACCAGCACCTGCGCGCCCGAAGGCGTCTCAATCAGCGCGGCAATGCCTTTGTCCACGGCCAGTATATGCACGTGCAGTCGGCCATCAGGCAGCGCACGCACGGCCAGCCACACCATCAGCGCAAGCGCACCCAAGGTGCCCAACGTTAGCGGCGAGCGGTGCAGCGCGCCGGTACGGCCTCCAGCAACCTGAGCAGGAGGGGCAGGCGTAGGCGCACGTTGGCGCGCCAACCACACAAAGGCGGCCAGCAGCGCATAGGCAACCACCAACGCGCCCAGCCCGAAGCCGCCCACAGCCACACTCGCCCAGCGCACGCGCGCCGTCGCATCCACAACGGCCACAGTCCACGCCAGCCCCAGCCACGCGCCCCAGAAGAGCAGTTGCGCCAGCGGCCACAGGCCTATCAGCCCCGCCAGTAAACCAGCCGACCCCGCAAAGAGGATCAGCGGCTGCACGGGCACAATCAGCACGTTGGTGAGGATGCCCACCAGGCTTAGGCGGTGGAACGCGTAGAGGATAATGGGCAGTACAGCCAACGATGCGCCCAGCGTCACGGCGAGGCTGTCGCTCAGCAGCCGCAACACCGCGGGCGCGCCGCCTGCCGCACTGTGTACTGGCCGTTGCGCAGGGCAGACGTGCGCCAATGCCGCGGCAAACGCGCGGCTGAAGCGCGGCGCGACAAGCACCAGGCCGGCCGTGGCCGCTGCGCTCATCTGAAAGCCCACATCCCACAGCACATGGGGAGAGATTGCAGCCATCACCAGTACAGCCGCGGCCAGGCTCACCAGCGCGGTGCTCTGGCGGCCCATTGCCGCGGCAATCACCACCAGCACGCCCATGAGGGCCGCGCGCAGGACCGTCGGCTCGGCGCCCACAAGCAGCGTGTAGAAGGCAATCCCCGCAAGCGCCGCCAGCCAGGCGCGGCGTTTGCCCAGCAGCCACGCGCTGGCCGCCAGCAGCACGCCGGTAATGAGCGCGATGTTGGACCCGCTAATCACAATCACATGTGACGCGCTGGTGTCGTTGAATTGAGCGCGCACCGCATCGGGGATGTTGGACTCAATACCCAGCAACATGCCATTGGCCAGCGATGCGTAAGGCTCGGCCAGCGCACGGTTGATCAGTTGCTCGCCGCGCGCGCGAACTCTGTAAAGTGAACGCAGGAAGGGATTGCCTTGCAGCGGGCCGTCAAGGATCTCCACCTGCACAAGCGACATCTGGCTGTGGACACCGTGGCGCGCAAGAGACTCGCGGTAGGAGAAATCGCGGAAGTCAGGCGGTGTGCTGAGCACGCCGCGCAGCCGCAGGGGTGCGCCGTACTGGAGGCGCGCATCGGGATTGGCCAGCAACGTCACGCGCCCGAGCGCCGGCTGCTCGCCTGCGCCTGCATCAAGCGTGGCGGCGCGCACGGTTATGCGGCTGCGCCCGTCAAACTGCGCGACATAGGTGTCCACAAAGCCTGTCACCGTTACCCACGGTGCGTCGGCGTCATACGCAGTGGCGGCAGGTACGTTGTACCAGGCAACGTCGGCGCTGCTCCAGCATGGGGTGAGGGGCGTCGCGGCCATGTGCAGCCAGCCCGCGGCCAGCGCCAGCACGCACGCGCCTGCCAGCGCAAACGAGGGCCAGCGCCGCGGCGCGACAAAACCAGCGCTAGCCGGCCAGACGGCAGGTGCGGGCCGCCGCTCCAACCGGTTGAGCAGCGGCGCCGCAGGGAGCAGGGCCGCGGGCACAAGGGCAAGCCACGCCGGCCAGCCGCAGCCAAAGAGCGCGCTGCCCGCAGTGGCTGCAACTACAAGCCCAATCACAAAGGCAATGGCAACGTAGAGGAGTGCCATACGACGTCAGGGGAGAGAGGCCCAAGAGCCCGATTGGAGAAGCGAAAACAGCAAATACATGCGCGGCGGGG